>JBBQVR010000107.1:0-11656 GCA_038211355.1 Rhodobacterales bacterium | reverse complement strand
TTGAAGATGCCGAAAAGGGATGCCTCACGCTTGGCGTGGCGGGCTTCAAGTTCGGTCAGGAAGATGCGCGTCAGCTCACCCACGCGGGTGGCCTGACGGAAGTAGTCCTGCATGAAGTGTTCGACTGCCCGCCTGCCTGCGGTATCGCGGTAACCCATTCGGGCCGCAACCTCGACCTGAAGGTCGAAGGTCAGCACATCGGTCGCGCGGGCGGTGACATAGTGCAGATGACAGCGCGCGGCCCAAAGGAAATCTTCCGCGCGGGTGAAGGTGTCAAATTCTTCGCGCGACAAAAGGCCCGCCGCCACCAGCCCTTCAGCGCTGGGCACCCGGTGCAGATACTTGCCGATCCAGTACAGGGTCTGCAGATCGCGCAGGCCGCCTTTGCCTTCCTTGACGTTCGGCTCCAGCACATAGCGCTGGCCGCCCTGTCGCTTGTGCCGCTCGGCGCGTTCGGCAAGCTTGGCCTCAATGAATTCGGGGCCGGAGTTCTTGAAGAGTTCGGACCAGAGTTTCGCATCCAGTTCCGCCGCAAGGGGCGCGTGGCCGCAGATAAAGCGATGCTCCAGAAGCGCGGTGCGAATGGTGATATCTTCACGCCCAAGGCGGATGCAGTCTTTCACCGTGCGGCTGGAATGGCCGACCTTCAGCTTCAGGTCCCACAGGATGTAAAGCATCGTCTCGATGACGCTTTCGGCCCAGGGGGTGATCTTCCAAGGCGTCAGGAACAGCAGGTCCACGTCGGAAAAGGGGGCCATTTCCGCCCGGCCATAGCCGCCTACCCCAAGAACGGCGATGCGTTCCGCCTCGGTCGGGTTGGGAATGGGGTGCAGGTGGATGGCGGCGGCCAAAGCTGCCTGCACCAGCGCATCGGTCAGCGCCGCCTGCGCTGCGATCAGCCCATGCGCAGAACGCGGGGTGACCAGAAAGGCGGCGGCCAGTGCGCCGCCCGCCTCGGCCTTGGTGGTTGCAAGATGGCGCACGACCAGCGCCCGCGCGGTCTTGGGATCGGTGACCCCGACCAGCGCCTGCAAGACGGCGGCGGTCAGGGCGGTTGGTTCGGTCACGACAGGGCCGGTAGGCCCCGCTGCCGCCGCTGGGGGGGAGGGCAGGGCCCCGACCTGGGCCGTCACCTTAGAACCCGGCGCCGGCAAAGCTGCGCGGGGCCGCGTCGATCACGACGACCGCGTTGTTGCGGATCTGGGCCACGGCCAGGCCACGCTCATTCGTGCCGTTGGGCAGCAGGCGGAAGATGCCGGAAACGCCCGCGAAACCGGCGCTTTGGGTCAGCGCCTCACGCGTGATCGGCGCGCCGTTGCTTGACCTCGCCAGCACGCCAAGGGCTGCGATCCCGTCATAGGCCAGCCCCGCAACAGGCGAGGGGCTGGAGCCATAGGCAGCCAGATAGCGCGACTGGAACTGCGCCTGAAGGCCAGGATCCGGCATCGCAAACCAGCCGCCCTGGACGCCCGGCAGCGCCAGCGTGGCGGGCGGGATGTCCCAGCGCGTCAGGCCGATGAACTGGGTTGTGGCACGGTCGATCCCGTTGTCCACCAGAAGCTGCGACAAAAGCGGCAGCGCCCCGGCGGTGTCTGCCGTCAGAAACAGTGCCGTCGCCCCGGATGAGCGGGCCGTGCCAACGATGCCCGTCGCCGCCTGCACGATCCCGTTCTGCGAAAATTCGTATGAGCTGACCCCAACAACTGACCCGCCAGCCGCAGCGACGCCGCGCTCGATCGCGGTCTTGCCGACCTCACCGGCGACGTTGCGGTCATGCACGATCAGGATCTTGGATTTGCCATTGCGCACGGCATAGCTGGCCAGGCGGCGGGCGGTGTTGTCGAAAGTCTGACCCAGCACAAAGACATTGCCGCCCGCGATGGCGGAGTTGTTGGAAAACGCCAGCACGTTCACCCCGGAATTGGCCACGGCCACCCCGGCGGCGTTCGCCTCTTCGGAATAGAACGGGCCAAGGATGACCTGCGCCCCTTCCTCAACCGCCTGTCGGGCCAGCGCGCTGGCCTGCGCCGGGCTGCCGCCGGTGCGGTAGACCCGCAGATCGATGGTCACGCCGCGCAGGTCGGCCATCGCCAGCCGGGCGGCATTTTCCAGGTTCTGGCCGAACAGCTCATCCTGTGCCTGACCTGATCCCGAGGGGATCAGCAAAGCCACCTGCACACTGCCGCCGGTAGCGCTTGTCGGGCCACTTGGGCCGGTCGCAGGCACGCAGGCGGACAGGACGACGGCGCAAAGGATGAGGAAAGACCGACCCAGCGACTTGCGGGTCCGATGGATTGCGGACAACATGTGGTTCCTCACTCTGCAGCGGCACGCGGGACGCGGGCCAAGGTAAACGCGGGCCAAGACAGCCGTAGGGCAAGGTAATTGGTTCGGAAAGGGAAGTAAACTTGTGAGGCAACCGGCAAATCCCACCGAACCCGTGCACAAGGCCGCCCTGCGCGCCATTCCGCCGGGGCTGCATTTCATCTCGACGCCAATCGGATCGGCGCGTGACATCACCTTGCGGGCGCTTGATGTGCTGTCGGGGGCCGATGTGCTGGTGGCCGAAGACACGCGGACCCTGCGCCACCTGATGGAGATCCATGGCGTGGCCTTGGGCACGCGGCCGCTGATCGCGTATCATGATCATTCGGGCGAGGCGACGGTGCAGCGGCTTTTGACGCTGATCGGCGAGGGGCGTAGCGTGGCCTATGCGTCCGAGGCGGGCACCCCTCTGATCTCGGATCCGGGTTTTGAGCTGGCGCGCGCCGTGGCCAAGGCGGGGTTGCCGATGACGGCCGCCCCTGGCCCTTGTGCGGCGATCTGCGCGCTGACCCTGTCAGGGTTGCCGTCGGACCGGTTCCTCTTCGCGGGTTTCCCGCCGGCAGCCACCGGTGCCCGCCGCCGGTTTCTGAGCGATCTTGCCCCGGTGCAGGCAACACTGATCTTTTACGAAAGCCCGAAACGGTTGCGCGCACTTCTGGCTGACCTCATGGCAACCCTTGGCGAGGCGCGAGAGGCCGTGGTCTGCCGAGAGTTGACCAAACGGTTCGAAGAAGTGTCGCGCGGCACGATTGCCGCCCTTGCCGCGCGGTATGCCGAGCGTGACATCAAAGGCGAAGTGGTGGTGCTGGTCGACCGCGCCGCGCCGGTGGTGGCTGGGCCAGAAACGGTAGAAGCCGCGCTGGAAACTGCGCTGAAGACAATGAGCGTTAAGGATGCAGCAAGTTTTGTGTCGCAAACTCTGAAGGTGCCGCGCAAAATGGTGTACCAGATCGCACTTGATCTGGGCCGGTCTGCGCCGGACGCCTGACTTTGGGCCGGAACGCTGATCTTGTGATGGGGATGCCATGCCGTTCGATTTCGTTTCCGATCCCGTCGCGCGCAACCGGTCGCTCCGGGGCAAGGTAAACTATCACGCGGGCCTTGCGGCGGAAGTTGCGGTCGCAAGGCAATATGAAGATCGGGGCATTGCCATCTGTGCCAGCCGTTGGCGTGGCATCACCGGTGAAATCGACCTGATCGGTCGCTTGGGCGATGAGGTGATCTTTATTGAGGTCAAGCAAAGCCAGACCCATGATCTTGCTGCTTCGCATATCTCCAAGGCGCAGATTGCGCGTATTTTCACGACCGTCGACGAATTCCTTGCCGGGGAACCAAAGGGGTTGCTGACCGACGTCCGCATTGATCTGGCCTTGGTGGACGGGCAGGGCCGGATCGAGGTTCTGGAAAACGCCTTCGCTGGCTGAATTGCATCTTCGCCGCGCATGGGCCATGACTCGCCTCTGAAATCAGGTGGAGAATGTGATGCCCTTGAAGGTTGCCTTGCAGATGGACCCGGTGGGGTCGGTCAATATTCACGCCGATTCCACCTTTCGGATCGGGGTTGAGGCGCAGGAACGCGGGCATGCGCTGTTTTATTACACGCCGGATCGGCTGGCGTTTGTCGAGGGCCGGGTCATCGCGCGGGGCTGGTGGATCACCTTGCGCCGCGAAGTCGGGAACCATGTCAGTTACGGTGAGGAAACCGAGGTCGACCTGAGCGAGATGGACGTGGTCTGGCTGCGCCAGGACCCCCCGTTTGACATGGGATACATCACGACGACGCATTTGTTGGAGATGATCCACCCGAAGACTCTGGTGGTGAATGATCCGTTCTGGGTCAGAAACAGCCCGGAAAAATTGTTGGTGCTGCGGTTCCCCGACCTTACGCCGCCCACTGCGATTGCGCGGGATCTGGCGACGATCCGGGCATTCAAGGCGCGGCATGGCGATGTGATCCTGAAGCCGCTGTACGGAAACGGCGGGGCAGGGGTGTTCCGGCTTGACCCCAACGACCGCAATCTTGCGTCTTTGCATGAGCTGTTCATGGGGATCAACCGTGAGCCCCTGATCGTCCAGAAGTTCCTGCCAGCGGTAGAGATGGGGGACAAGCGTATCATCCTTGTGGATGGGGAGCCCGTGGGGGCGATCAACCGGGTCCCGCAGGCAGGCGAGACGCGGTCCAACATGCACGCCGGGGGGCGGCCCGAGAAGGTGGGACTGACCGAGCGCGATCTGGAAATCTGCCGCACCATCGGGCCTGTCCTGCGCGAAAAGGGACAGGTGTTTGTGGGCATCGATGTGATCGGCGACTGGCTGACCGAGATCAACGTGACCTCGCCCACGGGCATCCAGGAATTGGAACGGTTTGACGGGACCAATGCAGCGGCGCGGATCTGGGAAGTGATCGAGGCAAAGCGGGGCGTTTGACGGGTTAGCGTCGTTTTGGGATTTCGGCTTAAATCCTTGAAAGATGATCTCTGCTAGTCTTTGACGCATGGGCAATCGTGCTGTGTCATTGGGCGCAGGGCAGCTCGGCCAGTGTCTTTGACTGTATCGGCGGACGTGGGAGATTTGCACCCCCACACCCCCACAGAGTGTTTTTCGAAAGAGCACGGTCTGGACCAAGGTGGGATTTGTCCCGTTGGGAAACAGGCATGATCTTGCAGGACGCGGTGGCGGTCTGCCGGGCGGCAGGTTGTATCGGCCGCGATAAGGGGGAGTTGCAGCGCGCTGGACCCCATTGGGTGGCCATCGCGCGTAGCGGGCTAAAGACCGCCCACCGATGATGACAGCCGAAAGCTGATCGCCTCGGCGATGTGGGGTTTGCGAACGGTTGCGCTGCCTTCGAGGTCGGCAATTGTGCGGGCGACGCGCAGGATGCGGTGGTAGCCACGGGCGGACAGGCCCATGCGTTCCGCGACGCGAGAAATCAGTGCCTTGCCCTCGGCGTCAGGGGTGGCGAAATCCTCAAGGTTAGAGCCTTCCAGATCAGCATTCACGCGCAGGTCAGGCGCATCCTTGAAGCGGATGCTCTGGCGGCCACGGGCCGTGGCGACTCGGGCGGCGATGGCGCTTGACGCCTCGCCTGACGATGGCAGGTCAAGGTCGGCGAAGGCGACGGGGGGCACTTCGACGCGCAGGTCGAAGCGGTCCATCAGGGGGCCGGAGATGCGGCCAAGGTAATCCTCACCGCAGATCGGGGCGCGGCCGCAGGCGCGGGCGGGGTCGGAGAGGTAGCCGCATTTGCAGGGGTTTGCGGCGGCGAGGAGCAGGAACCGGCAGGGGTAGCGGATATGGGCGTTGGCACGGGCAACCATCACGGTGCCGGTCTCGATCGGTTGGCGGAGGGTGTCGAGCACGGTTCGGGGAAATTCGGGGAATTCATCAAGGAAGAGCACACCGTTGTGGGCAAGGGAGATCTCACCCGGTTTGGCACCGCGCCCGCCGCCGACGATGGCAGCCATTGACGCGGTATGGTGCGGTTCGCGAAACGGGCGGTCGCGGGAAATGCCGCCTTCGGTCAGAAGCCCGGCAAGGGAGTGGATCATCGAGGTTTCCAACGCCTCGGGGGCGGACAAGGGCGGCAGGATGCCGGGCAGACGCGCGGCCAGCATGGATTTGCCGGAGCCGGGCGTGCCGACCATGAACAGGTGGTGCCGTCCGGCGGCGGCAATCTCAAGTGCGCGTTTGGCGCGTTCCTGACCCTTCACCTCACGGAAATCGCGGGGGTCGCGGGTGCGGGTCACCTCACCCGCTTCGGCTGGGATCAGGGGGGCGCGGCCGGTGTAGTGGTGCAGCACCTCTTCCAGCGAGGCGGCCGCGAGGACGGTGGTGGCGCCGACCCAGGCGGCCTCGGCCCCACAGGCCTTGGGGCAAACCAGGGTGCGGTCTTCGACGGCGGCGGCCATGGCGGCGGGAAGGGCCCCTGCGACGGCGATCAGGCGCCCGTCAAGGGACAACTCACCCAGGGACACGATGCCTTCGACATCTTCGCGCGGGATGATGTCGAGGGCGGCGAGAAGGGCAATGGCGATGGGCAGGTCGAAATGTGAGCCTTCCTTGGGCAGATCCGCAGGCGACAGGTTGATGGTGATCCGCTTGGACGGCAGCGCGATGGACAGTGACTGGAGGGAGGCGCGGACGCGTTCCTTGGCCTCACTCACCGCCTTGTCGGGCAGGCCGACGAGGGTGAAGGCGGGGGCACCGGGGGTGACGGCGCACTGCACTTCGACCAGGCGGGCCTCAACCCCTTCGAAGGCGACGGTGTAGGAACGCGCGGTCACGTTAGTTCCCGCCGGTCAACGCTGGGCCTGGTTGGGGCGGTTGGTAAATTGAGCGCGTTCCGCGCATGCCTTTTGTCTTGCCTCTGCGCGCAGGCGCGCAACCGGCGCGGGCGGCCTCTGGCAGGAATACTTTGGTAGAAAGGAAGGCCGAAGGGGGAAAGTCGGCACCCTTTGCTGTGTTGTCTGTTCCCTGACCTTAGCATCCTGCCCTACCCGCGTTCACCTTGGTTAACGGGTAGGGTGCAATGGTTTACGATTGGTAAAGGGCCATGAACTTCGGCCAGGCTTCGGCGTCGGCCACGGTCTTGTCGCGGCAGAAGGCGTTGCAAAAGCCGAAGCGGCGTCCGTTCAGGTCAAGCGTATGCGTGACGGGTTCGCCGGAATACGGGCAGGCGGTGTTTTCAGCGTCCAGGCCTTGGGTGGCTTGCGCGGCCAGTCGCGCGGGGCCGGGCCAGTCGCGGCGCGGATAGTCGCGGCGGTAGAAGTCCTGGTCGGGGCCGTCGACCATGCCCATCGCGCGCCAACGGCGAAAGCTGGGCTGGGCGAGGTGGGCGTTGACGTAGGCCATGGCATCAATGTTGACCGGCAGGTTATAGCCGGCGATGCGGCTGGCGACGGGGGCAAAGAAGGCATCCGCCGCGGAATAGGCACCGCACAGCCATTGGGTGGTGGACCGTGTGGTGTCCCGCGCCCAGGCCCAGAGGGTTTCAAGCCGTTTCAGGTCGTCCAGCACCGCCTGTGGCGGCTGGCAGTCGGTGTAGCTGACGCGCAGGTTCATCGGGCAATGGGTGCGCAAGGCGGTAAAGCCTGCATGCATTTCGGCCGCCAGAACCCGGGCGGTGGCGCGGGCGTGGGGGTCTGTGGGCCAGATCGCGGCGTCGGGGTGGCGGGTGGCCAGTTCCTCGGCGATGGCGATGGTCTCAGCGACGACTGTGCCGTCGGGCGTGCGCATGGTGGGGGCGGTGCGGGCGGGGAAGTAGTCGCGCAGGACCGAGGCGAGCTCATCGGTGTAAAGCCGGGCGCGGTGGGTTTTCATGGGCAAGCCGAAGGCGTCAAACAGCAGCCAGCCGCGCAGGGACCAGCTGGAATAGGCGCGGTCGCCGATCACAAGATCATAGGTCATGGGGTGTGTCCTTTTTCCGGCAGTAAGGCGAGGCTGGGCCGGAAAGGAAAGCGATGAATTGTGCGCATGGTCATCACGGGCGGTGATTGATTGACAGCGCCTGCCAGCGGCCACCCGTCACGGAAAGGCAGGTGACAGCCAGCGGGTCGATGGTCTGGGCGAGCGTCTGATACGCGGTCTGGCCGGTGGCGCGGGCAAGCTGGGTCAGGATGATGCCGAAATGCGCGACGATGATGATGTCACGGCCGGGGTGTGTGGCGGCCAGCCGGTCAGCGGTGGCGGTAGCGCGGGTGGCGGCATCGTTCCAGCTTTCGCCGCCGGGGGCGCGGTGGGGGCCGGGATCCTCCCAAAACGCGCGGGAAAGGGCGGGGTCGGTGGCGGCGATGTCAGACCAGTGGCGGCCATCCCAGTCGCCGAAATGGATCTCGCGCAAGGCGGGGTCGGGGGGCAGGCGGGTGCGGGTCAGGCCGAGAGCATCGGCGGTGGCGGTGGCGCGGATCAGGTCGGAGGAGGTGAGAAGCGCTCCAGCGGGCAGGTGCGCATTCAGGCGGTGCAAGGCGGCGGTGTCGGAGAGGTCAGCGGGCACATCACGCCAGCCGGTCATGGCCTTTTCATGCGTCGGGCCGTGGCGGACCCACCAGAGGCGGGTCATGCCAGCACCGGTGCCGTGCCCTTCAGCGCCAGGGGAAGCCCCGCGATGACGGTGACAACCAGCGCTGCCTCAGCGGCAAGTCGCTGATTCAAGCGGCCCTGCGCGTCGCGAAATCGCCGGGCAAGGGCATTGTCGGGAACGATTCCCCAGCCGGTTTCGTTAGTGACCATGATGACTGGGGCGGCGCAGGTGCTTAGGGCGGCGATCAGGCCATCGGTTTCGGCGGCAAGGTCGTGGTCGGCAAGCAGGTGATTGGTCAGCCAAAGCGTGGCGCAGTCGATCAGCACCACCTCATCCAGGCGGGCGGCGGCAAGGGCGGGTCCAAGGGCAAGCGGCACCTCGACCGTCGTCCAGGCAGGTCCGCGATCTTGTTGGTGCTGGGCGATGCGGGCGCGCATTTCTTCATCCCAGGCTTGCGCTGTGGCGATGTAGCGGCGGGGGCGGGCGGTGGCGAAAACGAGGAGTTCTGCGTAAGCAGATTTGCCGGACCGCGCGCCGCCGATCACAAGCGTGAGAGGTGGTAGTTCCAAGGCTTGTTTCGCAGGGTCAAGTGATCCGGTCACGCGGCAGCCTCGTATGATTAACATAAAGACGCGAAAGCGCCGAACGGTACCGATCTGGAGGTCAACATGGCACTTGACGGATATAACGACCAGACGATGTCGCGCCAAGCGATGAAGGCGGAACTTCTGGATGCAGAGACCGAATTGCGTCTTGCCTATGCCTGGCGCGATCAGCGGGATGAGCAGGCACTGCATCGGTTGATCACTGCCTACATGCGGCTGGCAATCAGCATGGCCTCAAAATTCCGCCGCTACGGCGCGCCGATGAACGATCTGATCCAGGAAGCGAGCCTGGGCCTGATGAAGGCGGCCGACAAGTTTGACCCCGACCGGGGCGTGCGGTTTTCGACCTATGCGGTCTGGTGGATCAAGGCCAGCATTCAGGACTATGTGATGCGCAACTGGTCGATGGTGCGGACGGGGTCCACCTCAAGCCAGAAGGCGCTGTTTTTCAACCTGCGCCGGGTGCAAGCCAAGCTGGAGCGCGAAGCCAGCCAGCGGGGCGAGACGCTGGACCAGCACCAGCTGCGCCAGATGGTCGCGGCCGAGGTGGGCGTGCCGATCCATGACGTCGAGATGATGGAGGGCCGGCTTTCCGGGTCGGACTATTCGTTGAACGCCACGCAGTCCAACGATGACGACGGGCGTGAGTGGATTGACGCGCTGGAAGATGACGGTGTGCAGGCCGCCGAGGCGGTGGAAGGTGCGCATGACACCGACCGTTTGCGTGACTGGCTGATCAACGCGTTGCAGGGCCTGAACCCGCGCGAACGCTATATCGTCGCTGAGCGCAAGCTGAAGGACGAAGGCCGCACCTTGGAAAGCCTTGGCGAAGAGCTGGGACTGTCGAAAGAGCGGGTGCGCCAGTTGGAAGCGGCGGCTTTCGCCAAGATGCGCCGCAGCCTTGAAGGCCAATCCCGCGAAGTGCGGCATTTCCTGCTGTAGCGTCCCCAGGCCGGCGCTGACCTGATGGAGCGGGCGCCAAAAGGCGCCCGCGTTCCTTTTTGTCGCCTGCGCGCAGATGCGCGCAAGCTCCGCCGTTTCGCTTGTGGGGCGATTTGCAGGAAAGACGGCCAATGATCGGAGTGGGAAGGCCGCGTGTTGAGTTTGCGGCACTTGGCCCCTATTGCTTGAGGGGTAATCTTCTGGAGGGCCGGCAATGCTGTCTGGCAAGCGGATACTTCTGATAATTGGCGGCGGGATCGCGGCCTACAAAGCGCTGGAGTTGATCCGGCTTTTGCAAAAGGCGGGGGCGTCAGTCGTGCCGGTGCTGACGCGGGCGGGGGCGGAGTTTGTGACACCGCTGAGCGTGGGGGCACTGGCGGGGGCGAAGGTCTATCAGGACCTGTTCGATCTGACCGATGAGGCAGAGATGGGGCATATCCAGCTGAGCCGAGCCGCCGATCTGGTGGTGGTGGCCCCGGCGACGGCGGATCTGATGGCAAAGATGGCGGGGGGGCGGGCAGAGGATCTGGCCTCGACCCTGCTGTTGGCCACGGACAAGCGGGTGCTGGTGGCCCCGGCAATGAATGTGCGGATGTGGGGTCATCCGGCGACGCAGCGGAACCTTGCGGTGCTGCGCGGCGATGGGGTTCTTGTCGTCGGCCCGGATGAGGGTGAGATGGCTTGCGGCGAATATGGGCCGGGGCGGCTGGCGGAACCGGCGGCGATTGTCGCGGCCATTTCGGCAGCTTTGGGCGGCGGGCCTTTGGCAGGGCGGCATGTGGTGGTGACAAGTGGCCCCACGCATGAGCCGATTGACCCGGTGCGCTACATTGCCAACCGGTCCTCAGGCGCGCAAGGCACGGCCCTTGCAGTGGCGCTGCGCGATCTGGGGGCGCGGGTGACCTTTGTGACCGGGCCTGCGGCGGTGCAGCCGCCTGCCGGTGTCGCGGTCGTGGCGGTTGAAACGGCCGCCGAGATGGCTGCAGCGGTGGCGGCGGCCCTGCCTGCGGACGCAGCGGTGATGGCGGCGGCGGTGGCTGACTGGCGGGTGGCCAATGCCAGCGGGCAGAAGTTGAAGAAAGACGGATCGGGGCGCGCCCCGGCGCTGGAGTTTGCCGAGAACCCGGACATTCTGGCGCAAGTGTCCAAGGGTCCGGGGCGGCCGCAGTTGGTGGTGGGGTTTGCGGCTGAAACCACGGATGTGGTCGCCCATGCCACGGCCAAGCGGGTGCGCAAGGGCTGCGACTGGATTGTGGCGAATGATGTATCTCCTGGCACCGGCATCATGGGGGGGGCGGAAAATGCTGTGGTGCTGATCACCGATGCAGGGGCCGAGGTCTGGCCCCGGATGAGCAAGGATGCCGTCGCGCGCAAGCTGGCGGAGAAGATTGCAGCGGCTTTGGCGGATTGAGGCGTGGGAGCCTCCGGCGGGGATATTTGGGGACAGATGAATGGGGGATCGGGTGCAGCCTTTGGTAAGCGTGGTCTGGGAGGATTGGGCGGATCGGTCCTTGCCGTTGCCTGCCTATCAGACGGCAGGGGCGGCGGGGGCAGACCTGTGTGCGAACTTCCCCCCGGATGCGCGGGAGGCGGGGCTGCTGCTGGCACCGATGGGGCGGGCAATCTGCCCCACGGGGATCAGGGTGGCCGTGCCGGAAGGCTTTGAAATGCAGGTGCGGCCCCGGTCAGGGCTGGCGTCAAAGCATGGGATCACGCTGCCCAATACCCCCGGCACGATTGACAGCGATTACCGGGGGCCGTTGGG
>JBBQVR010000106.1:0-11769 GCA_038211355.1 Rhodobacterales bacterium | reverse complement strand
TTCGCCGGGGCCACGCCGATCCGCTGGTGCCATGATGTGCCTCGCTTCTTGACGAAGCTCTTTGCTGCGAATACCTACGGGGTGCAGCGCGGGCGTTGTGTAATGGTAAGACCTTAGCCTTCCAAGCTAAAGACGCGGGTTCGATTCCCGCCGCCCGCTCCACCCCCCTTTTCCTGCCATGACAGACCGGGTTGCCGCAGGGGCCTTTGCTTCGGTGCGCAGCCTTGCGACGGAAAGGCATTCCTCCCACGTATAGTGCTGGACGCTGAACGGAGCCTGCCATGCCGCACCCTGCTGACCCTGACCGCGAAACTGCATCCGAACATGACCCCGATCATCAGCACGGGCCCGAAGGCCTTGCCGCCGATCTGCCGCATCTGATGACGCGGCGGCTGCTGGTTGCGGGGCTGGCCATGGGGGGTGCTGCGCTGTCGTTGTGGGCGGCGCGTGGTGGGGCTGCGATCCTGACCGGCACGGCGGCCGACGGGTCAGTCTGCGTGCAGCAACCGGCAGCGACGGCCGGGCCTTTCCCGGCGGATGGCAGCAACATGCGTGCGGGCCAGACCGTCAACATCCTGACCGAGGCGGGCGTCATCCGCGAGGATATCCGCCCCAGCATTGGCGGCCTGACCCCGGTCGCCGAGGGCGTGCCCTTGCGGTTGAAGATCTCGCTGGTGGATGTAGGACGGGCCTGCGCGCCGCTGGTGGGGCATGCGGTCTACCTGTGGCAATGCGATGCGGCGGGGGTCTATTCGATCTATGGTGCTGCCGACCGCAACTATCTGCGTGGTGTGGCGATCCGCGATGCCGATGGGCAGGTACAGCTGACCACCGTCTTTCCGGGCTGCTACCCCGGGCGCTGGCCGCATCTGCATTTCGAGGTTTTCGCCAGTGCCGAGGTTGCGGTGTCCGGCGGCGCAGCACTTTTGACCGGGCAGTTCGCAATGCCTGAGGCGGCCTGTCGCGCGGTCTATGCCGGGGCCGGGCCTTACTCTGACAGCCAGCCTGCGCTGGATGGTGTCAGCCTGACCCGCGACGGCATCTTCCGTCGCAGCTCAGCCGAAGGGTTGGCCGCGCAGACCTTGCTGCTGACGGGCGATCCGGGGCTGGGTTATCTGGCGACGGGGCAGGTGGGGCTTTAAGCCCGAGGGTCCGGCAACCATAGCTTTAGGCACAGTTCTGGGGTCCTGACCTCAGATATTGTCGGCCTGCGGCATGCCAAGGACGTGGTAGCCGCCATCGACATGGACCACCTCACCCGTGGTGCAGGCCCCGCCGGCTGAGCAAAGCCAGACCGCCGTTCCGCCAATCGCCTCAAGCGTGGCATTGGCGCGCAGGGGGGCGTTCGCTTCGGCATGGCGGTAGGTGGCGCGGGCACCGCCGATGGCTGCCCCGGCAAGCGTCTTCATCGGGCCGGGCGAGATGGCGTTGACCCGGATGCCCTGCGGCCCAAGGTCATTGGCCAGATAGCGGGTGGCAGATTCCAGCGCCGCCTTGGCCACGCCCATCACATTGTAATTCGGCACCACAGCGTTCGAGCCCTGGAAAGTCAGGGTGATCAGCGATCCGCCCTCAGGCATCATCTGCGCCGCACGCGCCGCCACGTCGATGAAGCTGAAGCATGAGATGGTCAGCGAGTTCTGGAAATTCGCGCGGCTGGTGTTGATGAACCGGCCCGTCAGCTCATTCTTGTCAGAGAATGCGATGGCATGGATCAGGAAATCAAGGCTGCCCCAGCGCGCCTGAAGGGCGGCAAAGCAGGCGTTCAGGCTGTCGTCATTCGTCACATCGACATCAACCAGAAAGTCAGACCCGACGCTGGCGGCCAGGGGCTCCACCCGCTTGCCGAACGCATCCCCCTGGTAGCTGAACGCCAGTTCCGCGCCTTCGGCCGCCAAGGCCTTCGCGATGCCCCAGGCGATGGAGCGTTCATTTGCCACGCCCATTACAAGCCCGCGCTTGCCCTGCATCAGATTGGCCATTCTGGCATCCTTACGAGAGGTATTTCGACATGACGAGGGTCGCATTGGTGCCGCCGAACCCGAAGGAGTTCGACAGCACGCTGTCAAGCTGCACGCCCTCGCGCAGCGTCGTCACGATCTCACCCGCGTCCAGCGCCGGGTCAGGGGTGATGACGTTGGCAGAGGCCGCGATGAAGTTGCCGTTCATCATGATCAGCGAATAGATCGCCTCCCACACGCCCGCGCCGCCAAGGCAGTGGCCGGTGAGCGATTTGGTCGAGGCGATCGGGGGCGTGGTGCCACGGCCGAAGACCCGGCGGATCGCCTCAACTTCGGTGATGTCGCCCACGGATGTGCTGGTGCCGTGGCTGTTGATATAATCGACGTGGCGGCCCTGCGGCAGCGTGGACAGCGCCAGCCGCATCGCGCGTTCGCCGCCTTCGCCACTGGGGGCAACCATGTCGTAGCCGTCGGATGTGGCACCGTAGCCGGTCACCTCGGCGTAGATCTTGGCGCCACGCGCAAGGGCGTGCTCCAACTCCTCCAGCACGACAATCCCGCCACCGCCGGCGATGACAAACCCGTCACGGTTGGCGTCATAGGTGCGCGAGGCGGTCTCTGGCGTGTCGTTGTACTTGGATGACATCGCGCCCATCGCGTCGAACAGGCAGGACAGGGTCCAGTCCAGTTCTTCCCCGCCGCCGGCAAAGACGATGTCCTGCTTGCCCATCTGGATCAGTTCGGTGCCGTTGCCGATGCAGTGGGCGCTGGTGGAACAGGCCGAGGTGATCGAATAGTTCACGCCGCGGATCTTGAACGGGGTGGCAAGGCAGGCCGACACGGTTGAGGACATGCCCTTGGTCACGCCAAACGGCCCGATCCTTTTGGGCGCGCCGGTTTCGCGGACGATGTTGTGCGCCTTGAAGAACGATTTGGTCGACGGCCCGCCTGACCCCACGATGATGCCGGTGCGGTCGTTGGAAACGTCAGCCTCGGACAGGCCGCTGTCCTTTACCGCCTGATCCATCGCAATGAAGGTATAGGCCGCCCCATCGCCCATGAACCGCAGGTCACGCTTGTCGATGTGGTCTTCCAGCACGATGTTCGGCTGGCCGTGCACCCGACAGCGAAACCCGTGCTCGGCATAGTCGGGGGCGAAGACGATGCCGGACTTGCCCGCGCGGAGGGATGCTTCAACCTCGGCGGCAGAGTTGCCGATCGACGACACGATCCCGATCCCGGTGATGACGACGCGACGCATGGGTGCCTCCTTCAGTGACTTCGGGAGTGTTTACGGCACAGGGGGGTAGGGGGCAAGGAGGTTGGGGATTGGCCGCAGGAAACAAGTGATCCTGCGGTCTTGCTTCCCTTGCCCGGATTCAAGGCGCATCTGCGCCGACGGGCAGCGCCCGTCCGCCCCCTCGGGCGGGCGCTTTGCGTCGTCACCAGCAGAACTGCGGGGGGAGGGGTTGCAGCATAAAGGGCCCAGAACTGCTGTTGTGCGCCCGCCCGGCGGACGGGCGCTGCCCTGTGTTGCGCCACACTTACGCCTCGCTGAGCGCGACCTTCATGTCCTTGACCAGATAGATCACCTCGCCATCCGCCTCGACCCTTCCGTCCGCCACGCCCATGGTCAGGCGGCGGGTGGTCAGGGCCCTGGTGTAATCAACAAAGTAGGTCAGCTTTTTCCGGTCCGGGCGGACCATCCCGGTCAGCTTTACCTCACCCACACCCAGCGCATAGCCGCGACCCAGCCAGCCGCGCCAGCCGAGGTTGAAGCCGGTCAACTGCCAAAGGCCGTCAAGCCCAAGGCAGCCGGGCATGATCGGGTTGCCGGGGAAGTGGCAGTCGAAGAACCACAGGTCCGGCGTGATGTCGAATTCAGCGACGACGTGGCCCTTGCCGTGCATCCCCCGATCTTCCGAGATGTCCGTGATCCGGTCCATCATCAGCATCGGCGGCGCGGGAAGCTGGGCGTTGCCGGGGCCGAACAGCTCACCGCGTGAGCAGGCCAGCAGCGCCTCTTTGTCGAAACTGGTTGGAAAAGACGCCATCCCTTGTGATCCCCCGACTAAGTTTTCCCATACCTAGCATCCGCTGACGAAGGGTGGCAAGGGTTGGGGCCAAGGACCTAAGCTTGAACCGGAGAGATAGGCCATGACGCCCTTGCAACGCTTCATCGCAGCCAGCGGGATGACCAACCTTGCCGACGGGGTGGCGCTGGTTGCCTGGGGCTGGATCGCATCTCTTCTGACGCGGGATGCGGTGCTGGTGGCGCTGGTGCCGGTGGCGCTGCGGTTGCCGTGGGTCTTGCTGGCGCTGCCGGCGGGGGTGATCACCGACCGGGTGGACCGCAAGCGGCTGATCATCGCCATGGACGGCTTGCGCGGTCTGGCCTTTGCCGGGGCGGCGCTGGCGATCTGGGCCGCGCTGCCGCTGGCACCCGCGCCGGGCCAAGGCGTGTCATCGGCGGGCCTATACCTTGCACTGATGGCGGCGGCCTTTGTCGTCGGCGGGGCCGAAGTCTTTCGTGACAATGCGGCGCAGACCATGTTGCCGGCCTTTGTGCCGCCCGACCAGCTGGAACGGGCGAACGGGCGGCTGTGGAGTGCCGAACTCTTGACCAACGCGCTGATCGGCCCGGCCATTGGGGCGCTGTTGATCGGGGTGTGGCTGCCTTTGGCCTTTGGGCTGAACGCGGTGGCCTACGGGCTGGCGATGCTCTTGGTGGCAGGGGTGGCGGGCCAGTTCCGCCCGGCACAAAGCGCAGCCCGAAACTGGCGGGCTGAGCTTTTGGAGGGCTGGAGATTTCTGCGCGACCGGCCCCTTTTGCGCACCTTGGCCTGGACCACGGGGTTTTGGAACCTGTTCCACCAGATGATCGTGATCGGCGTCGTTCTGCATGCGCAGGAAAACCTTGGCCTGTCGGCTACGGCCTATGGTCTGATGCTGGCCGGGGGGGCGGTTGGCGGCATCGGGGGCAGCCTCATGGGTGAGCGGATCGCCCGCAGGCTGGGGCCGGCCCGGACGATGCAGTGGATGCTCTTCGCCTCGGCCCCCTGTTTTGCCGCGATGGCAATGGCCCCGAATGCCGTGACGCTGGCCCTGTGCTTTGCGGCGATGGAGTTTTCCGGTCTGGTCTGGAACGTGGTGTCGGTCAGCACCCGGCAGCGGATGATCCCGGATGCGCTGATGGGGCGGGTCAACAGCATTTACCGCCTTCTGGCCTGGGGGATGATGCCTTTGGGGCTGGTGCTGTCCGGCGTCACTGTCAGGCTGGCAGAGGGGGTGATGCCGCGCGACCTGGCGCTGACATTGCCGTTCTGGGTGGCTGGAATGGGGTCTCTTGCCCTGACTTTGGCGGTTTGGGGCGGCATCGGGCGCGGTTTTGCGCGGCTTTAGGCCCATTCTGGACGAAATGTGATTGAAAGCCTGGGGGCGGCGGCCCTATATCCAATGCATGGATCTGGAAACGCACGCAGCAGACGGCGGCATGGACCGCGTGGCGCACTGGCTTAAGGCTGGTGGCTTGCGTCCGACCCGGCAACGGCTGGCGCTGGCCGCATTGCTGGTAGGCGATGGCCAGAACCGGCATGTCACAGCGGAAAGCCTGTTTGCTTTGTCATCGGCCACCGATGAACGAGTCAGCCTTGCCACGGTCTACAACACCCTGCGCGCGTTCTGCGATGCGGGGCTGGTGAACGAAATCGTGGTCGATGGGTCAAAAAGCTATTTCGACACCCGGATCGACGACCACCCGCATTTTTACTGGGAAGACAGCCACAAGTTGACCGACGCCCCGGCTGAGGAACTGTCGATCCTGTCGCTGCCGCAAGTGCCGGCGGGGATGGAAGTGTCACGGGTCGATGTGGTGATCCGGCTGCGCAGGGCCTGAGGACCGATAGAAAAAGGGCGGGGTTGCCCCCGCCCGATCCGGCTAACAACCCCGCAGGATCACTTGGGCACAAGCACCGCGTCGATGACGTGGATCACGCCGTTCGACTGGTCCACATCGGCGATCGTGATCGTGCCGATGTTGCGCGATTCCGAATAGACCATCGCGGTGTTGCCCTTGAACCTGACCGAAAGCGCATCGCCCGACAGGGTTTGCAGGTTGGCGTAACCATCGCGGCCCACCTTGGCGCGCAGATCGGCCAGTTTCAGGTCTCCCACCACGACATGGGCGGTCAGGACCTTGGTCAGCAGGGCCTTGTTTTCAGGCTTGAGGAGCGTGTCCACCGTGCCGGCGGGCAGGGCTGCGAAGGCGTCATTGACGGGGGCAAAGACGGTGAACGGGCCTTCGCCCATCAGCGCATCAACAAGGCCAGCCGCAGTGACGGCAGCAACCAGCGTGGTGTGGTCGGCCGAGTTCACGGCGTTTTCGACGATGTTCTTCTCTTCGAACATGGCCGCACCGCCGACATCGGGGTTGGCGGCATAGGTTGCCTGGGCAAAGCCGGTCAGCGCGATGGCGCCAAGGATCAATCGCAGGGACATGGGGTCTTTCCTTTACAAGGCCAGCCGGACCTTCCGGCTGTCACATTCCAAGGAACGGAGGATTTTGCCGGTAAGTTTCGGTTGCCCTATCACGGCTGCGTGAACGACGGCCCGTGGGTCAGAACCATTGCCCCGGCTCCATCAGGCCAAGGTCCATCAGTTGCTGGCTATGCCACTGGAACGGCGTGGAATTGCGCCACCGAAAGCTGGGGATCGCATGCCGTGACCCGGGGTTGGCGCGCAGGGCCTTGGCGGTGCGGAACGAACAGACGGCGGCCGTCAGGTTGTGGTGCCAGGGGCAGGCGTAGGTGTTCCGCTCAGCCTCGCTGAGGGTAAAGTCGGGGGCCATGCGCAGGCCTGCCTCGGCCCGGAAGATCGAGACGCGGTCGATCCGGCGGCGGGTCCAGGGGATGTGTTCCTCAAACCGCCAGCGCAGGCCGCCGTAGCAATCAACCTGACGCTCCACGGCGGCCCAGTTCTGGCCCTGGTCCTTGCGGGCCAGCGCGTAATAGCCGGTGCGGTCGATCCAGGCATCCTGCAGCGCGACGGCACCGGGATGCTGGCCAAGGTCGCCGGCATAAAGGTCGACGACATAAGTCAGCATCGCGTTGCGGCGTTCTTCGCTGTGGAACGTCAGCAGTTCGCGGATGCTGCGCGTCTCGCAAAACGGAAAGAACAGGTATTCGGCGTTGTAACAGGCATGGACCCAGGTACCCGAGAGGCTGTCCATCATCGTGTTGACCGCGCTGGGCAAGGCCGCCTCGACAAAGACATCGTGGGTGACGATATGCGTGCGCCCTTCCAGTTCTGGCTGCACCGTGACGCCCTCGGGTGCCAGAAGGACCACGTCGCGAAACCCCAGCTTCAAGAGATGCGTAAGGGTGCTGTCCACCTCGACCTCATCCTCGGCCATGACGATGGCGAGGGGGCCAGCGCCAAGGCTTGCGCCCGTCCGGGCCAGAAGGTCAGCGATTGAGGCGTGGCGCATGTCAGGTCCGCTAAGGGGTAGGCCGCAAGGTCGGGCATCCGGCCCGCCGATGCAAGGGTGCGCAAAGCGCGGGTGTAGACGCAAAGCACGGGTGTAGACGCAAAGCGCGGGGGGGCTGCGCAGTAGCCGCAATTGCGGGGGGGCCGGTTTCGGGCTAAACCCGGCCCAGCCCGGAGTGCCTGCATATGACCGACCTGACCCACAGCCCCAAGAAGCTGTTCATCAAGACCTATGGCTGCCAGATGAACGTCTACGACAGCGAGCGTATGGCCGAAGCCATGGGCACCGAAGGCTATGTGACGACGGATGTGGCGGAAGACGCCGACCTTGTGCTGCTGAACACCTGCCACATCCGCGAAAAGGCCAGCGAAAAGCTGTATTCCGACCTTGGCCGCCTGCGCGTGTTGAAGCTGGAAAAGCCGGGGCTCAAGGTGGGCGTGGCGGGCTGCGTGGCCCAGGCGGAAGGCGCGGAAATCCTGCGCCGCGCACCGGTGGTCGATCTGGTGGTGGGGCCGCAAGCCTATCACCGCTTGCCGCAGATGGTGGCGGCGGGCGGGCGGCTGGTGGACACCGAATTTCCGGTCGAAGACAAGTTCGGCGCTTTGCCCGCGCGCAAGGTGACACGCGGCCCGGCAGCCTTTCTGACCGTGCAGGAAGGTTGCGACAAGTTCTGCGCCTTTTGCGTGGTGCCCTACACCCGCGGGTCTGAGGTCAGCCGTCCCGTCGCCCGCCTGCTGGAAGAGGCGCGGGGTCTGGTCGCCCAAGGCGTGCGCGACATCACCCTGCTTGGCCAGAACGTCAACGCCTACCACGGGGCCGGGCCAGACGGCGTCTGGGGCCTCGCGCGCCTTTTGCGAGAGTTGGCACGGGTCGACGGGCTGGAACGGCTGCGCTACACGACCAGCCATCCCAATGACATGGAAGATGACCTGATCGCCGCGCACGGCGATCTGCCCGCGCTGATGCCCTATCTGCATCTGCCGGTGCAGTCGGGGTCGGACCGTATCCTCAAGGCAATGAACCGCAAGCATACAGCTGAGGATTATCTGCGGCTGGTGGACCGGATCCGTGCAGCCCGGCCGGATACCCTGTTGTCATCGGATTTCATCGTGGGCTTCCCGGGTGAGACGGATGCCGATTTCGCCGCGACGATGGACCTGATCCGAGCCGTGGGGTTTGGCATGGCTTACAGCTTCAAATACTCCGCCCGCCCGGGCACGCCTGCCGCCGAAAAAACCCCCGTCGCGGCCGAAGTGGCCGATGCCCGCCTGCAAGAGCTGCAAGCGCTGATCACCACCCAGCAACGCGCCGCGCAAGAGGCGATGGTGGGCCGCGAAGTGACGGTGCTTTACGAAAAGCCCGGCCGGATGCCGGGTCAGATGGTTGGCAAGTCCGACCACCTGCACGCCGTGCATGTGCAAGACCCGGATGGCCAGGTTGGCCAGCTGGCGCGGGTGCGGGTGACGGCATCCTCGAGCAATTCCCTCGCGGCGGTGCTGGTGGCGGGCTAAGGGTCAGGCTGCGTGTTTTTGGGCGTTTGTCATATAGCTTGCATCATTCCGCACAACACTTGGTGTTGGCATCGGGTTTTGCTTGCCAGATGACGTGTGTGGCTGCAATCTTGAGCTTGTGGCCTTTAGCATAAGGAGCGCCCATTGGGCATCACCGCGCTGACCCCCCCGCCAAACCGCACTGCCGCCGAGGATATGGTGGAAACAGTTCTTGAATTTCCCGACAACCGCTTGCTGATCGACCTTTGCGGTGAGTTTGACCGCAATCTCGCGCAGATTGAGCATCAGATGGGGGTGCATATCCTGCGACGGGGCAACCGCCTGGCGGTGATCGGCGACAAGCCGGCGCGCGAACAGGCGGCAGCGGTGCTGCGGTCACTGTACGCAAGGCTCGAATCAGGGCGCGGCGTGGCAGCGGGTGATATCGACGGCGCCCTGCGGATGGGCCGCCCGGTGGGCGATGCCGACGGGGCAGAGCAGATCGAACTTTTCACGACCGGGATGGAACTGCGGACCCGGAAACGGCCGATCGAACCCCGGACCGAGGCGCAGAAGGCCTATGTCGCGAACCTGTTCGCGCATGAGCTGGGCTTTGGCATCGGCCCGGCAGGCACGGGCAAGACCTATCTGGCGGTCGCGGTCGGGGTGACGATGTTCCTCTCGGGCGCGGTGGAAAAGATCATCCTTTCGCGTCCGGCGGTGGAGGCGGGGGAACGGCTTGGGTTCCTGCCGGGCGACATGAAGGAAAAGGTCGATCCTTACATGCAGCCGCTTTACGACGCGCTGAATGATTTCCTGCCTTCGAAACAGGTGCAGAAGCTGCTTGAGGAAAAGCGAATCGAGATTGCACCCTTGGCGTTCATGCGCGGCCGGACCCTGTCCAACGCCTTTGTCGTGCTGGATGAGGCGCAGAACGCCACCGCGATGCAGATGAAGATGTTTCTGACTCGCCTTGGCGAGGGCAGCCGGATGGTGGTGACGGGCGACCGGACCCAGATCGACCTGCCGCGCGGCGTGCCTTCGGGCCTCGCCGAGGCGGAACGGATCCTGGTCGGGGTGAAGGGCGTCAGCTTCAACTACT
This sequence comes from Rhodobacterales bacterium, assembly GCA_038211355.1. Classification (GTDB taxonomy): domain Bacteria; phylum Pseudomonadota; class Alphaproteobacteria; order Rhodobacterales; family Rhodobacteraceae; genus Tabrizicola. The sequence continues at coordinate 1,731 of JBBQVR010000106.1, read as the reverse complement.
TCACCGCCAAGGATGTGGTGCGCCACCCCTTGGTCGCCCGGATCATCGGCGCTTATGAGAAAGACGAAAGCACTGGCTGAAGCGTCAGTAATCCAACAGAGCGGCGTTCCGCCGCAAGCCATCCACCACAGAGCTACGCGAAGTCGCGCAGCTGTGTGCCAGACGAGGGGCCAGACGAGGGGCCAGCGCCTCGCGCTCGCCGGGATATTCTTGCAGACAGGAAACCCGCTTTCTGGTGTTGGGTTTCATCTTTGCGCAAATATCCCACGGGGGTGCGGGGGTGTGAAACCCCCGCTTGGCGCGCCGGAGGCAATATAAAGATCGTTGCGCGCTGTGCGCTCTATCACATCAGCTGTGAACGGGGTTGAGCGGGTGGGTCTGCCGCGCTAATGCGTCGCGCATGACTGATCTGGTAGACACCATCATCGAAGACCCGCGCTGGGACAGCTTTGGCCTTGCCGCGCTGGCCGAGCCTGCGGCGCGCGCGGCGCTTGGCGCTTTGGGGCTGGCGTGCGAAGGGTTTTCGCTCGCGCTCATGGCGTGCGATGATGCGCGCATTGCCACTCTGAACGCTGATTTCCGTGGCAAGCCGCAGCCCACCAATGTCCTGAGCTGGCCATCGGAAGAGCGGAGCGCCGAGGTGGTGGGCGGCGCGCCGGACGCGCCTGACCCCGGTCCAGCCGACGACCCCGCCTTTCTGGGTGACATCGCCATCGCCTTTGACACCTGCGCCCTGGAAGCTGCAGACCAGGGCAAGACCATGGCGGATCATGTGACCCATCTGGTGGTCCATGCCGTCCTGCATCTTCTGGGCCATGACCATATCGAAGCGGCGGATGCCGCCCGGATGGAGGCACTTGAGGTGCGGATACTTGCCAGCCTTGGGGTTTCTGACCCATACTAGGTGCGCACCCGCCAGACGGGTGTTTTCAGGACAAAGGATCCATGGGCAGTAGCATCGACGGGTCAGCCGCAGCGCAGAGCGCGCCAGACGGCTTGACCGATGACCCCGCACCCGAAACCGCGCAACGCGGGTTCTTCGGCAGGTTGCTTTCAGCATTCACCGCGTCTTCGGACAGCACGTCCACCTCGAACCCTTCCGGATCAGGGTCAGGCACCGCCAGCGAAAGTGCGGCCGCGCCAGGCCTTGGTGCGCTGCGGCGGATGCGGGTGGATGACGTGGCGATGCCCAAGGCCGAAATCATCGCAGTGTCCCTCGACATCGGCAAGGATGAGCTGGTCGAGGTCTTTCGTGAGCATGGCTTTTCCCGCGTGCCGGTCTACAAGGGCACGCTCGACCATCCGCAGGGTCTGGTCCTTTTGAAGGACCTTGCCCTGCAGCACGGGTTCGGGGCCTCGGGGCGGTTCAGCCTGAAGCGGCTGTTGCGGCCGATTCTTTATGCGCCACCCTCGATGCCGACGGGTGTTCTTTTGCAAAAGATGCAGAAAGAGCGGGTCCACATGGCCCTGGTCATCGACGAATATGGCGGGGTTGATGGGCTGGTCACCATCGAGGACCTGATCGAAACCGTGATCGGCGAGATCGAGGATGAGCATGACGAAGTCGAAGGCGCGCTGTGGAAAGCAGAGCAGCCCGGCGTGATTCTGGCGCAATCGACCGCTCCTCTGGAAGAGATCGAAGCCGCTTTGGGCATCCGTCTGCGCACCGGTGAAGAGGATCAGGATATCGACACGCTGGGCGGTCTGGTCTTTCTCCGCATTGGCCGGGTG
>JBBQVR010000105.1:0-11807 GCA_038211355.1 Rhodobacterales bacterium | reverse complement strand
GATCTCGGCCCAGGGGAACACCTCGGACATGCAGGGGTCCAGCCGGCGTTCCACCATCAGCTTGTTGGCCGCCGCAGCCTGCTTGAGATGCGCAAAGTGGCTGCCCTGCAACCGCTTTTGGTGCATCCACATATAGCGCACGTCGAAGGTGCAGTTGAAGCCGGTGGTCCCGGCACAGATCACCACCATCCCGCCCTTCTTGCACACCAGGCTGGACACCGGGAACGTCGCCTCGCCCGGGTGTTCGAACACCATGTCGACGTTCACACCCTTGCCGGTGATGTCCCAGATTGCCTTGCCGAACCGGCGCGCCTCGGTGAACCAGGCGGCATATTCCGGGCTGCCAACCTTCGGCAACTGCCCCCAGCATTTGAAGTCACCCCGGTTGATTACCCCCTTCGCGCCCAGGCTCATGACGAAGTCGCGCTTGGATTCGTCGCTGATCACCCCAATCGCATTGGCCCCCGCCGTGTTGATCAGCTGGATCGCATAGGACCCAAGGCCCCCCGACGCCCCCCAGACCAGCACGTTCTGGCCGGGTTTCAGGTCATGCGGTTCATGCCCGAACAGCATCCGGTAGGCGGTGGCCAGTGTCAGCGTGTAGCAGGCACTTTCCTCCCAGGTCAGGTGCTTGGGGCGTGGCATCAGCTGCTGCGCCTGCACCCGCGTGAACTGCGCAAAGCTGCCGTCATGCGTCTCATAGCCCCAGATGCGCTGGCTGGGGGAGTACATCGGGTCGCCGCCGTTGCATTCCTCATCGTCGCCGTCATCCTGGTTGCAATGGACGACCACCTCATCGCCGACCTTCCAGCGCTTGACCTTGTCACCCACCGCCCAGACGATGCCCGCCGCATCCGACCCCAGCACCGCATAGGGCGCCTTGTGGCCGTCAAAAACGCTGATCGGCTCACCCAGCGCGGCCCAGACGCCGTTGTAATTGACCCCCGCCGCCATCACCATCACCAGCACTTCGTTGCTGTCGATTGCCCAGGTATCCACCACCTCAACCTGAAAGGCGGTTTCCGGGGCGCCGTGCCGTTCACGGCGGATCGTCCAGGCATACATCTGCTTGGGCACATGGCCCAGCGGCGGCATCTCACCAATCTCATACAGGTCTTTTGTCGGCGCGTCGGCCAAAGCAGTATGCGTGTCCAAAGCCAAACCAGCCTCCATCTTTGATGCCGCGCCGCAGAATCAGCGCGCTTTCGTCGCAGATAATCGGGCATCACGCAACTTTGCAATAGGTTGCTTGGGTGTTTTTGTAATTTTATGTCTGCGGCGTTGCAGCAAGGTCAGACATCGGGGATCGACGCCGCGTAGAACGCCAGCAACCGCCGCTCTGCCGGGACGGGTTGCAGCGTCGCGCTGACCAGCCCACGCGCGATCAGCGGGGCAAGGCCTTCCTCAAGCGCCGCATCAATCCCCTGTGGCGGCAGTTTCAACACCGCCCCTGCCGCTGCCAGCCTCGCCACCAGCGCCTCAACCCGGCCGCGCAACTCGGCGCGCGATGCTGCCCCCTCGCCAAGCGCGCGCGCGACCAGCGGTACCGGCAGCACCGGCACCACCTCGGCAATCGCGGCCATCAGCCGCCCCCCCAGACCTTCGACCGTGCCGCCCCCGGCCAGATAGGCGCGCAGGCTGACCGGTGCGCCAAAGCCTGCCGCCGCCGTGCCAAAGCCCTTGCGCCGCCCCGCCAGCCGCGCCGCCAGATAGCGTGCAGTTTGCCAGGCCACATGCACCGGCCTGTTGCGAAAGCGCCGTGTCTCATGTGCTGCGGCTTCAACCAGCACCCGGTCTTCCAGCACCCGGTCATAGGCCAGACCAACCGGCACAAAGACCACGTCACGCCCGGCCGGATTAAACCCCTCGACGATATAGCTGATCAGCCCCATCTTCGCCGGCCCGACCTTGCCATCCAGGCTAAGCCCACCTTCGGGAAAGATCGCCTGCGTGGTGCCCTCTTCCGTCGCCATCTGCACATAGCGCGCCAGCACACGGCGGTAGAGCGCGTTGCGGCTGCCCCGCCGGATGAAATACGCCCCCATCGCCCGGATCATCACGCTCAGCGGCCAGACCCGCGCCCATTCGCCCACCGCGTAAGACAAAGCCGCCCGGTCCGCGACCAGCCAGGTGATCAGGACGTAATCCACATTGCTGCGATGGTTCATCACGAAGACAACGGTCGCTTTCGGGTCCAGGTGCCCAAGCTCCTTGTCCACCTTGCCGACCCGCACGCGGTAGAGAAACCGGCTCAGCCCCTTGGCCGCCCGCGTGGCAAAGCCGAAGTACAGCGTGGCCGAAAACCCCGGCACGATCTCGCGCACATAGCGCCGCGCTTCCTCGAATGCGACCTCGCCCGGCACCCCCGTATCCGTGGCATGGGCCATCGCGGCCTCGACCACCTTCGGGTCATAGGACAGCCGCGCCACCATGTCCGACCGCTGCGCCAGCTTGAACAGGTCGATCTTCCGATCCAGCCGCGCATTCAGCCGCTGCATCGCCCGCTCGGCCCGCCGCCGAAAGAACCAGCGCACGCTTGGGAACAGGAAATGCGTGGCAAAGCTGATCCCGGCAAAGCCAAGGATCAGGACAAGTAACCAGACCGGAACCGCCACTGCGCCGAACATGCCAAACCCTAGCCGATCATTCCCTTGCGGCAATGACTTTCATTCTGGCCCAAATCTCCCGGGGGGCTCCGGTTGGGCTTTTGGGGGGGCTTTGGGGGGCTGGCCCCCGGCGAACGCTCGCCGCAGCGCAGCGATTGACATCGGCATGAAATGTCGCGTATCCCACCCCTGACGCAACATTATTACCCGAGGCCGCAATGCCCACCGAACAGCCCAAAGATGCGCCATGGCTCTTCCGCACCTACGCCGGCCATTCCACCGCCGCCGCGTCAAACGCGCTGTATCGGACGAACCTTTCCAAGGGGCAGACCGGCCTTTCCGTCGCTTTCGATCTGCCCACCCAGACCGGCTATGACAGCGATGATCCCAGATCGGCGGGTGAGGTTGGCAAGGTCGGCGTCCCCATCGCCCACCTTGGCGACATGCGGGCGCTTTTCGCCGATATCCCGCTGGAACAGATGAACACCTCGATGACGATCAACGCCACCGCCCCTTGGCTTTTGGCGCTGTATATCGCCGTAGCCGAGGAGCAGGGCGCCGACACCACCGCCCTGCAAGGCACTGTCCAGAACGACATCATCAAGGAATACCTCAGCCGCGGCACCTACATCCTGCCGCCGGAACCGTCCTTGCGCCTGATCACCGACGTGGCCGCCTACACCGGCCAGCACCTGCCAAAGTGGAACCCGATGAACGTCTGCAGCTACCACCTGCAAGAGGCCGGGGCCACGCCAGAACAGGAACTTGCCTTCGCCCTCGCCACCGCCTGCGCGGTGCTGGATGATCTGAAAGTGAAAGTTTCACCCGCAGATTTCCCCGCGATGGCGGGAAGAATGTCGTTTTTTGTCAATGCCGGCATCCGCTTCGTGACCGAGCTTTGCAAGATGCGCGCCTTCACCGCCCTGTGGGACGAGCTGTTGGAGTCGCGCTACGGCATCACCGACCCCAAGTTCCGCCGCTTCCGCTATGGGGTGCAGGTCAACTCGCTCGGCCTCACCGAACAGCAGCCGGAAAACAACGTCACCCGCATCCTGATCGAGATGCTGGCCGTTACCCTGTCCAAATCCGCCCGCGCCCGCGCCGTCCAGCTTCCCGCCTGGAATGAGGCCTTGGGCCTGCCCCGCCCTTGGGATCAGCAATGGTCGCTCAGGATGCAGCAGGTCCTCGCCTATGAAACCGACCTTCTGGAATATGATGACCTTTTCGACGGCAACCCCGCCATTGACCGCAAGGTTGCGGCGCTGAAGGCTCAGGCGCTTGAAGAGCTTGCCCATATCGACGCCATGGGCGGGGCCGTCGCCGCCATCGCCTACATGAAGTCGCGCCTTGTCGATTCCAACGCCGACCGCATCGCCCGCATTGAATCTGGAGCCACCACGGTGGTCGGCGTCAACCGCTTCACCACCACCGAGCCTTCCCCCCTCACCACCGGTGAGGGCCTGATCATGCAATCCGACCCACTTGCCGAGGCCGACCAGTGCGCCCGCCTGACCCAGTGGCGCTGCCAGCGCGACGCGGCATTGGTCGCGCAGGCCCTGACCGCCCTGCGCCATGCCGCCAAGACCGGCGCGAACATCATGCCCGCCACTATCCAATGCGCAAAGGCCGGCGTCACCACCGGCGAATGGGGCGCTGCCATGCGCGCGCTTTACGGCGAATACCGCGCGCCCACCGGCGTCAGCCAGAACCCATCGAACCGCACCGAAGGGTTAGAGCCCGTCCGCGACGCTGTGGCCCAGGTTGCCGCAAAACTTGGCCACCCCCTGCGCCTGCTTCTGGGCAAGCCGGGCCTCGACGGCCACTCCAACGGCGCCGAACAGATCGCCACCCGCGCGCGCGACTGCGGGATGGAAATCACCTATGATGGCATCCGCCTGACCCCCGCCGAAATCGTCGCCGCCGCCACCGACCGCAAACCCGATGTCATCGGTCTGTCCATCCTGTCCGGCAGCCACCTGCCCCTGATCCGCGAAACCCTGCACCTGCTGCGCGAGGCGGATCTGTCCCACATCCCCCTTGTCGTCGGTGGCATCATCCCCGATGAGGACGCCCTGACGCTGACCGCAATGGGCGTCGCCCGTGTCTACACGCCCAAGGATTTCCAGCTGAACCGCATCATGCTGGACCTTGTGGCGCTGGCCGACCCCGCACCCGTGGCCGCCGAATGACCTAAGGTTTTCCAGCCTTTCCGCTGGCCGCGTGGCACCCTATGCCAAAGGCCTTGCCCTACCGGAAAGGCCGCCCATGCTTCGCCCGCTTGCCCTGATCCTGCTCGCCCTGCCTGCCCTGCCCGCCGCCGCACAGGAACCCGCCTGGCCTGACGCCTTCGCGGCCAGCATCTCGGACGCTCAATCCACCTGCGCAGACTTTGCCGTCTCACCCGAGGCGGTCAGCCAGCGCGATCTGAACGGCGATGGCACCCTGGACTGGGTTCTCGACACCGCCGGGTTTTCCTGCAGCGACAGCTACGGCACCTTCTGCGGCACCGGTGGCTGCGGGGTCGAGACGCTGATCGACGGCATGAAAGGCTCTCTCCTCCTGCGCAGTTGGGACACGGTGGCCGAAGGCGGCGTGACTTACCTTACCGCCCCGAACGACGCCGGCGAAACCGTCCGCTTCCTGTGGTCCGGCACGGCATGGGTGCTGCAGTGATCCGGGCGATCCTCGTCCCGCTTCTCTTGACTGCGACGACCGCCGCGGCGCAGGATTTTTCGTTCCGGCAAGACTGCCAGCTTGTGCTTATGGCCTGCGACATCCTGCGCGACGGCGACCCGGCCACCTGCCCTGTCGACCAGTCCGTGACCGCCCGCTTCTGGGCGGAAGGCGATGCCTTCTATCTGGGAACCAATCCGGCCGATGGCACGACAGAGACCTACGCGCTTGGGCAGGGCTACTACACCGACGCCATCCGCATCTACTATGTGAAGGATCACCCGACCGTTGACGGGATGTTCTGGATTGCCGCCGACGGCAACTCCGGCGCGCAATTCTCTTACGACGGGCTTGAAGATTACTTCTCGGCCGTCTGCACGCCCCAGCCCGACTGACCCCCAGCCCGACTGACCCCTGCCCGACTGGCCACCCCTGCCCTGAAAGCCTCCCCATGCGCCCTTTGTTGATCCTGGTCCTGGCCGCTCTGCCCATGACCCCCGTAAATGCCGAAACTCTGGCCGCCCTGCAGGCGCTGATCGGCTACCATCGCTCCGCCTGCACCGCGCAGGGCGGCACGCTGACCGTGCCCGAAGATGCTGTCGTTCCGGCCTACCTGTTCGGACCGGAAGACCCCGCCCAGATGCTCGACAGCCGCAAGCTGACCTGCTCCACCGCCCCCGCGATGTTCTGCGGTGACGGGGTGGGGTGTGAGCTGAACGTGTTCGTCGCTGGGGCGCAGCACAGCCTTGTCGTCCTTGACTGGTCGCTGGTGCCGGATGACGACCGCCAGCTTTTGCAGGTCACCATCGCCGGGGTGCTGTTGAACCGGCCTGATGATCTGACCACCCAAATGACGTGGGACAGCGCCACCTCAGCACTTGTGACGGTCGACTGACGCCCCCTTGCCAATGCCCGCGCGCGCCGCCTTAATGCGCGGTGAAGCGACCGTGCGTCTCCATCAAGGCAAGACGGAACAAAGACGGTTTCAAGACGCGGAAAATACCGGGAAATCAGGCCGTTAACCCTGTATCCGGAAACTGGGGACAAAATGACTTTTCACATCGGTGCAAAACCGGGCGACATCGCCGAAACCGTCCTTCTGCCGGGTGACCCCTATCGCGCCCGCTGGGCTGCGCAGACCTTCCTCACGGACGCCGTCCTGGTGAACGAAGTGCGCGGCATGCTGGGCTATACCGGCACCTGGAAGGGCCACCGCGTGACCATCCATGGGTCGGGCATGGGGATGCCGTCGCTGTCGATCTACGCGAATGAGCTGATCCGCGACTATGGCGCCAAGACCCTGATCCGCATCGGTTCCGCCGGGGCTTTGCCGGTGCATGTCAAGGTGCGTGACGTGATCCTGGCACAGACCTGTTCCACAGTCGGGTCACCCTCGCGGACGATCTTCAAGGAACTGAACTTCGCCCCCTGTGCAGACTTCGGCCTATTGTCAAAGGCTTACACGGCGGCCACCGCAAAGGGCACGCCGGTCCACGTTGGCGGCATCTATTCCTCGGACACGTTCTATGACGAACGCCCCGACCTGACCGAACAGCTTTTGCGCCACGGCTGCCTTGGGGTTGAGATGGAGGCCGCCGAACTTTACATGGTCGCCGCCCGCCACAACGCCCGTGCTTTGGCGGTCCTGACCGTGTCTGACCACATCACCACGGGTGAGGCGCTGCCCTCCGATCAGCGTGAACGGAGCTTTGGCGCCATGGTGGAAATCGCGCTGGAAGCCGCCTTCGCCTGATCACCCTTCCGTGTCACGGGTGGCAGGGCGGCGCGGGCAGGCATAGGTGCAGTCCAACCCAACCGATTGGAAAACCCCGTGAAAGCCGCCCGCATCCACGCCTATGGCGCCTCATCCGAAATCCGGATCGAGGACGCCCCCCTGCCAACCCTGGCCCCCGATGACGTGCTGATCCGCGTCGTCGCCACGTCCGTTAATCCGGTGGACTGGAAGATCCGCAAGGGCTACCTCAAGACGATGATCCCCTATGCGATGCCCTTGACAATGGGGTGGGATGTCTCTGGAATCGTTGAAGATATCGGAACTTCGGTCACGCTCTTCAAGCGCGGCGACGCGGTCTTCTCCCGCCCCGACATCGCCCGCAACGGCGCCTATGCCGAGTTTGTGGCCGTCCGCGAAAGCGAGATTGCCTTCAAGCCCGCGACCATCAGCCATGTTGAGGCAGCCAGCCTGCCTCTGGTGTCGATCACCGCATGGGAGGCGCTGTTCACCACCGCCAATCTGACCGCCGGCCAGCGTGTTCTGATCCACGCCGGGGCCGGGGGTGTAGGCTCAATCGCCGTGCAACTGGCCCGGGCGAAGGGCGCGCATGTCACCGCCACCGCCTCGGCTGGCAAGGTCGCTTTGGTCAAATCCCTTGGTGCGGATGCGGTGATCGACTACCACGCGCAGGATTTCGCCAGCGTTGCCAAAGACATGGACGTGGTTTTCGACACCATCGGCGGCGCGGTACAGGAAAAATCCTGGGGCGTGCTAAAGCCGGGTGGCATGCTGGTGTCGATCACCGACAAACCCTCTGAGGACCGGGCCAAGGCCGAAGGCAAGCGGTCAGCGTTCATCTTCATCGGCCCCAATGCGGCCATCCTGACCGACCTTGGCCAGATGGTCGACCTTGGGCAGGTCCGCCCGCTGATTGCCGCAGAATTCGGGTTGAACGATACAGCCAAAGCGCAGGATTTCAGCGAAGCCGGCCGCGCCACCGGCAAGGTCGTGATCTACGTCGGGCATCCGTGACCCGGGCCTGAGAACTGGGCCTGAGAGCTGGCCTGAGAACTGGCCTTAGAACTGGGCCTTACTGCCCTTGCGGAACCTTCACCCCTCTGTTTGTCTTGGGGGTGAAGGAGCCCGCCCCATGTCCCACCTTACCTCCCGCCCCTGGGTCCCCGCCGCGTGTGAAGCGCTGGTTCAACGGGTTGCCACGGAAACCACCGCCCCCTCTGCGCAGATCGCCAGCCGGATTGACGCGCTGATTGACGCAAACCTGCAAATCCACGATCAGGACTGCTTCAACCTTAACCCCGCGACCAACGTGATGAACCCGCGGGCCGAGGCTGCCCTGGCGCGGGGTCTTGGGTCACGGCCCAGCCTTGGCTACCCCGGCGACAAGTATGAAATGGGGCTTGAGGCGATCGAAGAGATCGAGGTCATCACCGCCGCACTCGCCGCCGAGATCTTCAACGCGCGCTACGCCGAAATCCGTGTTGGATCAGGCGCTTTGGCGAACCTTTACGGCTTCATGGCCCTTGCCAAGGCCGGTGACAGCATCATCGCGCCCCCGGGCAGCATTGGCGGCCATGTCACCCACCACGCCGCCGGCTGTGCGGGTCTGTATGGGCTGACCACCCACGCGGCCCCGATCGACGCTGACGGCTATACCATTGATCTGGCAGCGCTTCGTGACCTTGCCCATGCTGTCCGGCCCAAGATCATCACCGTCGGCGGCAGCCTGAACCTCTTTCCGCATCCGGTGGCCGAGGTGCGCAAGATTGCCGATCAGGTCGGCGCAAAGGTCCTGTTTGACGCCGCCCATCAATGCGGGATCATCGCTGGCGGCGTCTGGGCCAACCCGCTGACCGAAGGCGCGCATCTGATGACGATGAGCACCTACAAATCGCTTGGCGGCCCGGCCGGTGGTCTGATCGTGACCAACGACGCGCAGATCGCCGAGCGGCTGGACGCCATCGCCTACCCCGGCCTGACCGCGAACTTTGACGCCGCAAAGTCGGCGGCGCTGGCGTTGACGCTCCTCGATTGGCGCGATCATGGGCGGGCTTATGCGAAAGCCATGGTCGATCTGGCCCGCGCCCTTGCGACCGAGTTGACGAAACTTGGCCTGCCAGTCTTTGCCGCTGACCGGGGGGCAACAACGTCCCACCAATTCGCGATTGAGGCGGCGGCCTTTGGCGGTGGCCAGACCGCATCGAAAACCTTGCGCAAGGCCGGGTTTCTGGCCTGCGGCATCGGCCTGCCGATCGCCGAGGTTGCGGGCGACAACAACGGCCTGCGCATCGGCACACCCGAGCTTGTGCGCCGTGGCGTCACCCCCAAAGACGCGCCCGCATTGGCCGCCCTTATCGCCGAGGGCCTGCGCTCCAACGCACCCGAAACCATTGCCCCCCGAACCCGCGCCTTGCGCGCCCGGTTCCAGGGCCTGCACTATGTGACAGCATGAGGACGCGGCGCCTTGGCCTGCATGGCCCCGAGGTTTCGGCTCTTGGCCTTGGGTGCCTGTCGTTCGGCGGCATCTTCGGTGCCACGACCGAGGCTGACTCTCTGCGCACCCTCGACGCCGCTTGGGAGGCTGGGGTCACCTTTCTGGATACCGCGAACATCTATGGTACGGGGGTGTCGGAAACCATGATCGGCCTGTGGCTGCGCAGCCGCAAACACCGTCCGCACATCGCAACCAAAGCCTCATTCACTGACGACCCCGCCCGCCGCATCGACAACCGCCCCGACCACCTGCGCGCTGAGTTGGAAGGGTCCCTGCGACGGATGGGGGTGGACCATGTCACCCTGTTTTACGCCCATCGTCATGATCCGCTGATCCCAGCCGAGGATTTGGCCGGAACCATGCAACGCCTTCACGAAGAAGGCAAAATCCTGGGCTATGGCCTGTCCGAAGTCGCGCCTTACACGCTGGAGCGCTGCCATGCGGTGCATCCGGTCATGGCGGTTCAGAACGAATATTCGCTGTGGACGCGCCAGCCAGAGTTGGGATTGGTCCAGCGCTGCATGGCCTTGGGCGTGGCGTTCGTGCCGTTTTCACCGCTTGCGCGCGGGGTCTTCGGCACCCCGATGGCCGACCCCGCCACCTTTGCGCCGGCTGAGTTTCGGACCCGCATCCCGCGCTTTCACGCCGAAAACTGGCCGCATAACCAAGCGCGATTGCTGGCCTTTCACGCCTATGCGCACAGCCGGGGTTATACGTCTGCGGCCCTGGCTCTTGCCTGGCTTTTGGACCGGGCGGGGCACATCATCCCGATCCCCGGCACCCGCAGCGCGGATCATCTGCAGGCCTGGCTTTACGCGCCCGAGATTGACCTGACCGATGAGGACCGTGAAGAGATTGACCGCATGCTGCCCCTTGGATGGGCCTGGGGCGACCGGTACGACGACGCGCAGGCCGCCACTGTGGAACGCTACTGCTGACCCGGTGACGGCGCGTCCACGTCCGGCAGTTTTCTGAACATCTCCATCACCGCGTCTTCCGAGGCACGCTCGGGCGCGCCGCTATCCACCTCGGCCCGCGACCAGACCCAGGTGGCAGCCGGATCGTCACGCATCGCCCAGGCCCCGAACATGCGCCCGTCATCTGCGATCATCCGGCGGGCCAGTTGGCGCACTTCGACATGGCGGTCATCGGCGCGGATGCGGGCATAAGCGGCCTCAACGGCGGCCTCTGGACCTTCCAGAAGCTGCAGGAACAGGTCATCCCGGCAGATCAGCGCCCCGGTGATCCCGTCCCGCGTGTTGCACCGGCGCGCGTCAAACAGGATGTTTGTCAGTGTGCTGGCATCGAACCCAAAGGGCCGCGACGCGTAAACCAGTTGCAACAGCATCGGCGTGTTCCTTTCCCAATCCCCCGCCCCGTCAGGACCCGCAAAGGGCCCCAGCCAAGGAGGGGGGGCCTTTTGGCCTGTCAGACCACCCGTTCAACCATCATCTTCTTGATCTCGGCAATCGCCTTGGCCGGGTTCAGCCCCTTGGGGCAGGTTTTGGCACAGTTCATGATCGTGTGGCAACGATAGAGCTTGAAGGGGTCCTCAAGCGCATCGAGCCGTTCCCCCGTCGCCTCGTCCCGGCTGTCGATGATCCAGCGGTAGGCATGCAGCAGCGCGGCCGGCCCCAGGAACCGGTCAGAGTTCCACCAGTAGCTTGGGCAAGAGGTAGAACAGGCGGCGCACATCACACATTCATAAAGCCCGTCCAGCTTGGACCGATCCTCAATCGACTGGCGCCATTCCTTGGCCGGGCGGTTGGTCTTCGTCTCAAGCCAGGGCATGATGCTGGCGTGCTGGGCATAGAAATGGGTCAGGTCGGGGATCAGGTCCTTGATCACCGGCATGTGGGGAAGCGGGTAGATCTTCACATCGCCCTTCACCTCATCCAGCCCGTAGATGCAGGCCAGCGTGTTGATCCCGTCGATGTTCATGGCACAGGACCCGCAGATGCCTTCACGGCAGGACCGGCGGAAAGTCAGGGTCGGGTCAATCTCGGTCTTGATCTTGATCAGCGCGTCAAGAACCATCGGGCCGCAGCTGTCCATGTCGACGAAATAGGTGTCCACGCGCGGGTTTTCCGCGTCATCCGGGCTCCACCGGTAGACTTGGAACTTGCGGACGTTCTTACCCTCCGGCTTTGGCCAGGTCTTGCCGGTGCGGATCTTTGAATTCTTGGGCAGGGTAAACTGGACCATGGGTCAGCCTTTCCAGTCGGGTCTAGCATAAAGCGGCCGCGACGGCGGCTCGCCGGATTTGGAGACAACGCAGGTC
>JBBQVR010000104.1:0-12052 GCA_038211355.1 Rhodobacterales bacterium | reverse complement strand
AAAAAGAACGCCTCATCCAGCAGACCCACCCGTGCCATCGCGCGGCCGCGCACGAACATCGCACAGCCCGAGATCACCTCGGCATCGCCACCGGCCGTCACGCCATGGTTGGGCGCTTCAGTCTTGTGCAGGCCCAGCGTTTGCCGCGCCAACCTGCGCAGCGACGGGAAGGCCTGCGCCGAGCCTTGCACCGATCCGTCGCGATTCAGAATGCGGGGACCAAGGATCGCAACCGGAGGGCGCGCATCCAGCCAAGCCACTGCCGTGGGCAGCACGCGGCCATGCACGATGGTATCGGTGTTCAAAAGCAGCATATGCCGCCCGGAAGCCCAGGCCAGAGCCTGATTGTTGGCAGCAGCAAAGCCGCGGTTTTCATGGTTTGCGATCAGCTTGACGGTGGGAAATTCCGCCCCCAGCATCGCTTGCGATCCGTCGGTCGACCCGTTGTCGACCACCCAGACCTCGGCCTGCAGGGTGCACAGTCCAGCATAAACCGACGACAGGCAGTCGCGCAACAGTTCGCGGGTGTTCCAGTTCACGATGATGACGGACAGGTCCATTTCAGTCTCTTTTCTCTTTCCCGGAGGGCTATCAGAACAACCGCTGGGGCGGACGGCGCAGGCGGACGGGCGCGCGGAGCACGGGGACAGCGGCCCCTATCCTTTTGCGCAGCGGTTTGGGCGCGGGTTCCACCTTGGCATCGTAGAGCCAGGCGCCAGAGCCGATCAGGAACAAAAACAGCACGAACAACGCGTTCCAAAGGTGCACGGTGGCGGCGGCCACAGCGATGCCGAACAGGGTAAAGGCCCAGGCGTGGCGGGCGCGCTTCCATGTCTCGGGCAGGTTCTTGCGATGGCCCACGGCGTAGATCAGCCCCAGCATCAGCCCGACCAGCAGCGCCCATGCGGGCAGGCCATAGCGCATCGCGATCAGCAACCAGAAATTGTCCATGCTGTCAGACATCCACACCGGGCGCACCCAATCGCCCAGACCGATCCCAAGGAAAGGGTGGCGCGCGACTTCGGCTGTGCCAAATTCGAACAGCAAAATGCGGTTGTAGGCCGAGACGGTGGAAAAGGTGAAATAGGTGACAAAAACATGGAACGGGGTGCGGTTGGAAAACAGGTCGATGATCAGATACACGATGGCGAACAACCCAAACAGCATCCGCCAGCGGCCTGCGATCTTGCCAAAAACCCTCTCCCATCCGGCGACGAACATCTGCATCATCAACACGACGTAAGGCCCACCGGAGGCTGACAAAAACGTGGCGACGCCTACGCCCACAACCCATGCCATCCCCCCCCAGTTCGTCAGCCGCTTTTCAGCCAGCACGAAATAGGCCAGCGAAAACGCCGATGCGGAAAAGACGCCGTAAAGGATCGGGTGGTCAAAGGGGCCAAAGGTCCGCTCCAGCCCCATGCGCTGTTCGATGAATGGGGCGGGTACACCGCCGGTCGCACTGGCGATGCCGTCATGCAAGATGTGAATCGAGGTCAGCGCCTCGGGGATGGTAAAGGCCAGCATCCCCACCACGATCACCACATAGGCTTTGGCAAAAGCGCGGAAATCGTCATAGTTGCGGATATAGAGGCGGCCCAGAAGGTAGGCCCCAGCGAACTCGACAATGTAGATGCCGCCGGATTCGATCCCTTGCCGCACGCCGCCCCAGTTGATCAGTGCGATCAGCGCCAGTGCCGCATGGCCCAGGGCCAGCGCGTCAAAGATATGCGGCTGGCCGCGCCGCCCGGAAAACAGCGTGATCAGCATGGGGATGAACATCACCAGCAGCACGACCCGGTAGACCGACAGGCGCAGCCCGCCCAGACTGATGCCGACCGATGTGGGCATCATCATGCCGAAAAAGAACAGCGCCACGACGATTGGCACGCCAAAGACGGTGCCCCTGCGGGCTTTGGTGGCTGTGGCGGCGGCCATCGGATCACGCCCTTGCCATGGTGGGGCGGGGCAGCATCGGCGCCTCGACCAGCCGCCAGCTGAGGGCTGCAAAGGGCAGCGTCGCCAGCAGCGACAGCACCGCCAGTTGCGGGGCCGTCAGCCCCGGCAAGTGGTGCATCAGCACTTGCGCCACGGGCCAGCCGTAGATGTAAAGGCCAAACGACAGATCATGGGCCAAGGGCCGTGCGGGCAGCCGAAACGCCAGCATCAGCGCGCCGTGGCCCAGAGCCGCGATGGCAAACGGCCAGCCTAGCGGGGCGAGTGCAAGGAGCGCTAGAGTGAGGAGTGGCGACAAGGGCAGATGAGCGCGCAGGGCATGGGCCAGCATACCCAGCGAAAAGGCCACAAACAGTGGCGCGAAGGTGGCTGCACGGGCGGGCAGGGCGGGGATCGCCCACAGGATCAGCGCGGCGGTCATCAGCACACCCAGCCCGAAGTTCGTGCGCAAAAGGCCAAGGCGCGCGGCCCCCCAGCACAGGGCGTAGGCGGCAACTTCATGCGCAAGGCTCCACAATGGGCCGTTGACCACGCCGGGGATGGGGGCATTGGCGAAGGCACCAACCAGTTGATGCTCCAGCGATATCAGGGTAATACCGCGTAAAAAGTAGGTGGCCGCAATGCCGGGGGTCAGGGTCGCGCCGGATGCGGCGGCAATCGCCAGTGTCACCAATAAGGCCATGGCCAACCCCGGCAAGATGCGCCGTGCGCGCGCGGCCCAGAACCGGGCGGCGCTGTTGCGCCCGGCACTGCCTGCGATCAACATACCCGACAGGAAAAAGAACAGCCCCACCGCCCAGCCGCCCAGCGAATGGCCGCTCAGCGCCTTCAGGGGCTCCGTTGTGCCTGCGCCGTAAGCCAGCGGCCAAGCATGGCTGACGATCACCGCCGCCGCCAGTGCCAGTCGCACCGCATGCAGGTTGTTGGATTGGCCGGGGGCCATGGCGCGGTCTAGTGTCATACACTTTCTCCGCGCACAGCAACGTGCCGCCACAGCCGCAGGCTGACGATGCGCCGCGCGGTTCCGGCAAGCGACTGGAGTTTGGCACGCAACGGCAGCGCCACCCAAGCGGCAAACAGCGGCAGGCCCCGGTCGGCAGGCACAGCCAAGCCAAAGGCGCGCATCGCCAGACGTCGGCCCCAGACTGCACCTTGGGCGGCGACCAGATTGGGCTGCGCCTTGGCAATCACATCGCGCGGCTGCGCGGCTGCCACCAGCACCCCTGCTGCCAGTGCCGCCTCGATCAGTGCCACCCCCGCAGAACTGCGCGCGATTATCAGCGAGCGGCCCGCATCAAGGTTTCCCTTTGGCGGGTTGTGCCACGGATCGCCGACCGAGATATCGGCGAAAGCTCCGGTATGGTCGGTGCAGATGCGACAGCGCCAGCGCCGCTCGGCTTGCAGGATCTGTCCCCAGCCCAAAGCGTAGGGGATGCCCTCGCTGGTCTGCTCGGTGCCGTCCGCCGCGCGAAACCGCGCCTGCATCAGCCCCGGCCAGCCGTTGCCGCGATAGCGCAGGTTTGTCAAGGTCGCATCCTTTGGTACGCCCAGCCGGTCCAGCAGACGGTCGGTGGCCACAAGGTTCGGCGCCCCGGCGCAGAAAATCGCGATGGTCAGCGGCATCTTGGTTGCCAATGCAGGGTCTGCCGCCTTTGCCTTGGCGACCGAGGCCACGTCGCAGGGCTTGCCGATAAAGGCCACGGCTCTGTCGCCGGCCGCAATCGCCCCCAGCGTCTCGGCGGGGCTGGCTTGGGCATAGCGAGAGCCTGCACCACGCAAAAGACCCGCGCGGTCGTGGCTGATCAAAGCCTCGTTCAGGCGCGGATCGTCCTTGCGGGCGGCGATATGAGCGACACCGCCGACCCGCCCGCTTTGTAGCGCAAACAGTGCGAGTGCAGTGACAGCGCCACCCGATGATCCCCGGTGGCGGATTTCCGGGTCGGCGGCGTGGCCTTCCCATGTGGCCAGCACGGGGCCAAAGCCGTCACCGTCAGGAAAGATGGTGAAATCGGCGCCCGTGCCTGCGCACAGGTGAGCTGCTTGCACAGCCGCCGCGCGACCCGCGACCGTGGCAGCAACGACAGGGCGGCGGCCATTCACCGGGTCATCAACCATGCGGATAGCTTTGGGAAACGCCCCGGCGCAGGCGCCGCAACCGGTGCACAGGTTCGTGGCCACTGTGCGGGTGATCGGGTCTATGCGGGTCATGCAAAAGCCTTGATCTGTGAGGGGGGGAGCAAAACGCCGCGCGCCAGATGCAGCGCACGAAAGGTGGCGGCAGCCTCGCCAAAGGCGGCAGCGGCGGCGATGGCAAGAAGGGGCATGCCCAGGCTTGCGGTGACAAGTGCGGGTGCCAGGGCGGCTGCGCGCCACAGATTGGCGCGTGCCGGATCACCGGTGCGCCCCATGGCCACGGCCAGTTGCGACAAAGGTGTGCGCAAGATACGCGCGCCTGCGGCCAGACCGAAGGCGAGGGTTAGGCCCATGTCAGGGCGGAAATCCGCGCCGTAAACCAGTGCAATGACGGGCGGTGCGGCAAGGGCAAAACCAGCAGTAAAGACCAGACCCAGCACCAGATAACTGCCCAGCGCGCGCCGGATCACCGATGTCAACGCCATGCCCTGTAGCCCCCGCAATCGAGGCGCCAGAAGCGACCCTGACGCGCGCCCGGTGATCTGCGCGGGCAGCATTGCCAGTTGCAGCGCTACGCCGTAAACAGCGACCTCAGCCCACCCATACCAGCCCGCCACGATCAGACGGTCTGCCTGAAACGTCACGAACATCAGGCCCGCGTTCAAGACCAAAGGCGCCCCAAAGCCCAGAACCTCGGCCAGAACGCTGCGGTCAAAGGCGATGTGGTAGGGAGGCCGCGCCACCAGATGCGACAGGGCCATCTGCGCCCCCGCCTGCACCAGCAGCACCAAAAGCATGGCGCGGTGATCGCCCCAGACCATCAAGGCCAACGGCAGGGTGGCCAGCATCGTGGCGACAGCGCCGCCCTCAACCACCGCCAGCGGCCACAGGCGCAAGTCACGCTCTGCCAGCCGGTAATCCAGATGCACAAACGCCCGCAGCAAGGGTGCGACGGCCAGTGCCGCGTAGATTTCCGGTGCGGCCCCGCCTTTGAACGCAAAGGCCATCGGCAGGGCAAGGGCTGCCAGCAACACGGCCATCGCCCCGCCGCGCAGCAGGCATGCCCCGTGCAGAGCCGCCAGCAATCCGGGCGTGGCTGCGCCTTGGCGCTGCATCAGCAACCGCTCAACGCCCACATCGCTGATCATCTCGGCCAGCCGCAGAACCAGCGTCAGAACCATCGCACGGCCCAATTCTTCTCCGCCGATCATACGGGCAAGAATGGCGGAACGGGTGAGGGCGCCCGCCTCGGCCAGCAAGGGCACGGACCAGCCGATCAGGCGGGTCGAGAGGGGCGTGCGCATAACCTCAGGCCCCGATCTGTGCGACGATGGCATCCATCTGCGCCTCGGCCCGGGCCAGAAGAGCGGGCAGGCGGGTGGACAGATCGCGCCTTGTGGCATCAGCGGCATGCAGCGAGTGGCGCACGGCATCTGCCAGCCTGGGCGTGTCCATCACGCGCAAATCCGCCACATGAGCGCCGATACCGCACTGTGCGAAAACCCCCGCCGCCTTGTCGGAATAACCAAGGCCCAGTGTCGGCGTGCCCGAGGAAAACGCGCCGATAGAGGCGTGCATCCGCGCGCCTGCAAACCATGTCAACCGTGACAGCACCCATTTCAACTCCATCGCATTCAGGCGGCCCGGCAGCGCCTCGATCCGGTCGGGATATTCACTGTCCAACCGCGCCTTTAGCGCCAGGGATGCGGCCAGATCACTTTCCCGGTCAGCCAGATCGCGGTGAACGTGCGGCACGAGCAGCAGGCGCATGCTCGGGTGATGGTCCAGTATCGCGCGCGCCGCAGCCTCGATCTGGCGGTCATGGCGGTCTGCAAGGCCAAAGGTCACCTGCGCATTGATGACATTCTGGACCAGCAGACCCGAGACGTTCAGCCCCGCCACCGGAAAGCCACGCGCAAGCGACGTCCAGACCTGCAACCGGGATGACAGGTCGGTGGGCGCGTTCATTGGCAAGGCTACGGCCATGTCAAGTCCAAGGTGGTGACGGTCGGCGTCGAAACGGTTGCCCAAAGCGTCTTGTAAAAAGGCGAAACTGGTGGCGTCGCGCACCCAGACGGCACGGGCGGAAGCAAGGATTTCAACCGCCTCGGCCCGGTTGGCAACGTCGCGGAATGGCCCCAAGGTTTGGGGCAGCAAGATCAGCGGCAGGCCGTTGTCCAGCGCCAGACGTTTGGACAGCACCATGGCGCGAAAGCGGCGCGGGCCGTAAAGGTCGGTGAAACTGTCGCCGCCCGACACATCCAGAATGGCGCGGGACCCGGCAATGGCACGCGCCGACGCACTGGGCCCACCCCCGATGCGGGCAAGGGCCCGCACCGTGGCAAGGCTGTCGCCGCGCCAGAATCGGCGATTGTGGGTCAGCCCCACGCGGGATACGCGGGCAAAGCCCATATCCACCTGCCGCACGCCCCGGCCGTGATCGGCAACCGCCAGCGGCCCGGCATTGCGTGCAGCCAGCCCCGCGAGGGCCGAAAGGCAAAGCGCACTCACCCCTTGGTTGCCGGTATCAGGCGCTGCATTCAGTAGGGTGATCATTTGAGGAACCTTTGGCATGCGGTTGACTGCCACCGCGATATCCGTTTGCCCTTGGCCCTGTCTCATGTATAGCGGGATAGGTTTTCGGGCCAAATGAAGCAATTTGGCGATATCGGATCGGCGCAATGACCCATCGGAGTGCATGGCTATCCAAAGGGATAGCGCGGGGGCTGGCGCTGGCGCTGGTCTCGGCGTGCATGTCGGTGCCGGATGGCAAGGGCTTGCGCTATGACGGGGTGGTGGAACGCATGGCGGTGTCAGCGCCCGGTGTTGCACGCTCCGGCGGGCCGTCTTGCGGGTCGTCGCGGCTCGCCAGTGGCACCGGGGGTGGCAACGCGGGGTTCACCCCCAAGGTCGGCCCCGGCGACAACCTGAAGTTCAACATCTTCGGCGAAGAGGGCTTGTCCAATATCACCGCGCGCGTTGATGATGCAGGCTATGTGCAACTGCCGATCGTGGAGTTGGTACGCGTCGGCGGCAAGACCACCCGCGACATTCAGGCCTCGCTGAAAAAGGCCTATGCGCCCCATATGATTGATCCTTGGATAACCGTCGAACTGGTCGAAGCCGAAAGCGCGCCGCTGTATTTTCTGGGCGAGTTCCTCGAACCCGGCGTGCGCTATATGAAGGGCCGCACCAACGTGGTCGAGGCGGTGGCGCTGGCGGGGGGGTTTGGGCAGGACGCCTATCTGCCCGGCGCGCGGCTTTTGCGCGATGACCGCATCTGCACCGTTGATCTGAACGCGCTGCTGCGCAACGGGGCGTTTGACCAGAACGTCTGGATGAAACCGCGCGACGTGCTTTTTGCGCCGCGCAGGGAAGACATGTCGGTCTATGTGCTTGGGGCGGTTGCGCGCGCGCAAGCGGTGCCGTTCGGGGCTGATGGGCGCACGCTGTTGCAGGTCTTGTCGGTGGCGGGGGGGCCGGTTGGCGGGCAGGCACTGCTGAGGGATATTCGCATCATCCGCACCGCGTCGCCGACGCAAGGCGAGTTGATCGTGGTCGATGCAACGCGGATGCTCACGGGTCGGGGCCTCGATTTTCCGCTGGAGCCTGGGGATGTGGTGTTCGTTCCGCGCTCGGCATTGGGCAATTGGAACGTGGCCATAGGCGAGATCCTTCCCAGCCTGCAACTGATCGGTGGGGTGCTTACGCCGATCACGTTGATTGAAAGCCTGAAAAATAATTAAGGCTTGCAAGACAGCGGGTTGGCCAAAGTTCTGCCTGCACGATATGCTGCGGTTACGGCTCTGAGTTTGAGGGTGATATGAAGATTTTGCTGGCCGACGATCAGGAATTGGTGCGCGACACCATCGCCGCGTTTCTGCGGCTGGAACCGGGGTTGGAGGTTGAGGTGGCCGCCGATTTCCCCGCCGCCCTTGCGCTGGTGCGGCAGGACGGGGCCTATGATTTGATCTTGCTCGATTACATGATGCCCGGAATGAACGGCCTTGCAGGCCTTGCCGCCATGCGTGCTGCGGTGCCGGGTCTTCCGGTGGCAATCTTATCCGGCACCGCCCCGCGCGCGGTGGCCGAACAGGCGCTGGCCGAGGGAGCGGCGGGGTTCTTGCCCAAAACCATGTCGACCAAGACCCTGACCGCCGCCATTCGCTTCATGTCTGCGGGCGAGATCTATGCGCCCATGGCGATGATGACTGAACGCGGCGCACCTTCGGCCACCCTTGCCGGCGCGCAACTGACCACGCGCGAAACCGAGGTACTGCGCCTTTTGTGCCAGGGCTTTGCGAACAAGGAAATCGCCCGCGAACTGCACCTGCAAGAAGTTACGGTCAAGCTGCACGTGAAGACCCTGTACCGCAAGATCCATGCCAAGAATCGCACCCATGCCGCCATGATCGCCAAGGAGGCGGGGCTGTTCTAGGCCCTCGAACTACCCCAAAGGGTAGAGGACTGTCCAATTGCTCTGGCGACGAAAGGACGGGGCGGTGATATCCAAAGGGAAATCAGGCAGAGGACAAACCATGTGGACTTCCAGTCTTTTCATTCGTAATGCAGTGTTGGGAGCCAGTCTGGTGCTGGCAAGTGCGGTTGTATCCGCCCCTGCGCTGGCAGAAACGATGCCCGCGCCCAGTGGTGAGGTGATCCTGACAGTATCGGGCGCTATCGGCACCACCAATGGCGACGGCGTTCTGGCGTTCGACTCCGATCTTTTCGCCACCCTGCCGCAGCACAGCTTCAAAACCGGCACGATCTGGACCGATGGCACGGCCACCTACACAGGCGTCTTGCTCCGCGACGTACTGGCGGCTGCCGGAGCCACCGGGGCCACGGTCAAGCTGACCGCGCTGAACGATTATCAGATCAGAATGCCTGCCGCCGATGCGCTGGGCGACGGTCCGCTGCTTGCCAATCTGTCGGACGGCCAGCGGATGCCCCTGCGCGAAAAGGGGCCGATCTGGCTGATTTACCCCTATGACACCGTGGCCGCATACCGAACCGAGCAGACCTATGCCCGTTCGATCTGGCAATTGAACCAGATCGAGGTTGCAGACTGACGCCGCCACCCGCCCAGCCCGTATCCAGGCGCTGGTGGGTCCGCATGATGCGGGTCAGCTGGTTGCCCATGGCCATGGGTGTCCTGATTTCGCTGGCCTTTGGCACCGTTCTGGTGCTGTCTTGGCAGCTGCGCGGCGAGTTGCGAACCCTGCAAGAAGAACCTGTTGACAGCCTCAATTGGAACGTCACGCAACTGGAGTTGGACGTGGTCCGGCTAGAGTCTGCCATGTCTCTGGCCGTGGCGTTACCCGGGGCCAGCCTGACCGAAGTGCGTAAACGCTTTGATCTGTTTTTCAATCGCGCGGGCACGGTGACCCAAGGCACGATGTTTGCCCAACTTGGCCTGTTGGAAACCGTGCGCCCGCTAAAGGCCCGGATGCAGGACTTTCTGGACCGCACCACGCCCTTGATCGACGGCCCTGACGCCAATCTGCGCGCTTCCCTGCCGCAGATCGTCGCCTCGATCGGGGCGTTGCGGCAAGACATGCGTTTCATGTCCATTCAGGTGATAGACATGAACGCCGCCTTGCAAGACATCCGCCGGGCCGGTCTTGCCGACATCTTGCAGATGATCGCGATTGCCAGTGTGGCCCTGATTGCGCTGCTTTTGGTTCTGCTGGCGCTGGTGCTGGGGCTGAACCGTCAGGCGGTGCGGCGGGCGCAAGAGGTGCAGCGCATCACCTCGCGGCTTGAGGCGACGGTGGGCACGTCGCTGGACGGCGTTGTAGTGGCAGGGATGGACGGCCTTGTGATTGACTTCAATGCGGCGGCCGAGCGGATTTTCGGCTATACCCGCGCCGAGGCCGTCGGCCAGTCGCTTGGCGCGCTGATCGTGCCTGCGCGCCACCGCGCGGCGCATGAAGCCGGGATGGAGCGGATGCAGGCCACGGGGGTCAAGCACGTCGTTGATGCCGGGCGTATCCGGATCAGTGCGCTGCGCAAATCGGGCGAGGAGTTCCCGGTTGAGTTGTCGATTGCCAGCAATGAGGGCCCTGAGGGTATGATCTTCATCGCCTATCTGCGCGACATCTCTGATGCCCAGCAGGCCGAGGCCGCACTGGTGGCCGCGCGCGACGAAGCGCAGACGGCAGAAGCGACCAAGACCAATTTCATCGCCGTGATGAGCCATGAGATGCGCACGCCGCTGAACGGCGTGATTGCAGCGCTGGAGATCATCGGGCGCACCGGCCTTGATGCCAAACAGACGCGCTTTCTGGGGCTTGCGCGCAACTCGTCCAAGCAACTTTTGCGCCATGTGAATGATGTGCTGGATATCTCGCGCATCGACGCCGGCTTTGTGGCGGTGACCGAGGATCGGCTTGATCTGCCCGCGCTGCTGGCCACGTTGGTCGATCCGATGCGCCCCACGGCAAGCCAGAAGGACACGCAAGTCGAATTGCGGCTCTTGTCGGATTTTCCGCCGCTGATGGGCGATCCGTTCCGGCTTGGTCAGATCTTGCAAAATTTCATTTCGAACGCGATCAAGTTCACCGACGGAGGCACGATCACGATCGAGGCCGAGGTGCAAATGATCACCGGCGATCAGGCCGAGATCGAATTTCGGGTGATCGACACCGGGATCGGCATCGCCGAGGCCGATCAGGTGCGCATTTTCGACGATTTCGTGATGGTCGATCCGTCCTATGGCCGGACGGGCGAAGGGACGGGCCTTGGGCTGGCCATCTCGCGCAGGCTTGCGCGGGCGATGGAGGGAGAGGTCGGTGTGGAAAGTGCGTCGGGCGCGGGCAGTTGTTTTTGGTTGCGCTTGCCGCTTTCAATGGCGGGTGATGTCGCCAAGGCCCGTCCAGCCCCCTTGGCTGAGGTATTGCAGCCCAAATCCGCCCCGCCAGCCAATACAGCCCCCGCATTGGACGTGCTGGTGGTGGAAGACAACGAGACGAACCGAATCGTGCTGGAAGAAATGCTGCGCCACCTTGGCCACCGCACCACGCTGGCTGCCGATGGTGGCGAGGGGGTGATACTGGCACGCGCGCGCCGATTCGACGTGATCTTGATGGACCTGTCGATGCCGCTGATGGATGGCTGGACCGCCGCGGACCTGATCCGCAAGGAAGGCGCCTCGGCGCAAAGCAGCATCATTGCTGTCACTGCCCATGCCCGCCCCGATCAGATGGATCGTTTCGCTGAATCCGGTTTGGACAGCTGGCTTGCCAAGCCCTTGTCCGCCCGTGACCTTGCCACAGCACTTGCGTCAGATCGAGCGATACGAACTCCTGCCGAGGTCGCGCCGCAATTGGCGGGCAAAGCAGCGCCTCTGCTGGATACCGAACGACTGGAAGAATTGGCAACGATCGCCGATCCGCAGGCCCTTGGTCGGTTGCTGGCAAAATTTTGCGCCCAAATGGACAGCATCTTGGACAGAATTGATGCAGGCGCATTAACCGAACCGATGGCCGACCTTGCCTCGATGTGCCACGAGGCGGCAGGGGCGGCGGGCGTCATTGGCGCCATGCGGTTAAATCAACGTCTGGCAGGTATGGAAGTTGCCTGCCATGCAAGTGATCGGGCGGTTATTTTGATGGGGCAAAGTGATTTGCGTCACATTTGGCGCGAAACCTGTAAGGCGCTGGTGCAAAGGGCGTGACCAGCTTTGGCACGACAACGCAAGCGACGGTGCAGCCACCGACCGTTTGTTCGACGCAAACCAGACCAGTGTTGGTTCGGTGGTTTGCAACTGATGCGGACGGGCAGCGGTGGATGAAATCGTGCTTTTTGCAAAGGTTCTCGCACATGTATTTTTCGCGATGGATTTGTTTTTATACCGCTTCTACTCCAAAACCCGAAATTTCTCGTGGGTTATGACGCGGAAGTTGTCTGACACCTTGTCGCGGAAGGTTTTCCATTCCTGCGGGATGGTTTCACGCATGAA
>JBBQVR010000103.1:0-12070 GCA_038211355.1 Rhodobacterales bacterium | reverse complement strand
TCAGCCGCCGTGCTTGGCGCGGTGGTCCTTGGCCGCACACTGCCCGAACTGCAGGCTGCCCGGACCCAGCTGCAAGCCATGCTGAAAGAGGGTGGGCCGCAACCCGATGCCCCTTTTACCGGGTTTGACGTGCTGATCCCTGCGCGTGAGTTCAAGAACCGCCATGCCTCGATCCTATTGCCGCTTGAGGCGGTGTGTGAAGCCATGGCGGCTGCAGAAGCCACCGCATAAAAAAACCGCCGCGCGTCAGGTGACGGCGGCGGCAGTAGCGCATCTGGGACTGGCGGACCGGTGGACCATGACGGGCATGGGGGAAGACCGATCACCCTTGGGGAACAGAGCGCGGGGCAGAAACCGAAGAAACGTCAGGCAAGGCCGGGCACGGCAAGCACGGCGAAAAGCAGGACAAACAGCGCAAGAAGGCCAACGGTATCTTCCACCGCGCCGCGGGGGGTGTGGGTCAGAAGCGTCTTTACAGCGGCTTTCATGGCGATCTCCCTGTTTGTTGCTGTATTGTTCTCATACAGAGCCGGCTCTGTAAAGAACTTTTTAAGAACATTTCGGAACACTAAGGGAACGGCGTGTTTCGCGCCGCAAAAAGGCGCTTAGCCGACCCCGATCAGCCGGATGGCCCGGTCCTGATCCAGTAGCCACAGAAGCGCCCGCACTGATTGCCCGCGCGGGCTGGTCAGGCTTGGGTCGTCATGCAGCAGCTTTCGCGCATCCGATTGCGCCACGGCCATCAGCGCCGCTTGCCGCTCAAGGTCAGCCACGCGGAACCGGGGCAGCCCGGATTGTGCCGTGCCGATCAGATCGCCCGCGCCGCGCATGGCAAGGTCTTCCTCGGCGATGCGAAAGCCGTCTTCGGTGTCGCGGATCGTGGTCAGCCGCCGAGCGCCGGTTTCGTTCAAGGGTGCCTGATACAGCATCAGACAGGTTGAGGCGGCATCCCCCCGCCCCACCCGGCCCCGCAGCTGATGCAGCTGTGCCAGGCCAAAGGTTTCGGCCCGTTCGATCACCATGATCGTCGCGTTGGGCACGTTCACCCCCACCTCGATCACCGTGGTTGCGACCAGCACCAGGGTTTCGCCCGCCACAAACCGCGCCATCGCGGCATCCTTGTCGGCGGGTGGCATCTGGCCGTGGACCAGACCGACGCGGTCGCCCAAAGCCGCACGCAAGGATCGAAACCGTTCCTCGGCGCTGGCGTAATCCACAACTTCGGATTCTTCCACCAGAGGGCAGACCCAATAGGCCTGCTGCCCTTTTGCAACGGCTTGCCTCAGATGCTCTACCACCTCATCCAGCCGCTCATCTGACACCATCGCGGTGCGGATCGGTTTGCGGCCGGCGGGTTTTTCGTCCAGCACCGACACATCCATATCGCCATGCGTGGCCAGCGCCAGACTGCGGGGAATGGGGGTTGCGGTCATCACCAGCACATCGACCGCCTCACCCTTTGCGCCAAGCTCCATTCGCTGGGCAACACCAAAGCGGTGTTGTTCATCGACGATGGCAAGGCGAAGGTCATGGAAATGCACGTCTTTTTGAAAGACCGCGTGGGTGCCCACCAGCAAGGGAATTCGCCCCATGGCCAGGTCTTCCAGCTTCATCGCCCGGTCTGCGCCCCGGTCACGGCCGGTCAGCAGTTCCAGCCGCACACCCGCGGCACGGGCAAGCGGGGCCAGGCCTTCGAAATGCTGGCGCGCAAGGATTTCGGTCGGGGCCATCATCACGCCCTGCCCGCCTGCCTCAACCGCGATCAAAAGCGCCTGAAACGCCACCAGTGTCTTGCCAGAGCCGACATCGCCTTGCAGCAGACGGTTCATCCGCAAGGGCTGCGCCATGTCTGCCGCAATTTCGACCACCGCGCGGGTCTGGGCCCCTGTGGGCGCATAAGGCAGGCTTTCCAGCACCTTGGCCCGCAAATCCCCATCGCCTTGGGAGACCACCCCTTTGCCCCGGCGGATCTGCGCGCGGGCCAGTGCAAGGGTGATCTGATGGGCAAAAAGCTCATCATAGGCCAGACGGGTACGCACCGGATGGGTAAAGGCCAGCGCCGCCGCCGTGTCTGGCGCATGGGCCGCCGCCAACGCTGCGGCCCAATCTGGCCAACCCTCCCGCGCCTTCAGGGCCGGGTCGATCCATTCGGCCAAGGGTGGCACCCGCGTCAGCGCCCCCGCCACTGCCTTTGCCACCACCCGCTGCGTCAGGCCTGCGGTCAGCGGATAGACCGGCTCATAGGCCGGCAATTCCCCGGCCTCTTCCAGACGCAGAACGTGGTCGGGGTGAACCATTTGTGCGACGCCATCAAACAGTTCCACCTTGCCCGAGATCAGCCGGCGCTGGCCGGTGGGGAGCAACTTTTGCAAGAAATCGGCGCGGGCGTGGAAAAAGACCAGCATGAATTCCAGCCGAGCATCGCGCACCATCACCCGGTAGGGCTTGCCCTTTTGCCGGGGGGGGACATGGGCGCCAACCTCAACCTCAACCGTCAAGGTCGTGGGCGGGATGACATCGCGGACAGAGTCGCGACGCGTGCGGTCGATCCCGGAATGGGGCAAAAGATACAGCAGGTCCTTTGGCCGCGTCACGCCAAGCGCATCAAAGGCTTGCGCAGCCTTGGGCCCCACACCGGGCAGGGTTTCCAGTTCTGCAAACAGCGGGAACAGGGCCTCGGGGCGGCTCATCCGCCGATCAGCCGCAGCCAGGCGTCCTCGTCAATCATCTCGACCCCCAGACGTTCGGCGTCCTTTGCCTTGGAGCCCGCCCCCGGCCCCGCAACCAGAAGGTCCGTCTTGGCGCTGACAGATCCGGCAACCTTGGCCCCCAAAGCCTCAGCCCGCGCCTTGGCCTCGGCGCGCGTCATCTTTTCCAAGGTGCCGGTGAAGACCACGGTTTTGCCCGCAACCGGACTGTCCACCCCCCCCCGCGCGGCAACTGGCTGCACGTCCAGTTCTGCCACCAGCGCGTCCATCGCCGCGCGTTCGGCCGGGTTCTGGAAGGCATCGACCAGACTGTGGGCAAGAACCGCGCCAACCCCGTCAATCGCCGTGAGGTCGGCCCATTCCGGGCTGCCGGGAGAGGCATGGGTGACGCCCCGTTCCAGCGCATCCCAGGTTCCGTAGTGCCTGGCAAGCAGGCTTGCCGCCACCTCACCGACATGGCGGATGCCAAGGGCAAAGATCAGCCGGTCAAGGGGGATCGCGCGCTTGGCGTCAATCGCGGCGAAGAGCTTGGCAGTGGAAACTTCGCCAAACCCGTCACGATTTTTCAGTTTTTGCAAGGGGTTGGAGGCGTCTCTTGCGGCAAGGGTAAAGATATCGGCGGGGGTTTTCACCGGCAACAGGCTGTCTTTGAAGAACATCTCGATCTGCTTGGCACCCAGACCTTCGATATCAAAGGCACCCCGGCTGACAAAGTGCTTCAGCCTTTCAACCGCCTGAGCCGGGCAGATCAGGCCACCGGTGCAGCGGCGGACGGAGTCGCCCTCATCCCGCTGGGCAGAGCTGCCACATTCGGGGCAAATCGTCGGGAAAACGTAGGGTTGCGACGCGTCGTTCCGGCGACGCATATTCACATCGGCCACCTTGGGGATGACATCACCGGCGCGGTAGACCTGCACCCAGTCACCAACCCGAATATCCTTGCCATCGCCGTTTTCGTCGGGGCGGATCGGGTTACCCTTGCTGTCACGCCCGCCGATGTAATCTTCATTGTGAAGCGTCGCATTGCTGACCACGACCCCCCCAACCGTCACCGGCCGCAGCCGTGCGACGGGGGACAGAGCGCCGGTCCGGCCCACCTGAATGTCGATGCCCAGAAGGTCTGTCCAGGCAAGTTCGGCCGGAAACTTGTGCGCAATCGCCCAGCGGGGCGTGGTGGACCGAAACCCCAGCCGCGCCTGCAAGGCCAGGTCGTTGACCTTGTAGACCACGCCGTCGATATCATAGCCAAGGGTGGCACGCTGTGTCTCGATCCGTCGGTACTGGTCCAGCATCGCCTCCGGTCCGGCGCAGAGGGTGGTCAGCGAATTTGTCTGAAAGCCCATGGCATTCAGCCGCGCAATCGCTGCAGCCTGCGTTGGCGCAAGGGGGGCCGACACCTCACCCCAGGCATAGGCAAAGTAGCGCAGCGGGCGGCTGGCGGTGATCCGTGCATCCAACTGGCGCAATGACCCTGCCGCCGCATTGCGCGGATTGGCAAAGGTCTTTTCCCCCAGCACCGTCTGCCGTTGGTTCAGCGCGGCAAAGTCATTATGCGACATATAGACCTCACCGCGCACCTCAAGCACGGCGGGCGCACCGGTCAGCCGCTGCGGGATGTCCGCAATGGTGCGGGCGTTGTCGGTGACATTTTCGCCAACCTCACCATCGCCGCGCGTTGCGGCTTGAACCAGAATGCCATCCTCATAGCGCAAGGACAGGGAAAGGCCGTCGATCTTTGGCTCGGCCGTATAGGCAACCGCGTCGGTCAGCCCCAGAAAGCGGCGGACCCGGTCATCAAAATCAGCCACCTCTTCATCAGCAAAAGCGTTCTCCAGGCTTAGCATCCGAACCCGGTGCGCCACCTTGCCGAACCCGTCAGCCGGGGTGGCCCCAACCAGTGCGGTGGGGCTTTTTTGGGTCATGCTGGCCTCTATGGCCGGAAAGGCAGCTTCAAGGGCGGCAAGCCGCCGCTTCATCCGGTCAAAATCGGCATCCGACAGCGTCGGGGCATCGTCGCGGTGATAGGCCTGATTTGCCGCCAGCACGACTTGCACCAGATCGGCCCATTCCGCGACAGCCTCAGCCTCTGTCAGGTCCGTGACCGGACGCCCCATATCCTCGCTCATCCTGCTCCCCATCGCCATGCGCAATCCTTAGGCGGGCGACGGGGTCAGGACAAGTCAGGCGCTTGCAGCCAGTTTCGGCACCACCGCCCCGACCGGATCACGCAACACATAGCCACGGCCCCAGACGGTTTCGATGTAGTTGGCGCCACCTGTCGCCTCAGCCAGCTTTTTGCGCAGCTTGCAGATGAAGACGTCGATGATCTTCAGCTCAGGCTCATCCATGCCGCCATAAAGATGGTTCAGAAACATCTCTTTGGTCAGGGTCGTGCCCTTGCGCAACGAGAGAAGCTCCAGCATTTGGTATTCCTTGCCGGTCAGGTGGACGGTCTTGCCTTCCACATCAACGGTCTTGGCATCAAGATTGACCGCAACCCGCCCCGTCTTGATGATCGACTGGCTGTGCCCCTTTGAGCGCCGGATGATCGCGTGAATGCGCGCGACGAGTTCTTCACGATGGAACGGCTTGGTCAGGTAATCATCCGCACCGAAGCCAAAGCCCTTCAGCTTGTTCTCCGTGTCGTCCGAGCCAGAGAGAATCAGGATCGGCGTTTCCACGCGCGCCTGACGGATCTGACGCAGAACGTCATGCCCGCTCATATCCGGCAGGTTGAGGTCAAGCAGGATCAGGTCATAGTCGTAAAGCTTTGCCAGATCGACGCCATCTTCACCCATGTCGGTGCAGTACACGTTCAGGTTCGCATGCGTCAGCATCAACTCGATGCTGCGCGAGGTCGTTGGGTCGTCTTCCACAAGCAAGATGCGCATATTTCGGATTCTCCGCTCCATTGCCTACATCGTTAACGACCTTGGGCGGCAATGGTTAACCGACGGTTACTTTGCCAGAGCGGGAGCACGAAACAATCTAAAGTTGTCGCAATTTTTGAATTGCTGTGACTTTCAGCCCCTGATCGCCATGCCGTTCCACGGCTGCACGCCACAAGGCAAACTCTTCTTCAGACAGCGCGTAGCGTTCCAGCGCCTCTGCCTGCGGCAGAAGGCCGTAGACCACGGCCTTGACCACAATGGCCTTGCGACTGGCCACCCAGCGCCGGGTGTCCGGTGCGGGCAGGTCAGCGCGTGACAGAATACTGCCATCCGGCAGGGTGATCTGCCTTGGTCCGTCGACACGTTTCAGGAACATCGGTCTTCCCTCATGCAATTGGCATCAATCTGGCGTATCAGGCTTAATCAATGCTGAAACTGGGGATTGAGAGTGCACAGCATTTTCATATATTCCCGTACACTTCCTGATCGGACCGAAAATCATGCCACGCGATGTTGCCCTGAACTCACTTGGTTTGCCCAAGCCGCCGTCCCAGACGCGGGTCGTCGTTGCCATGTCGGGCGGCGTCGACAGCAGCGTGGTCGCCGCGCAACTGGCTGAGGAAGGTTATGATGTCGTCGGCGTGACGCTGCAGCTTTATGATCACGGGGCGGCGCTGGCCAAAAAGGGGGCCTGCTGTGCCGGGCGTGACATCCACGACGCGCGCCGGGTGGCCGAAACGATGGGCTTTCCGCACTACGTTCTCGACTATGAAAACACCTTCCGCGAAGCGGTGATCGAAGAGTTTGCCGATGCCTATCTGGCCGGAGCGACCCCGGTTCCCTGCATCCGCTGCAATGAGCGGGTGAAGTTCAAGGACCTTCTGGCCACGGCCAAGGACCTTGAGGCCGACTGCATGGCCACCGGGCATTACATCCAGCGCAAGCTGGGGTTGAACGGGCCGGAACTTCATCAGGCGGCAGATGCGGCGCGGGATCAAAGCTATTTCCTGTTTTCGACCACGGGCCAGCAGCTGGACTACCTGCGCTTTCCCCTGGGCCATCTGGCATCAAAGGCCGAGACAAGGGCGCTGGCGGCGAAATATGGGCTGCCGGTGGCCGACAAGCCGGACAGTCAGGACATCTGCTTTGTGCCAAACGGCGACTATGCGGCGGTGATCGAAAAGCTGCGGCCGGGGTCTGCCGATCCGGGTGAGATTGTCGATCTGAGCGGCAAGGTTCTGGGTCCGCACCGGGGGGTGATCCACTACACGGTTGGCCAGCGCAAGGGTCTGGGGATCGGGGGGCTGGAAGAGCCGCTTTATGTCCTGCGGCTGGACCCTGCCACACGGCAGGTCATCGTCGGCCCGAAAGAGGCTTTGTCCACCCGGATCGTGCCGATCCGCGAGATCAACTGGCTGGGGGACACGCCCTTTGCCTCGCAGACGGAGTGGCATCTTGATGTCAAGGTCCGCTCTACCCGGCCGCCACGCGGGGCGATCGTGCGCCCCACGGGGCCGACCACGGCCGAGGTAGAGCTGATCGCGCCAGAAGATGGGGTCAGCGCCGGTCAGGCCTGTGTCTTTTACGCGCCTGAGGGCGGGCGGGTGTTTGGTGGCGGGTGGATCTGGAAGGGGTAACGGCTATCAAACGTCCAGAACCCCTGAAATCAGGCGGTTACCCGTTCCGTTTCAGCCGTCATTTACAGACGTTGCCCACCCTTCGGCCTGTCCAGACTTGACGCCCTCCCCCTGCCAAAGCCATCTTGGCGACCAATCCTGCCCCGACCATGGAGATCTGCCCGGCATGACCGTATCCCGCCTTCGTCTGACGGCCTTACCGCTTGTCGCCCTGTTGCTGTCCGCCTCTGCCGCAGTAGCCGAAACCCGCGATGAGCGTGAAGCGGTGGCGAAGGAATATGTCGAACTCGCCCTTCAGGGCTTTGACATGGGCGTGATGATCGAGACGATGTATCAGCCGATCCTGCAACAGGTCGCCGCAGGCGGGGCAGTGTTAAGCGAAGATCAGGTGGCGCAGATCCGTGCGCTTTACATCGATGCCTTCACTGACCCGCTGACCACGCTGATGCGCGATCAGGCCGGGATCATGGCTGATATGATGACCCTGGCCGAGATCACCGCGCTGCGCGACTTCTACGCCACGCCGGAAGGGCGGTCAGTGATGGCAAAGCTGCCGCAACTGACGGCGGCGCAGCAACCCGCAATCATATCGCTGATCGAAGGCAACATGGCGACGCTGATGCCGTCGGTTCTGGCAATCATCAACGGCGAAGCGCCGCCAGCACCGACGACGCAGCCCTGAGGCCGGGGTCCGGGCCTCCACGGCCCAGACGCTGCATTGTCAGGGTCATGGCGTCGTCCTGCGCAGACTTGCCCGCCTGCAGCAGGGCCAGCAGACGGGGGGCTATGGCACTGGCGCGGCAGTCGGGGCCGATGAATTCGGGCACCGTGCGGGTTTCCGACACCAGGTTGACCAGTGTCACGGTGTCGATCAGCGCCGCGCGCCGCATCAGCCACAGGGTCAGGGGGGCCATGTCATAGGCGATGACCATCGGGCACATCTGGGCCGCAAGCTCCAGCGATACGGTGCCCGAGGCAGCCAGCGCCACATCGGCGGCAGCAAAGGCGGCTGTGCGTGTGGCCACGTCCGGTGACGGCAGGATCACCGGTTGCCCGGGCCAATCGGTCACCAGGCCGCGCACCAGGGGTTCCAGATGCGCCGGCGTGGGCAGGATGACGCGCAGATCAGGCATGTCGGGCAACAAGGCGGCAAGCGTTTCGCCAAAGGGGCGGGCAAGGCGCGTCACCTCACCCCGGCGCGAGCCGGGGAGCGCCACGACAAGCGACGCATCAGGGCTGATGCCATGGGCCTCACGAAAGGCGGCAGCCTGCGTCGGGGTCGCCACGGGTTCGGCCACCACCGGATGCCCCACGAAATCGCAGGTCATGCCGGCGGCGGTCATATAGGGCGGCTCGAACGGCAACAGGGCAAGGACGTGATCGATAACCCGTGCCATCTTCGCCGCCCGCCCCGGCCGCCAGGCCCAGACCGAGGGGGCGACGTAATGGATGGTGCGAAACTGCGGATTTGCGGCCTTGACGATGGCTGCCACGCGCAGGCAGAAATCCGGCGAGTCGATGGTGATCATCGCCGCCGCACCCGAGGTGAGGGCCGCCTGCGCCGCCTGCGCAATGCGGCGTTTCAGGGGGAAATACTTGGGGATCACCTCGGCGATGCCCATGACCGACAGCTCCTCCATGGGGAAAAGGCTGGTCATCCCTTCGGCCTGCATCAACGGGCCGCCGATGCCTTCGAAGCTGACACCCGGCGCAAGGTCCTTGAGGCCCGCCATCAGGGCCGCACCCAAACGATCCCCCGAGGGTTCGCCCGCGACAAGGAAAAGCTTCACGGACGCGCCCAGAGGAACAGGCCAAGCGCATCGGCCAGTCGCTGCATCTCGGGCAGGTTCAGGCAGATGACGGCCCCCGCCTCAAACGCGATGCCGCCAAGGCCTGCGGCATGGGCGGCGCGCAGCGTGTCGGGGCCAAGGGTGGGCAGATCGATGCGGCGGTCCTGGCCAGGCTTGGCGGCCTTGTACAGAAGGCCCCGCCCCCGGACCGGATCAGCGCGCAGGCTGGCGGGAAGCGCCGTGACAGCGGCAAGTAGGGCATCCGTACCCGCCAGCGCCTCAACCCCCAGACAAAGGCCCTGGGCCACCACGGCACCCTGCCCCACATCCACCGCCCCCAACGCGGCCACGATACTGGCCGCGCGGGTCGCGTCGCTGTGGTCCCGGTCGGTCAGGGTGCCGCACAAGAGGCCCGGACCCGGGATCAGCGCCGGGGCCACATCGCCGACCCCGGCGACGGCAAAGCCGCTTTCGGTGAAGATGTCGATGACCGCACGCAAGGTGGCATCATCGCCCGCAGCCATCGCCTGCATCAGGCGGGGCAGCATCGCGGCGGTGGCGGGGTCCAGCAGGGCAGGGTCAAGGCGGGGTCGCGTCACGGCACCTGCAAAGACGACGGTGGCTATGCCCCGGTCCTGCAGGGCGCGCAGGAAGGGCATCAGGCGTTCGACGTGGAAGGGCAGATCGACGGCCAGACCCTCGGGCGCAAAACCCTCAATCGCGGCGATCAGGGGCTTGTCGGCCATCGCGCTGACCAATGCCGCAGGCAGGCCTCCCCGACCGGCGATCAGCGCGGTGGTCGTCGCCGCAGTCACCGGCCACCTTTCGGCGTCAGGAAGCTGCGGTCGGATTTTGACAGGATGAAATCCGTGATCTCACGCACCAGAGGGTTGTCGCTGTCCTCGGCCAGCCTGCGGGCGCGGTCCTGAAAACTGCCGTCTTCCTGCGCGAGGGTCTGGAACGCCGCCCGCAGCGCGGTGATCCCGGCACGGTCAACGCCCCGGCGTTTCAGGCCGACAAGGTTGAGGCCGTCAAGCTCACCCCGGGGGGCCTGAACAAGGCCGTAGGGAATGACGTCATTGGTGACCATGGTCACCGCGCCGATGATGGCACCCTGACCGATGCGGACCCACTGGTGCACGCCCGACAGGCCGCCGACGATCACGTCATCGCCCAGCACGCAATGCCCGGCGATGGCGACGTGGTTGACCAGGATCACCCGGTCGCCGATCTGGGCATCGTGGCCGACATGCGCGCCGGTCATGATCAGGACATCATCGCCGACGCGGGTAATCCCGCCACCGCCTTCGGTCCCGGTGTTTAGGGTGGCACCTTCGCGGATGCGACACCGCTTGCCGATGATCAGCCGGGTATGTTCGCCGGTGTATTTCAGGTCCTGCGGTACCTCACCCACGGTGGCGAAGGGGAAGATGACGCTGTCTTCGCCCACTTCGGTCCAGCCAGTGATGACGGCGTGCGATTTCACCGTGACGCGGGGGTGAAGTGTCACCTCGGGGCCGATCAGGCAGAAGGGGCCGATGTCGCAGCCCTCACCAATGCGGGCGGCAGGATCGACCACGGCAGAGGGGTGGATGCGCGTCATGCTTTGGGGACGTCGAACATCGCCATGAAGGTCGCTTCACAGGCCAGTTCGCCCTCAACCATGGCGCGGCCTTCGAACTTCCAGACCCGTCCCCCGCCGCGGACGGCTTTGACATGCAGCTCCATCACGTCGCCGGGCACCACCTTGCGGCGGAATTTGACCCCGTCGACGCCCATGAAGAACACCTTGGCTTGTTTGTCGACAAGGCCCATCGACAGGCCGACCAGAATGCCCGAGGTCTGGGCCATCGCCTCAATGATCATCACACCCGGAAAAATCGGCATGCCGGGAAAGTGGCCCTGAAACTGCGGTTCGTTAAAGGTCACGCATTTGATGCCGACGCAGGATTCGTTCAGGACGATATCGCGGACCTTGTCGATCAGCAGGAACGGATAGCGGTGCGGGATGATCCGTTGGATCAGGTCAAGATCGGCGGTGGTCACACCTGAAGCGGCGGCGGCATCCATAGTCATCCCTCATACGGCTGGCGCTGCGGCTGCGCGTTCCCTTGGCTTTTGCTAACAACCTTGCCGGCGGGTGACAAGTTGGCGTGGAGCGGTTCAGGGCTCTGTCGCAGCCGCTGGCGGGCTTATGGCGGGATCCAGCGGCAAAACCGCATCCACGCGCGCAATGGCGGCATCGGTGACGTCGATTGCAGTCAGCGACACGATGACGGTCGACTTCGCCAATATCGCCACGGCGCCGCGTTCGCCCATCATCTCGCCCAGAACCGGCACGATGGCGCGCAGAAAGGCCTGGCGCTCTTCATCCCGCAGGCGCGTCAGGTCACGTAATTTAGTGTCCTGTTCAGCGCGGATGCGTTCCACTTTGGCGTCAAAGGCGGCGGCAAGGGCAGCAAACTCTGCCGCCGGCAGGGTGGCGCGGCGGGTGGTGAGGCCCTGCTCTTCGGCGATCAGCGCAGCCTCGATCTGCTTGTTTTCCGCATCCAGTGCGGCGGTCTCGGCGCGTTCGCGGTCAAGGCTGGCCTTGCCAAAGGCTGATTCGGTAAACAACCGGTCCTGATTCACCGTCAGGATGATGGTGTTGGCAGCCGACGGGGTAACCGGCGCATCTTGCGCCATGCCAAGCCCCGCTCCAAGTCCCACTACCAGCAGCCACAGGCCAAGCGCCCCGGCCATGTGCCGCAGACCGCCCCCGGCGCGCATGTCAAAACTGCGTCGAGATGGTCAGATCGAAGTTCTGTTCGTTGTCAGAGTCTTCCTTGACCAGCGCCCGGCTGAAGTTAAAGCGCAAGGGGCCGATCGGCGTGGTCCAGAACACCGACAGACCCACCGACGCTCGCGGGTTGAAGCTGTCATCGACGGGGCCGAGACCTGCGGTGTTGTCCAGACTCCAGACGGAACCCACGTCCAAGAACGCGCCACCGGTGATGCCATATTCTTCCGGCAGCCCAAGGGGAAAGTCAGCCTCAAACCGGGCG
>JBBQVR010000102.1:0-12449 GCA_038211355.1 Rhodobacterales bacterium | reverse complement strand
GGGGCCGTTGGGGGTGTCGCTGATCAATCTGGGGGATGAGCCTTACCTAGTCAGGCATGGCGATCGGGTGGCGCAGGTCGTGGTGGCTCCGGTGGTGCAGGCGGGGTTCACGGTGGTCGAAGCGCTGGATGAGACGGCGCGGGGCGCCGGGGGCTTTGGGTCAACCGGGTTTGGGTCAAGTGGCTTTGGGGTCGGCAAACCGTGATCGGGCTTCTGGGGTTTGTGGCGATCTGGGGTCTTGGGCGCTGGCGCGGCTGGGGTGCGCAGTGGTTCAGGTTGGCGGTCGGCTGGTGGGTCATCCTGATGGTCGCGCATCTGCC
Source organism: Rhodobacterales bacterium (assembly GCA_038211355.1). GTDB lineage: Bacteria > Pseudomonadota > Alphaproteobacteria > Rhodobacterales > Rhodobacteraceae > Tabrizicola. Next base: position 12,129 of record JBBQVR010000102.1, on the reverse strand, counting down.
CATGCTTGCGGATGGCCCCTTGGCGCGGTTGACCGGCGGGGATTTCCGGGCCTGGGGGTTATTTGGTCTGCTGGTGGTGCTGGTGCTGGCCTATCGGGCCGGCTTTCGCGCGCTGCAGGGACGCAAGGTTGCGGCGCCGGTTGCCGTGGTGCCAGCGGGCAAGTTCCGTGAGGCGGAACTGGACCGCTATGCCCGCCACATCCTGCTGCGTGAGATTGGCGGCCAGGGGCAAAAGCAGCTGAAGGCGGCGCGGGTGCTGGTGGTGGGGGCAGGCGGGCTTGGATCACCGGCCCTGCTTTATCTGGCGGGGGCGGGGGTCGGGACCATCGGGGTGATTGATCCTGATGTGGTCGAAGGCTCAAACCTGCAGCGGCAGGTGATCCACACCGATGCGCGGATCGGGATGCCCAAGGTCTTTTCGGCAGAGCTGGCGATGCGGGCGCTGAACCCGTTCATCGAGGTGCGGCCCTATAACCGGAAGCTGGATCAAGCGACGGCTTCGCTGGTGGCCGACTATGATCTGGTGCTGGACGGCACGGATGATTTCGACACGCGCGATCTGGTGAACCGGGCCTGCGTGGCGGCCGGGGTGCCGCTGATTTCCGGTGCGATTACGCAGTGGGAGGGGCAGGTGAGCCTGTTTGACCCGGCCCACGGCGCGCCCTGCTATGCCTGCGTCTTTCCGGTAAAGCCCGCGCGGGGGCTGGTGCCGACCTGCGCCGAAGCAGGGGTGGCGGCCCCTTTGCCGGGGATCATCGGCGCGATCATGGCGATGGAGGCCGTGAAGCACCTGACCGGCGCCGGGGAAACGCTGGCCGGGCGGTTGATGATCCATGATGCGCTTTATGCGGAAACCCGGGTGATCGCGGTCAAGCGGCGGGCGGATTGCGCGGTTTGTGGCGGGCACTGACCCTGGTTTGCCGCCTTAGGCGACCGCGTCGATCCGCGCGGCGACAAGGCGCTGGAGATCCCACAGGCGACGGTCATGGATGCCCCGCGCCTCAAGGTGGGTGACGGTGTTCAGCAGATACTCGGCCCCGCTGCCCCAATGGCCACAGGCGCGGGCCAGCATCGCGGCCTGATCAGGCAGCGTCAGGCGGACATAGGCCGGTGCGGCGCGGTTCATCACGAAGGCAAGGGCCGTGGCCGTGCCATCAGCGGTGCGGACGGTGATCCAGCGCGGCATAGAGTTGATCGGCTTGACGGTGAATTCACGCCGGAAAAGGCGGTCGAGCGTCGCATGCAGATTGCCGGGCGGCAGGTCGTAAATCACGCCCTTGCAGCAACCACCCCGGTCCAGCGCCATCATCAGGCCGGGGCAATCGGGGGTGGCGCGAAAGCGGATCATCTGCAGGCAAAAGCTGCGGTGCCAGCCATGCGCCGTGGCAGCGGTTTCGGCGGTATGGGCAATCTCGGGCTTCCAGATCAGCGATCCGTAGGCAAAGAGGCGCAAGGGGCCGGGCGGGGCGCGGTCGGCAATACGGGTGACCCAGGTGGCGTAATCGGCATCATCGTGCAGCATCATCCCCGGGGGCGGACCGGTATCGGGCACCTCGCGGTGGATGCGGGCGATATGGGCTGGGGTCAGGGACAGGATACGCGACATGGGCAGGATCCTTCGGACCTGCATGGTTCTTGAGCATGTAGCTTGCGTCAAGGCCTTTGGTGCATGGGGGCGCAGCGGCTGGCATCTTGTGCTTGCGCCGGTGGCGCGGCATGGTTGCCCGAAGTTTTCGTGACAGGGAGTCCGACCAATGAAACTGACTGCTGCCTTGGGCCTGATGGCCATCACCCTTTCCACTGCCGCCCTTGCGCAGGACCTGCCCGATCTGGCCGGGCGTGAGGTGGTGGTGGTGACCGAAAACGCCTATCCGCCGCTGCAGTTCCTGGATGCCTCGGGCACCGCAGTGGGCTGGGAATATGACGCGATGGCGGAAATCGCCAAGCGGCTGAACATCACGGTGAAATATGAGAACATCAGCTGGGATGCGATGATCCCGGCAGTGTCGGAGGGCCAGTTTGATCTGGGCATGACCGGGATCACCATTCGGGACGACCGCAAGGAGCAGGTGGATTTCTCGGACAGCTACATGACCAGCGAGATGGTGATGATGGTGCGCGGGGATGAGGACCGGTTTGGCGACGCAGCCTCATTTGCCGCGAACGCGGACCTGCTGATGGCAGCCCAACCGGGGACGACGCCCTTTTACGTTGGTGTGTATGAAGTGCTGGACGGAAACGAGGCGAACCCGCGGATCAAGCTCTTTGAAACCTTTGGCGCGACGGTCGAGGCCTTGAAGGCTGGCGATGTCGACCTTGTGCTGACCGATGGCACGGCAGGGGCGGGCTATGTCGATGCCTCGGCTGGTGACCTCAAGATCGTGGGCGGCAAGCTGGGGACGGAAGATTTCGGCTATATCTTCCCGAAAGGCAGCGATCTGGTGGCACCGATGAACGCGGCGATTGCCAGCATGCGCGCCGATGGCACGATCGAGGCGCTGAACAAGAAATGGTTCCTTGATTACAAGATGGGCGGCTGAGGACCTTTGGCACCGGGCCTGACGGCCCGGGCCTTCGCGCATGACCCCCAACCCTGAGCCGGACAAGGACTTTCCCTGGTGGCTGGTGATCGTAACGGTCACCGGCCTTTGGCTGTTCTACGAGGTCTGGGCGAGCAACGTGTATTACGCCGCACTTGGGACCTTGGCCAAGGGCATCTGGATCACGGTTCTGGTCACGCTGGTGGCCTATAGCGGCGCGTGCCTGATCGGGCTTGGGCTGGCGGTTGCGGGGCTGTCGCGGTTCATGGTGATCCGGCAGGCGGCGCGGCTTTACATTGAGGTGATGCGGGGGGTGCCGATCATCGTGCTGCTGCTCTATGTCGCCTTCGTGGTGGCGCCTGGGCTGGTGGCGGCGTGGAACTGGCTGGCGGTGCCCTTGGGGCTGGATGAAATGCGGGGGCGGGATTTTCCCCTGCTTTGGCGCGCGGTGATTGCGCTGATGCTGGCCTATTCGGCCTTTCTGGCCGAGATCTTCAGGGCCGGCCTGCAGGCGGTGGACAAGGGCCAGATCGAAGCGGCAAAAGCGTTGGGCCTGAACGGCTGGCAGCGGTTTCGGCATGTCGTTTTTCCGCAGGCGTTCCGGATGGTGCTACCGCCGCTTGGCAATGATTTCGTGGCGATGGTGAAGGATTCCTCGCTGGTGTCGGTGCTGGGGGTGTCGGACATTACCCAACTGGCCAAGGTTACGGCGGCTGGGAATTTCCGGTATTTTGAGACCTACAATGTGGCGGCGCTGCTTTATCTTACGATGACGATCGGCTTGTCGCTGGTGCTGCGGCGGTTTGAGGCGCGGTTGCGCGCAAGGTCGGGCGGTAGGGATCGCTAAGCGGTCGAAGCCTCCGGCGGGCATATTTGGACCAGAATGAAAGGGCTAGGCGCATGAGCAATCCATTGTTGCAAGACTGGACCGGGGCGTTCGGGCTGCCGCCGTTCGCTGAGGTGAAGGATGAGGATTTCGGGCCGGCCTTCGATGAGGCGCTGGCGCGGGCGCGGGCGAATATCGCGGCGATTGCCGAGGGGCCGGGGGCGGGCTTTGCCGAGGTGATCGAGGCGCTGGAACTGGCAGAGGGCGATCTGGATCGGGTGGCGGGGGTGTTTTACAACCTTGCCGGGGCCGACAGTACCGAAGCGCGTGAGGCGCTGATGCGGGACCTTGCACCCAAGATGAGCGCGTTTTCCAGTGAGGTGACCAACAACAAGGCGTTGTGGGCCAAGATCGAGGCACTGTGGTCGGGGCGAGAGGCCCTAGGTTTGACGGCAGAGCAGATGCGGGTGCTGACGCTGTATCGGCAGATGTTCGTGCGGTCCGGTGCGGCGCTGGAGGGGACGGCGGCAGAGCGGTTGACGGCGGTGAAATCCCGGCTGGCGGTGCTGGGCACGGCGTTCGGGCAGAACCTCTTGGCGGATGAGCGGGCCTGGTTCATGGAAATTGCCGAGGCCGATCTGGCGACGCTGCCTGGATTTGTGCAGGACGCTGCAAGGGCGGCGGGGGCGGAGCGCGGCTTGGGCGCGGTGGTGACGCTGAACCGGTCGCTGATCGTGCCGTTCTTGCAGTTTTCGCCCAGTCGCGCCTTGCGGCAGCGGGCTTATGAGGCCTGGGTGGCGCGCGGCGCAAACGGGGGCGAGACGGACAACCGGGCGGTGGCGGCAGAGATCCTGGCCTTGCGGTCCGAAAGGGCGACACTGCTGGGCTATGCCGATTTCGCCAGTTTCAAGCTGGAGCCGGAGATGGCGAAAACCCCGGCTGCGGTGCGGGAATTGCTGATGCGGGTCTGGGAGCCTGCGAAGCGCAAGGCGAATGGCGATGCCGCCGTGCTGGAGGCGATGCTGGTGGCGGACGGGTTCCCCGCACCCTTGGAGGCCTGGGACTGGCGCTATTACAGCGAGAAGCGGCGGAAGGCCGAGCATGATCTGGACGAGGCGGCGTTGAAGCCTTACCTGTCACTCGACGCCATGCTTGGGGCGCAGTTTGACTGTGCCAATCGGCTGTTCGGGCTTGAGTTTCGTGAACTGGAGGGGCCGTTCTATCACCCGGATGTGCGGGGGTGGGAGGTGACCCGTGCGGGCGCCCATGTGGCGGTGTTCCTGGGGGATTACTTCGCGCGGGGATCGAAACGGTCAGGCGCGTGGTGTTCGGCGATGCGGTCACAGCGCAAGCTGGGCGGCGATCAGCGGCCGATCGTGGTGAACGTGTGCAACTTTGCCAAGGGCTCGCCCAGCCTGCTGTCTTATGACGATGCGCGGACCTTGTTCCATGAATTCGGCCATGCGCTGCATCAAATGCTGTCGGATGTGACCTATGGGTTCATCAGCGGGACTTCCGTGGCGCGGGACTTTGTGGAACTGCCAAGCCAGCTTTATGAACATTGGCTTGAGGTGCCTTCGGTGCTGGAAGCGCATGCGCGCCATTGGGAAACGGGGGAACCGATGCCTGCCGATATGCTGAACCGGCTGTTGGCGGCGGGGACATATGATCAGGGCTTTGGGACGGTGGAGTTTGTCAGTTCTGCCCTGGTGGATCTGGAGTTTCACACGGGTGCTGCACCGGCGGACCCGATGCAGAGACAGGCCGAGGTACTGGAAGGGTTGGGGATGCCGCAGGCGATCCGGATGCGACATGCCACGCCGCACTTCGCGCATGTATTCAGCGGAGACGGCTATTCGGCGGGATATTACTCTTACATGTGGTCAGAGGTGATGGACGCCGATGCCTTTGCCGCCTTTGAAGAGGCGGGCGATCCGTTTGATCCCGATGTCGCGGCAAGGCTGGAGAAGTTCATCCTGTCAGCAGGCGGTTCGGAAGACGCCGAGGCGCTGTATCTGCAGTTCCGGGGCCGGATGCCGGGGGCGGAGGCTTTGCTGAAGGGGCGGGGTCTGTTGGACGCGGCGTAGCCGGGGGTTTCACGCCCCCGCACCCCCTTGGGATATTTGTGCCAGAATGAAAGGGATCAGGGCTTTCGCAGCGATCCGGGGGGTTGGCCAAACCTTGCCTTGAAGGCGCGGGAGAGGGTGGCGGGGCTGGAAAAGCCGGTGCGAAGCGCGATCTCGGCCAAGGGGTGCGGCGTGTCGGTCAGCATGCGGCGGGCGGCTTGCAGGCGAAGGCCAAGGGCATATGCCCCGGGTGTGAGGCCGAGGCTTTGGCGGAAGAGCAATTCCAGACGGCGGGGGGACAGGCCGATCTTTCGGGCGATGTCTGCAATGGGTTCGGGGGCGTCTAGCGTGGCCTCCATCATCGCGACGGCGCGGGCGACGCGCGGGTCCAGGGCAGGGTCCTGGCCATGGGGCGCGATCTGGGGTTCGGAGCCCTTTCTGACAGTCGCAAGAAAGCTGGCGGCGACCTGGCGGGCAAGGGCGGCCCCGTGGCGGGCCCGGATCAGTTGGAGCATGAAGTCAGTAGCTGCCGCAGCTCCGCCAATCGTGGCGCGATTGCGGTCGATCACGTAGCGGTCCGGCAGGACGATCGTTTCTGGGTGGGACGCGGCGAGGTCCTCAAGATCCTCCCAATGGACGGTGGCGCGGTAGCCGGTGAGGAGGCCCGCACGGGCCATCACCCAAGGGGCGGCGTCGATTCCGCCAACCAGCTGGAAACGTGGCGCAATGCGGCGAAGGTCACGGATCAACGGGCGCGTGGCCACATCGGCCAGTCGGTAGCCCGCGATGACGATCAGGGCGTCGGCCCCAATGGCGTCAGCGAGGTTGCCGGTAGAGGGCAGTTCGATCCCGCAGGTCAGGGGCACGGGCTGGCCATCGGGGGTGACGACGCGCCAGCGGTAGGCCTCATGCCCTAGGTGGCGGTTGGCGTTGCGCAGGGGGTCGAGGGCGGAGGCGACCTCCAGGATCGAGGCCTGCGGCAGGACGAAGAACGCAATGGTCAGGGGGGCGGTTGCGGGCTGGAAGAGTGCGTTTTCCGTCATGGGTATTTCGTAAAGCGCAAGGCGTGCCTGTGCAAGCGGGCTATGGTGGATGCGACAAAGGGAGGGTGCCATGCCGCTGACCATGAACCGTGAGGTTTTCATCACCTGTGCCGTAACGGGGTCGGGGGGCACGCAGGACCGGTCCCCTCATGTGCCACGGTCGCCAAAGCAGATCGCGGAAAGTGCGATTGCGGCGGCCAAGGCCGGGGCGGCGGTGGTGCATTGCCATGTGCGTGACCCCGAGACGGGCAAGCCCAGCCGCAAGCTGGAGTATTACCGTGAGGTAACAGAGCGGATCCGCGACAGCGACACCGATGTGGTTCTGAACCTGACCGCCGGAATGGGCGGCGACATCTACTTTGAGGGCACAGAGGATATGGTGGCAGGCCCCCGGTCCGACATGGCCGGGGCCGAGGCACGGGTGGCGCATATCGTCGAGTGCCGGCCCGAGATCTGCACGCTGGACTGCGGCACGATGAACTTCAACGAGGCCGATTATGTGATGGTCAACACCCCCGGCATGCTGCGCGACATGGGCCGCCGGATGACGGCGGCGGGCGTGCGGATCGAGATCGAAGCCTTTGACACCGGGCATCTGTGGCTTGCCAAGGAACTGGTGCGCGAAGGCGTGATCCCGGAACCGGTGCTGGTGCAGCTGTGCATGGGCGTGCCGTGGGGCGCGCCGGATGACCTGAACACCTACATGGCGATGGTGAACAACGTGCCGGCAGGCTGGCATTGGTCAGCCTTTGCGCTGGGGCGGCACCAAATGCCTTACGTCGCGGCCTCGGTTCTTGGGGGCGGCAATGTGCGGGTCGGGTTGGAAGATAACCTGTGGCTGGACAAGGGCGTGCTGGCGACGAACGCCCAACTTGTCGAACGCGCGGCGACGATCGTGGAAAACCTTGGCGCGCGGGTGATCACCCCGGCTGAGGTGCGGGCACGGCTGAAGCTGCAAAAGCGGGCACCGGTGGGGCGGTAGCTTCGGGCGGCCCCCCACCCTCTCGCTCCCCCCCCAACGGGGGAATGTGCAAGGTGACTGTGGGGTTGCGCCGGACGGTTGAGGGATAAGCGCCTTCCGCCCCCCATCGTGGGGGAGGGATGGGAGGGGGGGACCCCGCAGAAAGGGCAAGGCATGGCACGGAAAGCAGCAATCATCGGCGGCGGGGTTATCGGCGGCGGTTGGGCGGCGCGCTTCCTGCTGAACGGCTGGGATGTGGGCGTCTTCGACCCTGACCCGCAGGCGGAACGCAAGATTGGCGAGGTACTGGCCAATGCCCGTGCCGCACTTCCCGCCCTTTCGGATGTGCCGATGCCCGCGGAGGGGCGGCTGACGTTCCACGACACCATGGCCGACGCAGTTGAAGGCGCGGAATATGTGCAAGAGTCTGTATCGGAGCGGATTGAGCTGAAGCACAAGGTCTATGCTCAGCTGCAGCAGTCGAACCCCGGGGTGCTGATCGGGTCTTCGACCAGCGGCTTCAAGGCCAGCGACTTGCAAAAGGGCAGTCCTGCGCCGGAAAACATCATCGTCGCGCACCCGTTCAACCCGGTCTATCTGCTGCCCTTGTCCGAAATCTCCGGCTCTCCCGCAAACCCGCCGGAGGTGGTGGAGCGGACGGTGCAGATCATGCACGACATCGGGATGTTCCCGCTGGTGATCCGCAAGGAGATTGACGCCTTCATCGGCAACCGCTTCCTTGAGGCGGTCTGGCGTGAGGCGCTGTGGATGCTGGTCGATGGTGTGGCGACGACCGGCGAGATTGACGATGCGATCCGCATGGGCTTTGGCCTGCGTTGGGGGCAGATGGGCCTTTTCGAGACCTACCGCGTGGCCGGAGGCGAGGCAGGGATGCGCCACTTCATGGCGCAGTTCGGCCCGGCGCTGAAGTGGCCCTGGACCAAGCTGATGGACGTGCCCGAGTTCAACGATGCGCTGGTGGACCTTGTGGCCGACCAGTCCGACGCGCAATCGGGGCACCACACAATCCGTGAGCTTGAGAGGATTCGCGACCAGAACCTTGTCGGCTTCCTCCGGTCGCTGAAGGACCGGAACTGGGGCGCGGGCAAGGTCCTGCGCGACCATGACGAACGCCGCCGTGCGGTTTTTCACGGCGGCGAGGTGACTGGTGCGCCGCTGCAGATGGCAGAGATGCAGGTGCTGCCATCCTGGATCGACTACAACGGCCACATGACCGAAAGCCGCTATCTCTTTGCGGCCTCCGAGGTGTGTGACGCGTTTCTGCGGCTGATCGGGGCGGACATGGACTATGTCGCAGGCGGCCACAGCTATTACACCGCGGAAACCCACATCCTGCACAAGGGCGAGGCAAAACTGGGCGACCGGCTGACCGGCACGTTGCAGGTCATCCACGCGGATGAAAAGCGGCTGCATCATTTCATCACCCTTGCACGGGGCGATACGGTGGTGGCAACGGTTGAGCAGATGTGCCTGCATGTGGACATGAAGGCTGGCAAGACCTGTGCCGCGCTGCCTGCGGTGCTGGACCGGCTGCTGCCGATCGCCGCCGCGCACGCAGGCCTGCCGCGCCCCGAGGGGCTGGGGCGCGCGATTGGTCAGGGGAGGGTATGATGGATTTCGGACTGTCCGAAGAACAGCGGATGATCGTCGAGACGACCCGCGCCTTTGTCGAGGCCGAGCTTTATCCGCATGAGGCGGAGGTGGAGCGCTCTGGCATCCTGCCGTTGGAGCTGATCCGTGAGGTGCAGCAAAAGGCATTGGCGGCAGGGCTTTACGCGGCCAACATGCCGGTTGAGGTTGGGGGCGCTGGCCTCGATACGCTGTCCTGGCTTTTGTACGAAAAGGAATTGGGGCGGGCAAACTACGCCCTGCACTGGGCCTGCGTGGCGCGGCCGTCGAATATCCTGCTGGCCGGAAATGCCGACCAGCGCGAGCGCTACCTGATGCCCTGCATCCGCGGTGAGACCTGGGATTGCCTGGCGATGACCGAACCGGGCGCGGGGTCGGACTTGCGGGGCATGAAGGCCTCTGCCCGGCAGGATGGCGACGACTGGGTGCTGAACGGGACGAAGCATTTCATCAGCCACGCTGACCTTGCGGGCTTTGCCATCGTCTTCATGGCCAGTGGTGAAGAACAAACCCCGCGCGGCCCGAAAAAGCTGATCACGGCGTTTTTCGTCGACAAGGGCACACCGGGGTTCACCGTGCGCGACGGCTACCGCAACGTCAGCCACCGGGGCTACACCAACGCCGTTCTGGAGTTCGACGATTGCCGGGTGCCGGCGGCGAACGTGTTGGGCGAAATCCACAAAGGATTTGAGGTGGCCAACAGCTGGCTGGGTGCCACGCGGCTGCAGGTGGCCTCAACCTGTCTGGGGCGGGCAGAGCGGGCCTTGGGTCATGCGATTGCCTACGCCGCTGACCGCAAGCAGTTCGGTCAGGCGATCGGCAAGTTCCAAGGCGTCAGCTTCAAACTGGCCGACATGGCGATGGAGCTGAAGGCTGCCGAACTCCTGACCCGTGAGGCGGCGTGGAAATACGACCAGGGCACGGTGACCGAAGCCGACATGGCGATGGCCAAGCTCAAGGCGACCGAGGTGCTGGCGATGGTGGCCGATGAGGCGATCCAGATCCATGGCGGCATGGGGTTGATGGATGAATTGCCGCTGGAGCGTATCTGGCGCGACGCGCGGGTTGAGCGGATCTGGGAGGGCACTTCCGAGATCCAGCGCCACATCATCAGCCGCGAGCTCCTACGCGCAGTCGGGGGCTGAGATGTCGGGAGCGGGGGCCAGCCCCCGCGCCCCCGGGATATTTGAGGACAGATGAAACGAAATGTTAAGGTTAATCGGCGAATCTGGTGTCACGGTACAGGCAGGGATGCCGATGACCGTGACGGGTGAAACCCTGCCTCGGTTCGCTGGGGCAGGGCGCCCCTCCTCCCATTTCATCTGTCCACAAATATCCCGGGGGTCCGGGGGCAGCGCCCCCGGCGGGTTCAGCCGGGCCGGAGGCCGCAAATGACGCGCCTCGACCGGCTTTTGCGCCCGCGCCACATTGCCGTTCTTGGCGCAGGCTGGGCACTGAACGTCATCGAACAGTGCCGCAAGATGGGGTTTCAGGGCCCGGTCTGGCCGGTGCATCCGACCAAGGCCGAGATCGGTGGCCTCAAGGCCTACGCGTCCCTTGCCGATCTGCCAGAGCCGCCGGATGCCACGTTCATCGGGGTGAACCGCTTTGCCACCCTTGACGTGGTGGCCGAGCTTGCCGCCATGGGCGCTGGGGGCGCGATCTGCTTTGCGTCCGGCTGGGAGGAGGCGGGCGAGGCTGGGTTGCAAGACCGGCTGGCGGCAGCCGCGGGCGGGATGCCGATCCTTGGGCCAAATTGTTATGGTGTGATCAATTATCTTGATGGGGCGCTTCTCTGGCCGGATCAACATGGCGGGGTCCGGGTTGAAAGCGGTGTGGCACTGGTCAGCCAGTCCTCCAACATCGTCATCAACATGGGGATGCAAGCCCGCGGCTTGCCGGTGGCCTATGTCGCCTGTCTGGGCAATGCGGCTGTAGTGGGGCTGGCCGAACTGACCGGGGCGCTGCTGGATGATCCGCGAGTCACGGCGGTCGGGCTCTATATCGAGGGGATCGACGATGCCCCGGCTTTCGCTGCGCTGGCCGAGAAGGCGCGGGCGATGGGAAAAGGCGTGGTGGCGATCAAGTCCGGCAAGACCGAGCTTTCGCGGACTGCGGCAGCGTCCCACACCGCCTCGCTGGCCGGTGGGGGGGCGGCGTCTAGCGCCTTTCTGCGGCAGATCGGGGTGGCAGAGGTGAATACGCCCAGCGAATTGATCGAAACGCTGAAGATCTTCCATGTCCACGGGCCCCAGATCGGGCGCAGGATATGTTCCTTGTCCTGTTCGGGCGGCGAGGCGGGGTTGGTGGCGGACCTTGCGGCACCCTTCGGGATCGACTTTCCAGCCGTTCCGCAACCCACGCATGACAGGCTGTTCGCGGTGCTTGGCGAGATACCCACGATCTCTAACCCATTGGATTACCATACCTTCATCTGGGGCGATGGGCCCAAGACGACTGAGGTTTTCAGCGCCATGCTGGAGGCTTATGATGCGGGCCTTTACATCATCGACGCGCCCCGCGCTGATCGGTGTGATCCTTCGGGATATGACCCGGCCTTTGCCGCCATCGTTGCCGCGCAGAGGGCAACGGGGAAGATCGCCTTTCCGGTCGCCTCCATTGCCGAGAACTTTGGCGAGGGCCGGGTGCAGGCGATGATGGATCAGGGGGTCTGCGCACTTTTGGGGCTGGAGACGGCGCTGGCGGCGGTGCGGGCGGCGCAGACGGCACCGGGCCTGCCGGGGTGGCGGCCCGTGGCGACCTTGCCGCCGCGTGAGGGGCGGATGCTGACCGAGGCTGAGGGCAAGGTGCTTTTGGCCAAGGCCGGGATCGCAGTTCCAGCCTTGGTGACGGGTGCGTCTTTGGCTGAGGTTGCGCAAGGGGCGGTGGGTTTGCACCCACCCTACGCCCTGAAGGGGCTGGGGTTTGCCCACAAGACCGAGGCCGGGGCGGTGCGGTTGGGTCTGCACTCGTTGGCGGGGCAAGCAGACATGCCGGGGGCGACCGGCTATCTGGTCGAAGAGATGGTGACCGGCGTGGTGGC
>JBBQVR010000101.1:0-12539 GCA_038211355.1 Rhodobacterales bacterium | reverse complement strand
CGGCGATTGTGCTGCTGATTGGCGTGAGATCCCGAAAGCGCACACTCTGATGTGGAAGAACCAGCACAAGCCGGGCAACATGGCGGTGCTGGTCCAAGCGCCCAGAACAGGATTGCGCACGTTTGAGGACACGCTTGAGGCGAGTGTGGGTGCTTGACCCACAACTATTAATCTGTGGTTTACTGTGTCGGGCGTATCTCTGCTGTGGCAGGAAACCGGCGCCCTTCCCCTTTGCTGTCCCCTTGACGGGGGCAGCTTTGGGCTGAATGTGCCGGGGCGGCTGCTGGTTGTTCGTCCCGAGGGGTTCATGCGCCACGACTGGATCTTCGACATGCTGTCGGACCTGCATGAGTATGCCTGCAGGAACGACTTGCCGGAATTGGCGCAACAAGTGGAGGAAACTCTGGTCACCGCCCGCCGCGAGATCGGCACCGAGGGTGACAAGGATGCACCGGTGCCGATCTTCATCCGCCGACGGGCCCATTAGCGGGCCTTACACCGGGCGACGGGCGGCGATATGATCAGGCGATGACCGTGCCCGCGCTGACCTTTTCCGACGACCAGGCCGAAGCCTTTGACCGACTGGCCGCGGCGCTGGCCGGCCATGGGATTGACCTGGCCGAGGGGCACACCACCCCGATGGTTGAAGGCAAGGCCACCGTGCTGGCCGTGGTTGGCAAGGCGGGGTCCGGCAAGACCATGCTGCTGGCTGAGGCCTATCGCAGCCTGAAGGCGGCGGGGGTCGACATCGTGTCGGGCGATTATGAGGGGCGCAAGCGCAAGGATCGGCGGACGCTGGCGATTCTGGCGCCGACGAACAAGGCGGCATCGGTGCTGCGCTTGCGCGGGGTGCCTGCGACGACGATCCACCGGATCCTGTATACTCCGGTCTATGACCCGCAATACGAAAAGATCGCCGAATGGCTGGCCGGAACAGGCCCGCGCCCGGTGGTTGAGGGGCTGACGGATCTTGCCCTTGACCGGGCGCATGCGTTTTACCAGACGGTGGCCAGCATACCCGGCGCGCTGGCGGCGGCGGGGTTGAAGGGCAGCGATTTCATCAAGGGCTGGAAACGGCGCGAGGAACCGCTGGACGTGGGGTTTGTCGACGAATCCTCGATGCTGGACGAACGCCAGCTGGACGACCTGCGTGAGATTTTCCCCGTGCTGGTGCTGTTTGGTGACCCGGCACAGCTGGCGCCGGTGGGATCATCGGGCGCGATGGTCTTTGACAAGCTGCCCGAAAGCCGCCGCCTGATCCTGAGCCGTATTCACCGGCAGGCCGAAGATAACCCGATCCTCGACCTTGCCCATGCGCTGGGCGATGATCGGCTGGGGTTTGAAGAGTTTGAGGCGATGGTGCAGGCCCGCGCCCGCGATGATGACCGCGTGGTGTGGGCCGAACGGGTTGAGGCTGGGCTGATGGCGCGGTCACCCGTCCTGGTCTGGCGCAACGCGACGCGGGTGCGGCTGATCCAGGCGTTCCGCAACGCCTACGGCGCGCCGGAAGATGCGCTTTTGCCCGGTGAACCCTTGATCTGCGACGGGATCGAGCTGCCGTTGAAGCACCGGAAAAAGCGGATCGACCTTGAGGCGCGGGGCCTGATCAAGGGCGCGCAGGTGATCTATCTGGGGACCGGCAACCGCGACGGCTTTGCCCGGCTGCATGTGGTGGGGGCGGAAGAGCCGCAGGTTTCTGCCGCCAGCATCATCAAGATCGAAAAGCCGGATGAGGAGGAACCCTTCATCCCCCATGCCGCCCGGATGGGGGCGGCCTTTCTGCACGGTGCGGCGGTGACGATCCACAAGGCGCAAGGCAGCCAGTGGGAGGATGTGCAGGTTTTCGCGCCCGATCTTTATGCGGCGGCGCAATCGGGCCGGTCAGAGGCCGGGGTGCCCTTGTGGAAGCGGCTGGCCTATGTAGCCATCACGCGCGCGCAGACCCGGCTGCACTGGGTGGTGCGCAACCGTCTGGCTCGGCCCCTGACACCGCTGTCGATTGATGATCTGAAGCGTGAACCCGCCCCGTTGGCCTTGGCCGAGGCTTCCCCTTCGGGTTTGGGCGATCTAGAGTAGCGGCAGAAGAAGGAGGGTCCGATGGCCTTGGTATTCGTCCAGTTCCGCTGCACACCCGGAACCACCTATGCGGTGGCCGATGCGATCTGGGACCGTGAGGTGGTCAGTGAGATGTACTCGACCAGCGGCGATTATGACCTGATTGCCAAGGTCTACATCCCCGATGATCAGGACACCGGGCATTACCTGTCGTCAAAGCTGTTCGACATTCCGGATATTCAGCGGACCCTGACGACGATGACGTTCAAGGCGTTCTGATCGTCTGCGCGATTTGGTTAGATGCTGTGTGGGTGGTCTGCCGCCGGGGGCGCTTCGCCCCCCGGACCCCCAGAGGATATTTGAGCAAATGTGAAAGGGCTTTGGGCTGTGCGTTACAGCCAGGCGCTGCGGCCGGTGCCGATGGCCTCGGCGACATTGGCAAAGCCGTCGCGTGCGAGGAGGGCGTCGAGGCCTTTGGCGATGCGGGGAATGACGGAGAGGCCTTCATAGACCATTGCGGTGTAAAGCTGGACCGCCGAGGCCCCGGCGCGGATTTTCGCATAGGCCTGTTCGGGGCTGGAGATGCCGCCGACCCCGATCAGGGGCAGTTTGCCATCGGTCAGCTGGGAAAGTTGGGCCAGGACGCGCGTGGACTTTTCGAACAATGGCGCGCCGGAAAGGCCGCCTTGTTGCCCGGCATTTTCAGATTTCAAACCTATACGGTCAAGCGTGGTGTTCGTGGCGATGATGCCCTGCAGGCCTGCGGCCAGCGCCACCTCTGCGATCTGGGCAAGGTCGTCGGGGGTCAGGTCGGGGGCGATTTTCAGGAAGACCGGGATCGGGAGGGGGAGGGCAGCGCGCGCCTCCATCACGCCGGACAGAAGGGCTGCAAGCGCGGCGGGGCCTTGCAGATCGCGCAGCTTTTCAGTGTTGGGCGACGAGACATTCACCGTGGCGAAATCGACATGGGGGCCGCAACGGGTAAGGACGCGCGCGAAATCGGCGGCGCGGTTGTCGCTGGTCTTGTTGGCGCCAAGGTTCAGGCCGACCGGGACGGCGGTGCGGCTGCGCTCGCCAAGGCGGGTGGCAATCGCCTCCATCCCGTCGTTGTTGAAGCCGAAGCGGTTGATCGCAGCGCGGTCTTCGGTCAGGCGAAACAGGCGCGGTTTGGGGTTGCCGGGCTGGGACAGCGGGGTGGCGGCACCCACCTCAAGAAACCCGAAACCGGCGCGGCTGAGGGGGCCGATCACGGTGGCGTTCTTGTCATAGCCCGCCGCAAGGCCGACAGGGTTGAGAAGGGGTATGCCCGCCAGCGTGCAGGCAAGGCGGGGCAGGGTCACCGGTCCGGGCAGGGGGGCAAGGCCGGTTTGCAGCGCGATCAGCGACAGGGCATGCGCACGCTCGGGGTCGGTCTGGCGCAGAAGCGCCAGGGCGGCGCGTTCGACAAGGCTCACCAGACACCTTCCGGGAAGATGTGGCCGGTGGCACCAAGGGGGAGGGACTTGTCCCACAGCACCTCAGCCAGCAAAAGCGGGCGGTAGAGATGGGGGAAAAGCTGGCCGCCGCGCGAGGGTTCCCATTTAAGGAGGGAGCCGAGGCGGTCGGACTCAAACGCCACAAGGACAAGGTCGCTTTCGGTGGCGAACCACTTGGCGGCGGTTTCGGCCACTTGCGCGGCGGTGGAAAAGTGGATGTAGCCATCGGCCAGATCGACCGGCGCGCCAGCGGTTTCACCAGCGGCGCGGAAGGCATCCCATTCGGGGCGGCGAAGGATCTTGTATATCAGCATGCCGGGCTTGTGCCTTGACGCGGGCGCTGGGTCAATCCGTCAGCGTGATCCTGCCGAAACACGCCTGCCGAAACCCTCTGGCCGAAACATTGGCGACGCTAAGGCAGCGGCATGAGAAGGCTTTGACTCTGAAGATGGGGAGAGTCAGGCTGACCTATCAACCAACACGGGAGCATTCGATGCGGAATCTTTTCCTTTCCAGCGCAGCATTGGCGCTGATGGCTGGTGCTGCACAGGCGGATTACACGCTGCACGTCATCCACATCAACGATCTTCACAGCCGGATGGAGGCGGTGAATGCCTTTGACAGCACCTGTTCGGCCGAGGATGCGGCAGAGCAGAAGTGCTTTGGCGGCATTGCCCGCGTGGCGACCAAGATCAATGAATTGCGCGACCAGATCACCGCCGAGGGCGGCAATGTGATCGTGCTGGACGCGGGCGACCAGTTTCAGGGCAGCCTGTTCTACACCACATACAAGGGGGCTGCCGAAGCCGAGTTCATGGAAAAGATCGGCTTTGACGCGATGGCCGTGGGCAACCATGAGTTTGACGATGGGCCAGAGGGGCTGGCTGGTTTCCTTGACAAGGTGACCTTTCCGGTGATCAGCGGGAACACCGATGTCAGCCAGTCAAACGTGCTGGCGGGCCGCGTGCAGAACCATGTCGTGCTTGAGGTCGGGGGTGAGAAGATCGGCATCATCTCGGCTCTGGCGACGGATACGGTGGACACCTCAAGCCCCGGTCCAAGCGTGATCTTTCAGGATGAGATCGACAGTCTGGGTGCGGATGTGGCCGAGCTTGAGGCAGCGGGGGTGACGAAGATCATCGCGCTGACCCATGTTGGTCTGCCGAAAGATCTGAGGATTGCCGCCGCCGTGCCCGGGATTGATGCGGTGGTGGGCGGGCACAGCCACACCCTTCTGTCGTCAAAGGACCCCAAACGTGCGGGGCCCTATCCGACCTGGGTTGACGGTCAGAGCGGCGCGCTGGTGCCGGTGGTGCAGGCCTATGCCTATTCGAAATATGTGGGCCATCTGGTGCTGACCTTTGATGATGCGGGGGCGCTGAAGTTCGCGGAAGGCGACACGATCCTGCTGGACGCCAGCGTGACGCCCGACCCCGAGATTGCCGCGCGGGTGGCCGAAATGGGCGCGCCCATCGAAGAGCTGAAAAACAAGGTTGTGGCGGAAAGCACCGCCGACATCGACGGCAGCCGCGAGACCTGCCGCGCCGTGGAATGCCCGATGGGCAACCTGATTGCCGAGGCGATGCTGGACCGGGTGGCCGATCAGGGCGTGACGATTGCCATCCAGAACGGTGGCGGGGTGCGGGCGTCGATCGACGCAGGCCCGGTGACCATGGGTGAGGTTTTGACGGTCCTGCCGTTCCAGAACACCCTTTCGACCTTTGAAGTGACGGGCGAGGACATCGTCGCTGCGCTGGAAAACGGGGTCAGCCAGGTGGAAGAGGGCGCGGGCCGCTTTCCGCAAGTTGCCGGGATGAAATACGCGTTTGATCCGGCAGCCCCGGCGGGCAGCAGGGTCAGCGACGTGATGGTGCTGATCGGGGGCGATGCCTGGGGGCCGATTGATCCGGCGGCGGTCTACAAGGTGGTGTCGAACAACTATGTGCGCGGTGGCGGTGACGGGTTCCGCATGTTCGTGGACGCGGCGAATGCCTATGACTTTGGCCCCGACCTTGCGGATGTGACCGCGGAATACATGGCAAAGGTTGGCCCCTACACGCCGATGACCGATGGGCGGATCACGCGGAAGTAACGGCTTGCGGTGGGGTCGCCCCCACCCTCTCCCTCCCCCACGAGGGGGGAGGGAAGCGACAACCCTCCAATGGCAGCGATGCGGGGTATCTACAGACGATGTGCGGCCGTTTCACCATCACCCACCCGAATGAGGCGCTGGCGGCGCTGTTTGATGCCGTGATGGGCAATGACCTGCCCTTGGGCCCCAATTTCAACGTGTGCCCGACGGATACGGTTGCGGTGGTCACCTCGGACGGCCAGCAGCGCAGGCTGCGGGCGATGCGGTGGGGGTTCATCCCGGACTGGTACAAGGCGCCGAATGACGGCCCGCTGATCATCAACGCGCGGTCGGACACGGTGGCCGCAAAGCCCGCCTTCCGCGATGCGGTGCGCACCCGGCGCTGCCTCGTGCCTGCCAGCGGGTTTTATGAATGGAACACGGGCGAGAAGGGCGAAAAGCTGCCCTGGTATTTCACCCGCGCCGATGGTCAGCCGATGGCGCTGGCCGGGATCTGGCAGCGCTGGCAAGATCTGGACACGGTGGCCATCGTGTCAACCGACGCCGGGCCGTCGATGGCGGGTCTGCACCACCGTGAGGCTGTGGTGCTGGAGCGCGCCGATTGGCCTTTGTGGCTGGGTGAGGCGGGACATGGGGCGGCGGTGCTGATGCGGCCCCTGACCCCGGGGGTGATGAATGCCCCGCTGCGGGTGTCGACGGCGGTGAACTCCAACCGCGCGGCGGGGCCAGAGCTGATTGTGCCGCTGGCCGCCTGACTGTCACGGAAGTTCCGCCAATCGATAAATCGGGCGTTACATTCCGCTGGCAATCGGGATCCGCAACCTTAGCGGATGAAAATCATGCCCCAACCCACCCCCGACCTGCCGATCCCCGATCTTCCGATTCTGGGTGCCGCTCTTGGGCACGACGACCTTGCCGCGCATCGCGATTGGCTGCTGGAGGCACCGCGCGACCTTGAGCTGCAGGCCTTTGTCGAGGCTTCGGTGCTGGATGGCGATTGGTCCGGTCTGGCGGCTGATACGGTGCGGATGCTGGACGGGCATCAGGGCCGCCTGGGGATTCACGGGCCGTTCTGGGGGTTCACCATCGCGTCCTATGACCCCGAGGTGCGCAAGCTGGTCACCAGGCGGATGGGTCAGGCGCTGGACGTTTGTGCGGCGGTCAAGGGCACGCATGTGGTGATCCATTCGCCCTTCACCACTTGGGGCTACAACCACCGTGGCCTTTACCCCAATGACGCCACCCGGATGGTTGAGGCCGCGCGCGACACGCTGGCCCCGGTCCTGAAGCGGGCCGAGGATATGGGCGTGACCTTCGTGCTGGAAAACATCGAGGATATCGAACCTGCCGACCGCGCCAACCTGTGCGCGGCCTTGGGCTGGCAGGCGCTGGCGCTGTCGGTCGATACCGGCCACGCCCATTATGCGCACGGGTCAACCAATGGGCCGCCGGTCGATTTCTACATCCGCGCGGCTGGGGAACGGCTGGGCCATGTGCATCTGCAAGACGCGGACGGCTTTGCTGACCGGCATTGGCAGATCGGCCATGGCACGATCCTGTGGCCGTCGGTCTTCAAGGCGATTGCGGAAACCGGCGCCACCCCGCACCTGATTCTGGAGTTGCGGGACAAGGCAGGGGTCATCCCCTCGGCCCGGTATCTGGCGGATCTGGGGTTGGCGCAGTGAAGAGCGATGCTGTGAAGTTCGTCGTCCTGTCGGACCTGCACCTTGGCCCGCCCGGTTCTGCGGTCAACGGGTTGGATCCCGCCCAGCGGCTTGCGGCGGCGGTCGAGGTGATCAACCGCGATCACGCCAATGCCGATTTCGTCGCCATCGCCGGGGATCTGGCCGATCTGGGTGAGGTGGCCGCCTATGAGGTGTTGCGCGACACCCTTTCCCCCCTGACCATGCCTTGCCACATCACGCTGGGCAATCATGACCGGGCAGAGGCGTTCCTGTCGGTCTTTGGCGCAGACATGGCCCACCCGCAGGCGCGCGTGTCGAAGGTGATCGACCACGCTGGCTACCGGGTGATCCTGCTGGACACCACCACCCCCGGCACCCATGCAGGCGCGCTGTGTCAGGCGCGGCAAGACTGGCTGGCCGCCCGGCTGGATGAGGCGTCTGACCGCCCGGTCATCGTGGTCATGCATCACCACGCCAATGTGCTGTCGCTTCCGGTGGATGAGGTTCCGCTGGCCGATGGCGCAGGGTTCGCGCGGCTTTTGCAGCGGCACCCGGATGTGCGGATGGTGATTGCGGGGCATGTGCATCTGACGACCAGCGGCGTCTGGCACGGGGTGCCGATGACCACGCTGGCGGGCAGCCATTATTCGGTCAACGCGCATCTGCCGGGGATGGCGGGTGCGCAGTTGCGGCTGGAGGGCCCGGCGCAGATGGCCGTGGTGTTGGCCGATGCTGACGGGGTGACGGTGCATTTTCAGGACTATCTGCCCCGGCATGTGGAACTTGCGGCGGGCCTCTTCACGGAAGGTTGACGCCCTTTGATACGTCCGTCCGGCGCGCAAGCCCTGCTTGCGCGCCGCTTGGCGTGCAGGGTTCAAGAATATGTTTTTGTTAAATAAAAATTTCACACTGCCATCAACCCCGTGTCACGTTCCGCTGGCATTTGGCCCCCATGCCGCAGGCTGCCTGCTGCACCCCTTAGACGGAGACAGGGACAATGACATTCAAGCTGGCGACCACTGCCATGGCCCTTCTGGCGACTGCCGGAACCGCCCAGGCCGAGAAGATCAAATTTGAATACTGGTATGGACTGACCGGCGATCTTGGCGCTGTCGTGGCCGAAACCTGCGCCCGCTTCAACGCGAGCCAGGCCGAGTTTGAGGCGGTTTGCGTTGGTCAGGACGGCTATGAAAAGGCCGTGCAGAACACCATCGCCGCCTTCCGTGCCGGGAAACACCCGACGCTTCTGCAAAGCTTTGACGCGGGCACCGCTGACCTGATGCTGTCGGGTGAATTCTACCCGGTCACCCAGTTGATGGCCGACACCGGCGTGACGGTGGACTGGGCCGACTATTTCCCCGGCATCGCCAACTACTATTCGTCGAAGTCGGGCGAGTTCTTCTCGATGCCGTGGAATTCGTCGACCCCGGTCTATTATTTCAACAAGGACATCTTCGCCAAGGCCGGGATCACCGAGGCCCCGGTCACCTGGGAAGGCATGGAAGCCGCGCTTGTGAAGGTCAAAGAGTCGGGCGCGGCTTGTGGTCTGGCCTATGCACCGTCGGCCTGGATCGACCTGGAGCAGTTTTCCATGTCGCATAACGTGCCGGTCGCGTCGAACAACAACGGCTATGACGGGCTGGACACCGAACTGCTGTTCAACACCACCTTGCACGTCAAGCACATGGAAAACATCCAGCGCTGGCTGGCGGACGGTTATGCCACGCTGCGCACGCAGGCCGCTGGCAAGACCGCGCGCGACAGCTTTGTCGAAGGCGAATGCGCGGTGTTCTTTTCGTCGATCGCCGACCACAACACCATTCACAAGCTGACGCCTGCGTTCGCATGGGATGTGCAGATCATCCCGACATATGAGGGCGTGGAGCGCAAGAACACCGTCGTCGGCGGCGCGTCGCTTTGGGTTCTGTCGGGCAAGACCGAGGACGAATACAAGGCAGCGGCGACCTACCTGGCCTTCCTGTCCACCAAGGAAGAACAGCAGTTTCTGCTGGAAAACTCCGGCTACATCCCGGTGACGAAGTCAACCTATGAGGCGCTGAAGGCCGAAGGGTTCTACGCTAAAGAGCCCTATATCAATCGCGACATCGCTATGAAGTCGCTGACCTGGTCGGAACCGACGCCGCTGACCCGTGGCATCCGTCTGGGTGGCATGATCCAGATCCGCGCCGAATGGCTGGCCGAGGTTGAGGCCGCCCTTGCCGGGCAAAAGACCATGCAAGAGGCGTTGGATACCGCCGTGTCGCGCGGCAATGACCAGCTGGACCGTTTTGCCCAAACCTATGCCGGCAAATCCTTCCCTTGAGGCCTTGAAAACGGGGGCGCGGCTGCCAAGGCCGCGCCCTTTTCCATTCCGGGGGATGCTTATGCGCCGCGCCTATTTCAAGTTCAGCTGGATCGCGGCCGCGCTTCTGGCCCCGCAGCTTCTGATCATCTTTGTCTTTTTCTACTGGCCCTCGGCGCAGGCCCTGTACTGGGCCTTCACGCTGGAACAGCCCTGGGGCGGCGGCAATACCTGGGTCGGGTTCGACAACTTCAGAAAGATCCTCAGTGACCCGTACTACTGGAGTTCGGTCCGCGTCTCGGTGATCTATGCGCTGGCGACGACGGTGCTGGCGATGTCCATCGCACTGACCCTTGCCATCTTCGTCGACCGGCAACTTGCGGGCTACAAAGCCTACCGCGTGGCGATCATCTGGCCCTATGCCGTCGCGGCCCCTGCGGTGGGGCTGGCGTTCCAGTTCGTTTTCAACCCTGGCGCGGGGATATTTTCCTACATCAACACGATTGCGCCCGGCTGGTGGGACCTGTCGAAATACCCCTGGCAGGCGGTCACCGCCATCGTGGTGGCAGGCGCGTGGAAGCAGGTGGCCTACAGCTTCATCTTCTTTCTGGCCGCCCTGCAATCCATCCCCCGCAGCCTGACCGAGGCGGCGGCAATGGACGGTGCCCGCCCCTTGCGCCGGATGATTGACCTGCAACTGCCGCTACTGACACCGACGTTCTTTTTCCTGCTGGTCATCAACATCACCGACAGCTTCACCGACAGCTTCGGCATCGTTGACACGCTGACCGGCGGCGGGCCGTTCCGGGCGACAGACCTGATGGTCTACAAGATTTATACCGACGGGTTCCGGGGGTTCGACTATTCCGGTGCCGCGGCCCAATCCATCATCCTGATGCTTCTCGTCATGGCGCTGACCTTCTTGCAGTTCCGCTATGTCGAGCGGCGCGTGCATTACACCTGAGGGGGTCGCCATGATCGAACGCACGCCCATCCTGAACATTGCGACCCACCTGATCCTGATCTTTGGGCTGGTCATTATTCTGGTGCCGATCTGGCTGGCCTTCGTCGCCGCGACGCTGACGCTGCAAGAGGTGAATTCCGCCCCGGTCGAGCTTTGGCCGGGCGACCAGCTTTGGGTGAACCTGCAGCAGGCCTGGGTGCAATCGGACTTTGGCCCGAAGTTCGTGAACACGCTGATCGTGTCTGTGGGCGTGGTGGTGGGCAAGATCACGTTGGCCTGCATTACCGCCTTCGCGCTGGTCTTCTTCAACTTTCGCGGCCGGATGCTGATCTTCTGGATGATCTTCATCACCCTGATGCTGCCGTTAGAGGTGCGGATCGTCCCCACCTATGCCGTCGCCGCCAACGCGCTGACGCCGTTTCAGACCATCATGGACTGGACCGGAATCAGCTGGCTGATCAACGCCGTGTCTGGGGTGGAGGTGGCGCTGGAGTGGAACCTCCTGAACTCCTACACAGGGTTGATCCTGCCGCTGGTAGCCACGGCCACGGGCACGTTCCTTTACCGCCAGTTCTTCCTGACCATCCCTGATGAACTGGTGGAGGCCGCGCGGATGGACGGGGCGGGCCCGCTGCGGTTTTTGTGGGATGTCCTTATCCCCCTGTCGAAAACCAACATCGCGGCGCTGGCGACGATCATGTTCGTCTATGCCTGGAACCAGTATCTCTGGCCCCTCCTCGTCGTTACCGACCGGGCGAATTACGGGATGGTCGTGGTTCAGCTTTCCGACCTTGTGCCGGACCAGCTGACCACCGGGGGCGGCACGCCGACCTGGCATCTGGCGATGGCGGCGACGCTGGTCGTCATGCTGCCGCCGATCGTCATCGTCATCCTCATGCAGCGCTGGTTCGTGCGCGGCCTGATCAACACCGACAAGTAGGGGCATCACATGGCTGAAATCAGCATCCGCAACGTCGCCAAGACCTATGGCAAGACCACGATCATGGAAGGCGTGAATCTTGAGATTCACAACGGCGAGTTTGTGGTGATCCTTGGCCCCTCGGGTTGCGGCAAATCCACCCTTCTGCGCCTGATCGCGGGGCTGGAGGAGATCACGGAAGGCGAGATTGCCATTGCGGGCAAGGTCGTGAACCAACTGGAACCGCGAGAGCGGGGCTGTGCGATGGTGTTCCAGAACTACGCGCTTTATCCGCACATGACGGTGGCCGAAAACATCGGCTATGCGCTGAAGGTGTCCGGTATGCCAAAGGCCGAACGGCTGATGCGGATCGAGGCGACGGCGAAATCCGTGGGTTTGGGCGATTTTCTTGACCGCAAGCCGGGGCAGTTGTCGGGCGGTCAGCGCCAGCGGGTGGCGATGGCCCGCGCGATCATCCGCGAACCGAAGGTGTTCTTGTTCGACGAGCCGCTCTCGAACCTTGATGCCAAGCTGCGTGTCCAGATGCGCCATGAAATCCGCCGCATCCACAACGCCGTCAAGGCGACCAGCGTTTTTGTCACGCATGACCAGCATGAAGGGATGACCCTGGCTGATCGGCTGGTGATCATGAACAAGGGCACGATCGAACAGATCGGCACGCCCGAAGAGATTTACGAACACCCCGCCACGCTTTACGTCGCGGGCTTTGTGGGCAGCCCGGCGATGAACATCCTGCCGGGGACGGTGGCGGCAGATGGGCGGTCGGTCCTGATGGCTGACGGGCAGTCGGTGGCGATTGCCGCGGGGTTCAAGGCCGAAGCGGCGCAAATGGTGCAGGTCGGCCTGCGGCCCGAACGGTTGCAGGTCCTGCCAGCGGGGCAGGGCGCGCTTCAGGCGACGTTCCTTTTCTTTGAAGAGCTGGGATCAGCCCGGGTCTACCATATGCAGATTGAGGATATCCCGATTTGCGCGGTCCTGGATGAAAAGCTGACACTGGTTGAAGGTCAGCGCGTGGGTCTGGGGTTT
>JBBQVR010000100.1:0-12647 GCA_038211355.1 Rhodobacterales bacterium | reverse complement strand
GGCCGCATAGATATCGACATCCGGGGCGATGTTCGACACGGTCAGGCAGGTGCCACTGATCATGCCGCCGCCACCGATGGGGGCGATCAGGGCGTCAAGACCTTCAACCTGTTCCAGAAACTCACGCGAGCAGGTGGCCTGCCCCGCGATCACGCGCGGATCGTTGTAGGGGTGGACGAATTCGCCCCCGGTGCGGGCCTGCACGTCAGCAAACACCGCCTCACGGCTGGTGGTCGAAGGCTCGCATTCCGTGATCACCCCGCCGTAGCCCCGGACGGCATCCTTTTTCGCCTGCGGAGCCGTGTGCGGCATGACGACGTTGCAAGGGATGCCCCGGCGGCCTGCGGCATAAGACAGCGAAAGCGCGTGGTTGCCGCTGGAGTGGGTGCAAACGCCCTTGGCCGCCATCTCTTCGCTGAGGCCAAAGACCGCGTTGCAGGCGCCGCGCACCTTGAAGGCCCCGGCTTTCTGGAAGTTCTCACATTTGAAGAACAGCTCCGCCCCGGTCAGGTCGTTCAGATAGCTGGAGGTGAGGACCGGCGTGCGGTGAATGTAAGGGGCGATGCGGGCGTGGGCGGCCAGCACGTCGTCAAAGGTGGGGATCTGCATGGCGAAGTCCTTCATTCTGCGGCCATCGCCAGCGCTGGCACGGTACCACGGTAGTAGTCCTGCGCCGCTGCGACGCCGCTGCCCAGCTTGATCGGCCAACCAAGGTCAGCCATGCACATCTCGGCCGCAGCAAGGCCGGACAGGACCATCACGTCGGTCAGCATCCCCAGGTGGCCGATGCGGAAAACCTTGCCGGCAACCTCGCCCAGCCCCACGCCGAAGGCGACGCCGTATTTCGTGGCGGCCAGCTGCACCAAGGCCGTGCCGTCGCAACCCGCCGGAACCTTCACCGCCGTCACCGTATCGGAATACAGGTCGGGCGAGGCGGCATAAGGCGTCATCCCCCAGGCAGTGATCGCCCGGCGCACGCCTGTCGCAAGGCGGTGGTGGCGGGCATAGACGTTCTCCAGCCCCTCGGTCTCCAGAAGGTCGATGGCATGGGCAAGGCCCGCGATCAGGCCGACCGGGGGGGTATAAGGGAAGCCGCCTTTGGCATATGCGGTCAGCATATCATTGAAATCAAAGAAGGTGCGCGGCAGAGTCGCTGTCTGCATCGCCGCGATGGCCTTGGGGGAAACGCCAAGGATCGCCAGACCCGCTGGCAGCATGAAGCCCTTTTGGCTGCCAGCCACGGCGATATCCACACCCCAACCGGTAAACTCAAACGGCATCGACCCGATCGAAGACACGCCGTCCACGAAGAACAAAGCTCCATGCCCCGCCGCATCCATCGCGCGGCGGATACCGGCTATGTCGGACTTTACGCCTGTGGCGGTTTCATTATGGGTCGCCAGCACGGCCTTGATCGAGCCCGCCGTGTCAGCCTTCAGCGCAGCCTCGATGGCGGCCAGTGGCGCGCCTTGGCCCCAAGGGGTTTCGATGATCTGGACGTTCAGCCCGTGACGCTGGCACAGGTCGATCCAGCGGTGGCTGAACATGCCAAAGCGCGCAGCCAGAACCGTATCGCCGGGCGACAGGGTGTTGGACACAGCCGCCTCCCAGCCGCCGGTGCCGGTTGAGGGGATCACGATAACCTCACCGTCAGCCATCTTCAGCACCCGGCGCACACCTTCGACGGCGGGCTTGAACATGCGGGCAAAGGCGGGCGACCGGTGGTCGATCGTCGGCATGTCGCAAGCCTTGCGCACCGAGTCCGGGATGTTGGTCGGGCCGGGGATGAAGACGGGGTTCTGAAAGGACATCGGGCTTCTCCACTGAATGTCCCTTTGTCTATGGCCCTTTGCTGCCATTCACAATTTTTTCGAAAAGATTTTTCAAAATGCGGATCTTGTGTTATTTCTGAACCCAAACAGCAGCTTGGGCTTTTTCAACAGATGACAGGGGCGATGGATGGCACAGAAACCGCGTGGCCGACCGAAGGCCTTCAACGACAAGACTGACCAGAACACAGTGCAAGCGCTGGACCGGGCGCTGTTCTTGCTGGAGCATCTGGCACAAGGCCCCGGCCGCACGCTTTCTGACCTGGCCGAAGAGACGGGCCAGGCCGTCGCCACCACCTTCCGCGCCCTGCAGACGCTGCAAGGGCATGGCATGGTTGAGGTTGAAGAACCCGGCCAGCTTTGGCACATCGGCGCGGGCGCGTTCCGGATCGGTACCGCCTTTCTGCGCCGCACCAAGGTGGTCGAACGCGCCCGCCAGCCGATGGACGCGCTGATGCGCGAAACAGGCGAGACCGCGAACCTGGGGGTCGAAGTGCGCGGTGAGGTTCTTTTCCTCGCCCAGGTTGAGACGCATGAGGCGATCCGCGCTTTCTTCCCGCCGGGCACCAAAGGGCCGATGCACTCCAGCGGGATCGGCAAGGCGCTGCTGGCCTGGTACCCCGAGGACCGCGCGCGCGAAATCATCGCCCGGCAGGGTTTGCCCAAGTTCACCTCGCTGACGCTGACCTCGGAGACCGCTCTGCTGCGCGACCTTGCCCGAACGCGAGAGCGGGGATTTGCCATCGACGATCAGGAACGCGCCGAGGGGATGCGCTGCATCGCCGCCCCGATCTTCAACGCGCATGGTGAGCCTGTGGCGGGCCTGTCCGTGTCAGGCCCCGCCTTTCGGGTGGGTCTTTCGGATGCGGCGCGGATCGGCGCACTGGTTCGCGCTGCAGCCGATCAGGTGACCGAGGCAACTGGCGGCAATCAAGGCCCAATTCCCTAAGTAACTGATTAGCTGGGTTTCCAGCTAGACATCTTTCGGCCCAGCCATCGGCGGGCTGCCCCATCCGCCGCCCCCCGGGGTGCGCATTTCAAACAACGCGCCTGCCGGAAGATCGCGTTCGTCGTTGCCTTTAAGCATTTCAATCCGCCCATCCGGCCAATGAACCAGGTTCTCACCGGTGACCCCGGCCCCCCCGCCCTGCGCGCCAAAAGGCCCAATCCGACGGCTGCCGCACAGGGTGGTGACGGTCACAGGCTCCAGAAACCGCAGGCTGCGGATGGCACCGTTGCCCCCCGGCCAAAGCCCGGCGCCGCCTGAACCGACGCGAATACCGAACGCTTCCAGCCGGACGGGAAAGCGTTTCTCCAACACTTCGGGGTCCGTCATCCGGGTGTTGGTCATGTGGCTTTGTACCGCGTCGCAGCCCGCAAAGCCGGGACCAGCGCCAGTACCCCCGGCGATGGTCTCATAGTTCTGGAACCGGTCATTGCCCCAGATGAAGTTGTTCATCGTGCCCTGCGCTGCCGCCACCACCCCCAACGCCCCGTAAAGCGCGTTACAGGCGGATTGGCTGACCTCGGTATTGCCCGCGATCACCGCCGCCGGCGGGCGCGGGTTCAAAAGCGTGCCTTCCGGCACAATGATCGTCAACGGCGCCAGGCAGCCTTCATTAAGGGGGATCGGCTTGCCCACCAGCGTGCGGAATACATACAGGACCACCGCCCTGGTCACCGCCTGCGGGGCGTTGTAATTGCCACTATGTTGCGGGCTGGTGCCGGTGAAATCGATCGTCGCCGCGCGGGCCTGCCGGTCAACCGTGACCCTGACCTGAATGGTCGCGCCAACATCCATCGGATATGTGAACGATCCGTCATGTAATTGGTCAATGACCGCGCGGACACATTCCTCGGCGTTTTTCTGGACATGCGTCATGTAGGCGGCGACGGTGTCCGCGCCATGGATCGTGACCACGCGCAGCAATTCGCGTCGACCGGTTTCATTGGCGGCGATCTGCGCCTTCAGGTCGGCGATGTTCTGGTCGATGGACCGGCACGGCCAGCGGCCGCTTGTCAAAAGCGCCCGCGTTTCGCCTTCCCGCAGCTGGCCTTGCGCAACCAGCGGGAAAAGGTCGATCACCACACCCTCTTCCTCAATTGTCGTGCTGTCAGGGGGGCCAGAGCCTGGCGTTCGCCCGCCGATATCCGCGTGATGTCCGCGTGAGCCAAGCCAGAACGCCGGACGATCCCCGATGAAAACTGGCGTGATTACAGTCACATCCGGCAAATGCGTCCCGCCGTTCCAGGGAGAGTTCAGCATCCACGCATCCCCCTCATGCGCAGCCGCCCCCACCGCCGCGATCACCGTCTTGACCGCGTGGGACATGGACCCAAGATGCACCGGCACATGCGGGGCATTGGCCACAAGATCACCACCCGCATCAAAGATGGCACAGGAAAAGTCGAACCTTTCCTTGATGTTGACCGACCAGGCGGTGTTGGCAAGGGTTGCGCCCATCTGGTCCGCTACCGACATGAACAGGTTGTTGAACACCTCAAGCAGCACCGGATCGGCCTTGGTGCCTGCTGCGGGGGGGCGGGCGATGGCTTGGACCCGCGTCAGGATCAGGTTGGCTTGCGCATCCACCTTTGCTTGCCAGCCCGGTTCGACGATCACGGTTCCGGTCGCTTCCGCAATGATGGCCGGTCCGGCGATCAGGGTCGCGGTGCCGCAATCTTCGCGCCGGAACAGGGGCACATCACGGCAGCCCCCGGCCCAGATGCGCAATCTGGTAGCGGATTGCGCAAAGTGTGAACCAATGGTCACATTCGGCAGTGCCGTTCCACCACCCGCTGCGTCGGCTGCCAGCATTTCGAACAGGACCGCCCGCTCGGGCGAGGTGAAGCCGAACCGTGCCTGATGCGCCGCCGCAAAATCCGCACGCATCGCGGGTTCGCTGCCGAACGGGACCGGCAAGGACTGGTGTGACCCTTCGTACCGCAAATGCGCGGTCAGGATCAGGCGCGGATCAGCGACGCCCTGGGCCGCAAGCTCCGCCATCGCCTCTTGCCCAAGTGCTGCGATGCGATCCGCCGCCGTGGGGTCTGTCACCGGCGCATCAAATTGCGCCTCCCGCAGGGCGCGCAGGTCTGCAAGGCCCATGCCAAAGGCCGACAGTACCCCGGCCTGCGGGTGCAGGAAGACCGACCGCATCCCCAGCGCATCCGCGACGCCGCAGGCATGCTGCCCCCCCGCACCGCCAAAGCATTGCAGGGTGTAGCCGGTCACATCATGCCCGCGCTGGACAGATATCTTCTTGATCGCATTGGCCATATTATCGATGGCGATGCGCAGGAAGCCCTCGGCCACCACCTCGGGCGGATCAAGCTGGCCGGTCACGGCGGCCACCTCTTGCGCCAGGGCGTGGAACTTTTCACGCACCACAGCGCTGTCCAGCGGCCGATCTCCACCGGGGCCGAAGACGGCGGGGAAATGGTCCGGCGAAAGCCGCCCCAGCATCACGTTGCAATCGGTGATCGTCAGCGGCCCGCCCCTCCGATAGCTGGCTGGCCCCGGATTTGCGCCAGCACTTTCCGGGCCAACCTGATAGCGCCCGTCCCGGAAGCTGCAGATCGACCCGCCACCTGCGGCCACGGTGTGAATGTCCATCATCGGCGCACGCATCCGCACGCCTGCAACCTCTGTCTCGAACGAGCGTTCATAAACGCCTGCATAGTGGCTGACATCGGTCGAGGTTCCACCCATGTCGAAGCCGATCAACCGGTCAAATCCCGCCGCGCGGGCTGTTTGCACCATTCCGACGATACCGCCTGCCGGGCCGGACAGGATCGCGTCCTTGCCCTGAAAGCGCGCAGCCTCGGTCAGTCCACCATTCGACTGCATGAACAGGACGCGCCCCGTCGCCCGCCCGATGTCCAGTGCGCCCTCAACCTGCGCCACATAGCGCCGCAGGATTGGCGACAGGTAGGCATCTACCACCGTCGTGTCCCCGCGCGGCACGATCTTGGCCAGACGGCTGACCTGATGCGACAGTGAGATCTGGGTGAACCCCGCCTCAGCCGCCAGCACCCCCACGCGTGCCTCATGCACAGGGGTCACATGGCCGTGCATCAGGGCCACAGCGACGGCAGCGATCCCCTCGGCCAGTGCGGCGGCCAGTGCAGCGCGCACGGCATCCTCATCCAGCGGTCGCACCTCTGTGCCGTCGGCATCCAGCCGACCGGGAACTTCAGCCACCCGTTCATAAAGCAGATCAGGACGGCGGATGTTCAGATCAAACAGCGCCGGTCGCGCCTGGGTGCCGATACGCAGAAGGTCGGCAAAACCCTCGGTGATCAGAAGGAGGACACGTTCCCCCTTCCGCTCCAACAAGGCATTGGTGGCGACGGTCGTGCCCATTTTCACCGCGGCAATCGCCCCATCCGGGATCGGCTGACCGGCCCCAAGCCCAAGGCAATCGCGGATACCCTGCACCGCGGCATCAACATAGCGTTCGGGGTTATCTGACAAGAGTTTTGCCGTCACCAGCTGCCCGTCCGGGGCGCGGCCGACGACGTCGGTAAAGGTGCCGCCACGGTCGATCCAGAATTCCCAGGCCATAGCACCCCCCTTGCCAGAGGTCACCCTAGTGCAGGACCGCGCGGGCGAAAAGGCGGGTCCGGGCAGGCGGTGTCACTCTGCCAGCAGCGCCAGCACCTCATCGGCCAAGGCGCGCACCTCGGCCACGGCGGGACCGCGCGTTTCACCGGCGGCGCGCCCTTCGCCCAAGGTTTCGGCATAGACCACCCGCTGGCCCAGCGTCGCCCTGGCCACACCCGCCACCGCTGCCGCTGCATCCGCAACCTGCAGGCCAAGCCGCGTGCCCGCCTTGACGCGGTTCAGCACGATGACCGCGCGCCGCCCTTCACGCCCGATCAGGTCAAAGACCCCGTCCGTGGCCCACAGGTCCATCATCGAGGCCGAGACCGGTACCAGCACCAGATCCGCTTCACGCAAGGCGGGGCGCAGGTCGGCGTCCACCTTGGGCGGCGTGTCGATGATCACCACATCGGCAACTTTCTTGAGCTTTTCACACTCATACCCCACGCCCCAAGCCGAGGCGGTGGAAAACTCCATCCCCTCCGTCGCCTTGACCTGCCGCCGCGCCATGAACCAGCGGCCAAGGCTGCCTTGCGGGTCGGTGTCAAGAAGGGCAACCTTCATCCCCCGGCCATGCAGCTCTACCGCGAGGTTCACCGCCAGCGTGGTCTTGCCAGACCCGCCCTTTTGCTGCGCCACGGTCACAACCTTGCCCATCGCGATTCCCTCACTTTGCTGCATTGCAGCATAAACCCTTTTGCAGCCTCAGCACAGCCTGAAAGCGGGACGGGGTGGAAGTCCCACGAATCCCTTGAAATCCCCGAATCATTTGGAAAAAACGCTGGAATGTGGCAAGATTTCAACGCGACGTTAGCTTTTCGACCACTGTCTCCGATCATCGGCCACAGCAGGCGACACCAAGCTGCCGGGGCCAAGCCGCCGCAATCTCGCGGGCGGGCGACAGACAGGAGACATCACGATGGCCAAGGGCACCGTGAAATGGTTCAATGAGACCAAAGGCTTCGGCTTTATTGCCCCGGAAGGCGGCAAGAAGGACGTGTTCGTTCACATCACCGCGCTGGAACGCGCCGGGCTTCGCAGCCTGAAGGATGGCCAGCCGGTCACCTTTGACATCGAAGCAGGCCGCGATGGCCGGGAATCGGCGACCAACCTCGCACTCGCCTGAAGGTGCAAAACGGGTGGGCGGTACGCCGCCCCCCCCAAACCCGCCCTGCGCTACATGACCTGCCGCACTTCCCGGTCCCGCAGGACGTGGTCAAAGCCTTGGCGAAAGGCACTGTCGGTCACGTCCTCGGGCAGACAGACCGCAGTACGGCGGCCCAAGGGGTAGGCCGGGGTGTCAAACTCGGCGCTGACCAGCATCACCCGCATCCGGGCATCGGCGGCGATCAGGGCGGCAATGGCCTGCTCGGCGGCTGAAACACCACCGAAAGCGTCGCAATCCATCACGAAAAGATCATAGCCGATGCGGTCTTCCAGAAGGCGGGACAGGGCTGCCGGCAAGGCGGGCCGAGTCTCGACCAGACTGCCGTAGCTGGCAAGGCGGCTGGCGGTTTCGCCTTCGGGGCGATCGGTCAGTACCATCACGCGGACGCCCATCGGTTGGTGCTGCAGGAGTGTTTGGTCAGGTCTTGCTGAAATCTGCACGAAATACCTCCTCTAAGATGGGGTAAGTCTTTGCCAGCATTGCGGTCAGCATTCGCCGGAAAAAAGGAAACTTACAGGTCAAATTCAGGGCGCCCGCCTTATTCAAGCAAAGTGTTTCAGTCTGACAAGGCCGCGCCACGCCACCAAGCGCAGTGCAGGACCCAAGGCATCTGGGATGGTTCCGATGATCGTGTTAACCTATTTCAAGTAGAATTGCAGCCGCCGATTTTCTACCAGCCCCTGCACTTTGCCGGTGTAACCTGGGAAACAGGGGCCAGAACGAGGGACACAATGAACCAGCACTCCAACCTGACGCATCTGGACCATCGGCAGGATATGGCGGCGGCCTTTCGCTGGACCGCCCGGCTGAACCTGCATGAGGCGGTGGCAAATCACTTTTCCCTCGCGGTGAACCCCGAAGGCTCCCGCTTTCTGATCAACCCGAACGGTCGGCACTTCAGCCGGATCACGGCGTCTTCGCTGGTTGAGATTGACGCCAATGATCCGCAGACCATGGCCCGCCCCGACGCCCCCGACCCCACGGCATGGGGGTTGCACGGGGCCATTCACCGCGCCTGCCCTCATGCGGTCTGCGTGATGCATGTCCACTCCATCCACGCGACCGTGCTGGCCAGTCTGGCCGACAGTCGCCTGCCCGCGATCGACCAGAACAGCGCAATGTTTCACAACCGCGTGGTGGTGGACGACCACTACGGCGGCATGGCGTTTGAGGCGGAAGGCGCCCGCTGCGCCACGCTGCTGGCTGACCCGAAGATCACCACCATGGTCATGGGCAACCATGGCGTTCTGGTGATCGGCCGTACCGTCGCCGAAGCCTTCAACCGCCTTTACTATTTCGAACGCGCGGCCGAAACCTATATCCGCGCCCTGCAAACCGGCCGACCCTTGCGGGTTCTGCCCGACGCCATCGCTGAAAAGACCGCGCAGGAATGGGAGGCGTACCCAGGCTTTGCCGAAGCCCACCTTAGCGAACTGCGCGCGATCCTTGACACCGAAGACCCCGGCTACGCGGTCTAGACAAAGCGGCGCGGCACAAGGTCATCCCAGTCACGCCTGAACACCTGGGTGTCGCCTTCCCAAGCGGTCAGGCGCGCCTCCATCCGAAGATCGGTCTCGGTTGCGGTCATCCGGGTTTCAACCAGCGTGCGCACCCGCCAATCGCCGCGCGACAGGCGCTGTTCCCATCGGACTGCAGCAATGGCTGACAGGGGATCGTCGGGGGAGATCTGCCACAGCTCTTCGACCGTCTCGCCATGGGTCAGGCCATGGGGTTCGACCATCTCCCCGGTATCATCGCGGATCGTCAGGGTCTGGATGCCGGTGGCAGGATCAACCACCGTTTCCCGCGACCAGCCGCCCGGGGCTTGCGTCTTCTGGCGGGGCGGGGGCAGGGGTTCCGGCGGTGGTGGCTGCCAGTCGGGCGCTTCGTCCGGCAGGATCGGCAGGCCCAAAGCGCCGGCTGTCACCATCAGCACCCCAGCCCGGGCCGAGGGCCAGAGGAACGGCCAATAACTGTTCGACAGCGCCAGCCGCAGCCGGTGCCCCGGTGCCAGTCGATGCGCCATGGCGTCCAGCGTCAGCAGAACCTGAACCGGCGTGCCGGGTGTCATCAGTTGCGGGTCTGCACTGCCCGCCCGGTGGCACAGGTTCAGCATCCCATGCGCGATGCGCTGTGATGTGCCATCCGGGGCCACATCGCACAGCCGCGCCACCACAAACCCCGTTGGCTGGTCTGATGCCACCGTCAGCCGCAGGTTTGCCCGGCCAACCAGAACCATCGCCCTGATCGCAGGGGGGCCATCAAAACACAGCGACAGCGCATCATCCCCGGCCTGATTCCCCGCCATTTCAGCATGGTCGCCGGTCGGGAAATACTCACCCGCCGCCGCGCCCAGCGTCTGGTCCGAGGCGATGCAGGCCGGAAACCGCACCCCCGGTCCAAGACCACCGGGGCCAAGCGGCAAGGTCAACACCCCCGTCCCGGGCCGGGCAGGCAGGCCGATCCAGCGGCCCGGTCGGCTTTGTGCCGCAGGGTCGGGCGGGCTGTGATCCTGCAGGTAAAGGCGCAGGTCCGGGTCATACTCAACCCCCGTGGCCATGTCCTTCAACCAGCAGTCCCACCAGCGCAGCGCCTCGGTCAGGAAACCCAGTCGCGGGCCCGGCACCGCCATATGCGGGTAAAGGTGGACCCAGGGCCCGATGATCCCCTTGACCGGCCCGACCGCGTGGCGCACCAGCGCGCCGACCATGTTCATGTAGCCATCCGCCCAGCCGCCAATAGCCAGGATTGGCACCGTCAGACGCGACCAGTCCTCACACACCGACCCGTGCCGCCAATAGCTGTCACGCGACTGATGGCCCGCCCAGCGGGGGCCAAGCCAAGGATTGGACCCTAGCCGCGCCAGCCAGTCTTCGCGCCAATCCACCCGCAAGGCGGGGTCAGCGGGGCGGGATGAGTACGACAGCATCACCGACGCCCAGCCAAAGTTCTCCGCCAGAAGGCAGCCGCCCTTGAAATGGATATCCTCGCCAAAGCGGTCCACCCTGCCGCAGACAGCGATCACCGCCTTCAGCGCGGGCGGCTGCAGTGCCGCCACCTGCAGCGCATTGAACGCTCCCCAGCTTTTGCCCATCATCCCCACGGCCCCGGTGCACCAGGGCTGCGCCGCCGCCCAGGCGATGACGGCGCAAGCGTCAGCCAGTTCCTGCGGCGTATATTCGTCGGTCAGCACCCCTTCGCTGTCACCGCAGCCGCGCAGATCAACCCGCAGGCAGGCATAGCCTTGTGCGGCGATATGGGGGTGGATCGCCTCATCCCGCGCCGCAGTGCCGTCACGCTTGCGGTAGGGGATCATCTCGATCACCGCGGGGACCTTGCCGCCGCCAACCGGCCGCCACAGCCGCGCCGACAGCCGGACGCCATCCGGCATCGCGATCCGCTGATCCGGCACTTCCTTGACTGTCGCCATGGCACCCCTTTCAATGACGAATATGACCGACCCGCGTCGTTTCGGAACCAGACCGAACAGCCCCGCGCGCACAGTCTGTCACCCCAAGCCCTTGCCGGAAAGACCGTCGATGCCCCCCCGCCCGAATATCCTTGTCATCATGGTGGACCAGCTGAACGGAACGCTGTTTCCCGACGGTCCTGCCGCCTTTCTGCACGCCCCGAACCTGCGCGCCCTTGCTGCGCGGTCGGCGCGGTTTGCCAATGCCTACACCGCCTCGCCGCTGTGCGCCCCGGCGCGGGCGTCGTTCATGTCGGGGCAGCTGCCCAGCCGGACACGGGTCTACGACAACGCGGCCGAGTTTGCCTCGGATATCCCCACCTACGCCCACCATTTGCGCCGGGCGGGCTATCAGACAGCGCTTTCCGGCAAGATGCATTTCGTCGGCCCCGACCAGCTGCACGGGTTCGAAGAACGCCTTACCACCGACATCTACCCCGCAGATTTCGGCTGGACCCCCGACTATCGCAAACCGGGGGAACGGATCGACTGGTGGTATCACAACCTTGGGTCGGTCACCGGGGCGGGCGTGGCCGAGATCACCAACCAGCTGGAATATGATGACGACGTGGCGCATCAGGCGGTCCAGAAACTGTATGACCTGTCGCG
The DNA here is from genome assembly GCA_038211355.1 of Rhodobacterales bacterium. GTDB lineage: Bacteria > Pseudomonadota > Alphaproteobacteria > Rhodobacterales > Rhodobacteraceae > Tabrizicola. The sequence continues at coordinate 966 of JBBQVR010000100.1, read as the reverse complement.
CGGCACCGACCCGCGCCCCTGGTGTCTGACCGTCAGCTTCACCCACCCGCATGACCCCTTCGTCGCCCGCCGCAAATACTGGGACCTTTACGAAGGCGCGCCCGAGTGTGAGCCGCCGGACCCCCTCGCCTACGCCGACATGGACCCCCATTCCCAGCGCCTGATGGACGCCTGCGACTGGCGGTCGCTGACGATCACGCCCGACCACATCCGCCGCGCGCGGCAAGCATATTTCGCCAACATCAGCTACATCGACGACAAGATCGGCGAGCTCCTTGCCGTGCTGGAGGCAACCCGGCAAGACGCCCGGATCGTCTTCCTCTCTGATCATGGTGAGATGCTGGGCACCAAGGGCCTGTGGTTCAAGATGAGCTTCTTTGAAGGCTCTGCCCGCGTCCCCCTGATGATCGCCGCGCCAGAGGTGCCCGCAGGCCGCGTGGACACCCCGGTCAGTTCCATCGACCTTGCCCCCACCCTCGCAGCCCTTGCCGGAATCTCGATGGAGGAAGTTGGCCCCTGGACCGAAGGCGTGAACCTCATCCCCGTCGCGAACGGCGCCCCCCGCCCCCCCGTCGCGATGGAATACGCCGCTGAAGGCACTATTACCCCGATGATCGCCCTGCGCGACGGGGTGTGGAAATACATCCGCTGCCCGGCAGACCCCGAAATGCTGTTCGACCTCGCAAACGACCCCGGTGAGACGACAAACCTCGCCACCGCCCCCCGCGCCGCCGAGACCCTTGCCCATTTCCGGGCGCTTGCCGATGCCCGTTGGGACCTGCCCACCTACGACGCGCAGGTCCGCGAAAGCCAGGCCCGGCGCTGGGTGGTGTATCAGGCGCTCAGGAACGGAGCCTATTACCCTTGGGATCACCAACCGTTGCGCGCGGCAAGCGAGCGCTACATGCGCAACCACATGGACCTGAACCTGCTGGAAGAAGGCAAACGCTTCCCCCGCGGTGAGTA
>JBBQVR010000099.1:0-12718 GCA_038211355.1 Rhodobacterales bacterium | reverse complement strand
GGCCTTGATCGTCTGGTCATAGGCCGGATGCGCCATGACAATGGTGCGCCCGGCTTTGTCAGGCTGGGCGGCAGAAAGGATACGGTCACATTCCGCCTCAGCGTCCTTGAAGTGCTGAAGCAGCATCTCGGTATCGGCCTGATCGAAGTTGTGGCGACTGTATTCCTCTTCCGTCTGGCGGAAGATATCGCCGTATTTCAACGGGATCGGGCTGGCTGGATCGTTGAAGGGCATCTCCATCACGTGGTCGATGCCCATGACATACATCGCCAGCCGTTCAAGGCCGTAGGTCAGCTCACCCGAAACCGGCTTGCAGTCATGCCCACCGACCTGCTGGAAATAGGTGAACTGGCTGACTTCCATGCCGTCACACCACACCTCCCACCCCAGGCCCCAGGCGCCAAGGGTCGGGCTTTCCCAGTCATCCTCGACAAAGCGGATGTCGTGGACGCCAAGGTCGATCCCGATGGCGGCCAGTGAGCCCAGGTACAGCTCTTGCAGGTCCGGGGGTGAGGGTTTGATGATCACCTGATACTGGTAATAATGCTGCAGCCGGTTCGGATTCTCGCCATAGCGCCCGTCGGTTGGCCGGCGCGAGGGTTGGACATAGGCCGCAGCCCAGGGCTTGGTGCCAAGGCTGCGCAAGGTGGTCGCCGGGTGAAAGGTGCCTGCGCCCACCTCCATGTCATAAGGCTGCAGGATCGCGCAGCCTTTGGCCGCCCAATAGGCCTGCAGGCGCAGGATGATCTCTTGAAAACTGCGGGGCGTGGTCGTGGCGTCAGACATGGGCGGACCGTTCGCAATCGGGTAAGGTCAGGATGCGCCTTCCCTATCCATTGGGCTGCACAGGGTCAATTCCGGAAAGCGCACCAGCCTGCCTGCAAGCCTGCCTGCAAGCCTGCCTGCAAGATTGTGACCGCGGCCTGTCCAGTTAGACCTTTGCCGCGGGCAGCGTCTTCCGTAATGTCGCTTGGATGTCGGGGCGTCGCCCCCTTAAAATGTGCAGGATTTTCACCGTGATCTTCAAACCCGCCGCCGTGCTTGTCCTCTTGATGCTGGCACTTCTGACCAGTGCCCCGCCCGCCCAGGCGCAAGAGGCCGATGTCTGGGTCCAGATCGAGGCGCAGCCAGACCTGCCCGGGGCCGAAGATCGCGCCCGCGCCTACGCCGCGCTCTTTCCTGAAACCAACGGGTTTCGCCTGCGGTCGGGGTGGTATGCCATCGTGCTTGGCCCCTTCACCGCAGATGAGGCTGAGCAGCGGCTGGCCAGCCTTGCCGCGCAGCGCCTGATCCCGAGGGACAGCTTTGTAGCCTTCCCGCGCGACCTTGGGGACAGGTTCTGGCCGCCTGCGGGCCTTGCCCCGGTTGCGCCCGATACGGTGACGCCAGAAATCATTGCCGGCGGTGAGGCTGCGCCCCTTGCGCCAGAAGCCCCGGCAGAGATTCCGGCAGAAATCCCGGACGAAACCCGCGCCGAGGCCCGCGACAGTGAAATCCTGCTGACCGAAGACCAGCGCAAGGACCTGCAGACCGCGCTGCAATGGTTCGGGTTCTATGAGGGTGGCATTGACGGCGCTTATGGCCCCGGCACCCGCACCTCCATGGCCGCGTGGCAGACCGCACAAGGCATGCTGGAACCCACCGGCATCCTGACCAGCCGCCAGCGGGCCGCGCTTTTGTCCGCCTACGCCGATGAAACCGCCGCCTTTGGCTTTGCCACCGTCACGGATGATGAGGCGGGGATTACCCTGACCCTGCCGCTGGGTCTGGTTGAGTTTGACCATTACGAGCCGCCCTTTGTCCACTTCCGCGCCAAGGATGGTGCCGGCCCGCAGATCGTGCTGATCTCGCAGCCTGGCGATCAGGCGGCGTTTTCGGGGCTTTACGACATTCTGCAAACGCTGGAATCAGTGCCAATGACCGGTGAGCGGTCGCGCGATGAGGCGCGCTTTCGCATCAATGGCGTTTCTGACACCGCCTCCACCACCGTTTATGCGGAATTGAAGGGCGGGCTGATCAAGGGCTGGATGCTGATCTCTGCCCCCGGAAACGACCAACGCGATGGCCGTATCCTGCAGGCGATTGAGGCCAGCTTTGCCCCAGACAGCACCCGCGCGCTTGACCCGGGGATGGTGCCGATGGGCGCCGAAACCCGCGCGGGCCTGCTTTCGGGGCTTGAAGTGCGCAAACCCCGCTTTAGCCGCTCGGGGTTCTTCATTGATGCCGGTGGCACCGTTCTGACCACGGTCGATGCGGTGGGGGCCTGTGGCCGCATCACCCTTGACCGGGGGACTGAGGCGACCGTCACCCTGTCCGACGCGGCCAGCGGTCTTGCGCTGGTCACCCCTGCCAGCCCCTTGTCGCCCCGCGCCGTGGCCGAACTGCAACTGGCCCCGGAACGCATCGGCACCGAAGTGATGGTGGCGGGCTATGCCTACGAAGACCGCCTGCCCGCCCCCGTGATGACCTTCGGCACGCTGGAAGATGTGACCGGGCTGAATGGTGAGGCGGGGTTGAAGCGGCTGGCGATCGAAACGCTGACCGGCGATGCAGGCGGCCCGGTGCTGGATGCCACGGGTGCTGTGATCGGGATGCTGCTGCCAGCGCCAGCTGATGGCGCGCGGCAACTGCCGGCGGGCGTGCAGTTCGCAGCCGCTGCCTCCGAAATCGCGCGGGTGCTGGCGCCTTCGGGCGTCACTCCGCTGCAAGCCGCCCGCAGCGCCGCTCTGGCCCCGGCTGACCTTGCCGAAACCGGCAGTGGGATGACGGTCCTGGTGTCCTGCTGGGACTGACTGGGCCGACTAGCGCCGCCAGAAGCTGGGCAGGACCAGAACCAGAATCGCCAGCAGGCCCAACCGGCCCAGGATCATGCACAGCGTCATGATGGCAATGGCCCCGGGCGGAAAGTCGATGAAGGTGCCGGTCCGCTCGACCAGGGGGCCAAAGCCGTAGCCGACGTTGCCAAGCGTTGTCCAGACGGCGAACAGGGACGACACCGCATCGACGCCGGTCAGCGTCAGGGCGACACTCATCACTCCAAGGATCAAGATGAAGCTGGAGACGAACAGGATCAGCGCGTTCAGCACATCCTCCTCGACGCTACGCCCATCGTAGCGGATCGGGTCCACACTGGAGGGGCTGCCAATCCGCCGCACCTCACGCCAAAGGACCGCCGCCATCAGCTGCACCCGGAACACCGAAAGCCCGGCGGCCGATGACCCCGAACAGGCCCCGATCACCCCGATGACAAAAGCCACCACCAGCATGAACCCGCCCCAGGTGGAAAAGCTGCCGGAAAAGAACCCGGTCGAGGACATGATCGAGGTCAGGTTGAACAGCGCCTCGCGGAACGCAGGTTCCACCGCCCCGCCCGTGGTCCAGACCCGCCACAGTGTGACCGACACCACCGCATAGGCCAACCAGCGCAGATAGGCGCGCGCTTGCGAGTCTTGCCATAATGGCCGCGTCGACCCGTTCACCAACTGGACGTAACGGATGTAGGGCAGACTGCCCAGGATCATGAACAGCGCACCGAAATACTCGCCCGCGCCGACATATTTGTTGAACGACGTGTCGGACGGCGAAAAGCCACCCGTGGCGATGGTGGCAAAGCCGTTCACCACCGCGTCCAGCGCGGACATCCCGATGGCTGAATAGACGGCGATGCAGGTCACGGTCAGCCCGACATAGATGGTCATCAGCTGGCGGGCGATGTCGGTGGCGCGCGGCAAGGCCTTGCCAAAGGTATCAAACCCCTCGGTGCGGAAAAACTGCATGCCCCCGATGCGCATCAAGGGCAGAAAGATCATCGCGATGAAGGCGATGCCCAGGCCCCCCAGCCAGTTCAGCATCCCCCGCCACAGGTTCATGCCGATGGGCAGGTCATCAAGGCCGAAGATGACCGTGGCCCCGGTGGTGGTGATGCCCGAGACCGCCTCGAAATAGGCGTGTTGCAGGTTCAGCCCCGGCGCCCCGAAATAGAACGGCAGCGCGCCGAACAGGGGCACCACTGCCCAGATGCAGGCGGTCAGCAGATAGGCCTGCCGCGTGTCCATCGACTTGCCCAGCGCGTTGCCGGTGGACAGGGTCAGCGCCCCCCCGATCACCCCGGTGATCGCCGCCGAGGCGGCAAACGCCGCGCCATTATCCAGCCCCGCCCGCCAGTCAATGACGGCCGGGGCCAGCATCAGGATCGCCAGAACGATCAGGATACGGCCGACGACATAGGCAACGGGGCGAAAGTCTACCATGGTCGGGCATGGCTACGCGGCCCCGGCCTTTGCGTCAATTGGCGTCAGCCTGCGTGGATCAGGCTTTGGAACAGGCGCGGGTCGAGGCTAGTCGCCGCGAACGTCTCACCTTCCGTCAGCAGGCTGACCGCATCGTGGCTGTGCAGCGACTCTTGATGGCTGGCGATGACCCGAAAGTCGCCGATGCGCCGGTCAGCCTTCAGCTGCTCACAAAAACTGCGGGCGGCGTCTTCGACGAAGATCGGGTTGGCGGCGTTCAGCTCGGCAAAGGCCTGCTCGTCTTCCCGCTTGACCATCACTTGCGTCTCGGTGACCACGCCGGCGCGGGCCATTTCCACCAGATCCTCAAACCACAAGACTGCGCCGGGCTTCACCTCAACCGAGATGCGCGCAACCGACCGCTGCGAATGGGGCGTGGCCAGCTGGCCGCGGGTCATCCGGGCATGTTCCGACAGTTCCAGACTGCACGGGCAGGTTGAGGAATAGACATAGTCCAGATGGATGATCTTCTTGCGGACCCCTGCCACCTCGACCAGTTCCAGCGCCAGGTCATAATACTGCCAGCCCACCAGCCCCGACCGCAGCGAGGTGATCTGCATCGGGAACGACACCCGCATCTGAATGCGCGCATCGAACGACCCAAGGTCGGCGATGTAGTCATCCAGCGCCGCCTCGACCACGCCGAACGAGAACGCCTTTTGCGCATGGCCGTAGAAGGACCGCATGATGCGGCTCATGTTGATACCCTTCTTTTCGGCCTCAAGGCTGACAGTGCCGGTCACGCTGGTTTCCAGCATGATCTCACCGCCATCGCGCGTTTCATAGCGGATCGGCAGGCGGAAGTTGGAGATGCCGACATGCTGGATGCGCTGCTTGGCCCCCACGATCAGGCTGGACGGCCCATTCTGCAGATCAGGCAGGCTGGCGCGATAGGCATCATCCACCCGAAACTGCGGATAGGTCCGCGACAGGGCCGGATAGCCCTGCCCCGGCACCAGATGCCCGACCGCCGCATCCAAGGTGGCAATCTCGTCGTCCGAGGCTTTGCCTGCCCACTGGCGCAGGGTGGCCAGTGCGGCAGCGGCTTCCTCACGCGACGGTTTGCGGTCGAAATCGGGGGTGTGGATATTCATCTGGGGGGCCTTTCGGTTCTGGCGGGGCAAGCCCTGCCGTCAATGTCATCAGGTATACGCAAGTAGGTGTGCTGCGGATCATTGTGAGGGGGGCGAAGCTTACCCGCCCTCACGTTTCCGGCATGACGGCACCCGGCAGCGGCGGTCAGGCCACCGAAAGCGCGCCGTGCAGGTCGGCGACAAGGTCGCCTGCATCCTCCAGCCCCAAGGACAGGCGGATCAGGCCGGGGGTGATGCCAAGCAAATCCTTCTGGTCTTGCGGCAGCCGCTGGTGGGTGGTGGTGGCCGGATGGGTGGCGATGGTTTTGGCATCACCGAGGTTGTTGGAAATCTTGGCAATTTCCAGTGCGTTCATGAAACGGAAGGCCGCCTCCTTGCCGCCCGCCACCTCAAACGCGACCAGTGTCCCGCCTGATCCCATCTGCGCCATGGCTAGCGTATGCTGGGGGTGGCTGGGCAGCCCCGGAAAGATCACCTTGCCGACCTTGGGATGCCCCTCAAGCGCCTGTGCCACCGCCAGCGCGGTATCGGCCATCGCCCGGCAGCGCAGGTCCAGCGTCGCCATGCCATTCAGGTGCATCCAGGCCGTAAAGGGCGACATGCTGCCGCCGGTGTGCTTCATGAAGGGTTCCAGCACCTTGCGGACATAGGCTTCGGTCCCGCAGACCACGCCGCCAAGGGCCCGGCCCTGCCCGTCGATGTGCTTGGTGGTGGAGTAGACCACCACATCGGCCCCCTGTTCCACCGCGCGGGAAAAGATCGGCGTGGCAAAGACGTTGTCGCAGATCACCAGCGCACCCGCCGCATGGGCAATCTCACTGACACCGCGAATGTCGACCAGCTCCAGCGTCGGGTTCGACATGGATTCGAAGAACACCACCTTGGTTTCGGGCGTTACCGCCGCGCGCCAGGCGTCAAGATCCGCGCCGTCGACAAAGGTGACCTTGACGCCAAAGCGTTGCAGCACTTCTTCCAGCACGTAAAGACAGCTGCCAAACAGCGCGCGGGACGACACCACATGATCCCCCGCCCGCAAGGCGGACATCAGCGCCCCACTGACCGCCGCCATGCCGCTGGCGGTGGCAAAGGCGTCTTCGGTGCCTTCAAGGGCTGCGATGCGTTCTTCAAACATCCGCGTCGTGGGATTGCCGTAGCGGGCATAGATGAACTCATCCTCACCCGCCTTCACGAACCGCGCCTCGGCCGCTTCGGCGGTGGGATAGACGAAGCCCTGCGTCAGGAAGATCGCTTCGGCCATCTCGCCATATTGGCTGCGGCGGCTGCCTTCGTGGACCAGTGTGGTGCGGGTTTTCCAGTCTTTCGTCATCACGTTCGGCCCCCGGCCAATAAAAAACCCCGGACACGAAAAGGTGCCGGGGCCATTGCCCTTCACCTCTTTAGCGGTTTGTTTAACGTGGCCCGCAATCCGGTAACAAATTGCCACGACCGCTTGCATACGCCCGGTGCCGACCGCGGTCAACCCGGCCAACCCTTCCAGCCGTCACCCACCGGTTACCCTGCCGTCACGGCCCCGTTGCCGCCGCGCAGCATAACCGGGGTCAGAGCATCCGGACCCGGAACGAGGCCATGACCGACGATCCCAGACCGATCCGCGCCGATACAGGGCCACAGGGTCTGACCCTTGACTGGGACCGCCTTGCCCGCAAACTTGACGCCCTGCCAGAAGGCGCCCCGGTGGTGGCGATGGTGCATGGCTGGCGCTATGCGCCGGGACTGGTGGCCGATTGCCCGCATGGGTCGATCCTGTCGCTGGATCCGGTGACGGGGGACCGCCGCGCGGTCAGCTGGCCCCGGCATCTGGGGCTTGACGGGCAGGCCGGGCTTGGCATCGCGCTGGGCTGGCCTGCGAAATGCGATCCCTGGCGCGCGCATCTGCGGGCGGCCCGCACGGGTGCCGCACTGGCCAAGGTGGCGCAAGGTATCCATGCCCTGTCTGGCCGCCCTTTGCAGATCATCGCCCATTCGATGGGCGCGCGGGTAGCGCTGGCCGCCTTGCCGCTGGTGGACCCCGGCCAGATCAGCAGGATCATCCTTCTGGCCGCCGCCGAGACGCGGGGCCGAGCGCTGGCCGCCCTTTCCAGCCCCGCAGGCCGGCAGGTTGAGGTGATCAACGTCACCACCCGTGAAAACGACCTTTTCGATGCCTGCTTTGAATGGGGCATCCACCTGGGCCTGCGCACCTCGATCGGGCAAGGCCTTGGACGGGCGCACGCGGGCTGGCATGACCTGTGGATCGACCAGCGGCAGACCATGGCGAGCCTTGCCGCCCTGGGCCACCCCTTGGCTGACCCGCCGCGCCGGATTTGCCACTGGTCGCCCTACCTGCGTCCCGGCACCATCGCGCTATATCGTGCGCTGATTGATGGAAGGCTGACAGCAGCCGACCTGCCGCGCCACCGCCCGTCCCGTCGCTGGTCGCGGCTTTTGCTTGGCGGTCGTGATCATGGTCAGGGTCTGGGGCTTGGCCTGCCGACGGCCTGACCCCTTGGCCGCCCTGTTCGCCGATCCTTTGGCCGACCCTCTGCCCTTGCTTTTCGCCCGAAGGTGACAGACGCTTTGGACGTTCTGTCCCAGCATCCCAGCAGGCCCCCATGCGTTGCCGCCTTCTTCCCGTCATTGCCCCTGCCCTGCTGCTTTTCGCCCTGCCCGCCCAGGCAGAGACCTGTGCTGATCGCAGCCCGGATTATGCCACCCGCATCATGCTGTGCGATCAGGCCTTTGCCGCCGCCGCCAGCGATGACGCCGCCGCCGATGCCCTGGCTCTGAAGGGCGAGGCGCAGCGCCTGTCCGGCGATCTTGAGGGGGCCGCAGCCACCCTGGCGCAGGCCCTGGCCCTGACGCCTGCCAGTGCCTGGCTTTGGGTGGAATTGGGCAATGTCCGGTATGACCAGCGCGACATTGCCGGCGCGCTTGCGCATTACTCAGCTGCATTGGCGGTTGAAGATTACGCCGATGCCTTCGCCAACCGCGCCGAGGCATGGTGGGAGTTTCGGATGCCGCAAAGCTGCGCCGATGACGCAGATCAGGCGCTGCGGATCGACCCGCAATACGCCTATGCCAATGAGATCAAGGGCCGCTGTCTGGTCGACCTTGGCCGCGCCGATGAAGCGATCAGCTATTTCGACACCGCCATCGCCATCGCCCCCGGCTATCAGAACGCCTACCGCAACAAGATGGCAGCACTAGCCGACCTTGGCCGCGCCGAAGAGGTGGTGGCCCTTGCCGATCTGGCGCTGCGCCCCGACACCGTGCCGAACTCCAACCCGCTGATCGAGGAAGACATCCTTGCCCGCCGCCTGCTGGCGCTGGCAACCTACGCGCCCATCGACATGGTCGGTGCCGAGGCCGAGGCGCTTTTGCGCCGCTACCCGCAGAATCTGGCCGCGCTGAACATTCAGGCCCGTGCCCTTCTGGCCAGCCAGAAGCTGGCCGAAGCCGATGCCCTGACCGCGCCCTTGCGCGCCAACCCCGGCGGGCTGCCGATGGAGGCGGTCTATTTCGACACGCTGGCGCAAATCGACATCGCCCTTGGCCGCCTTGACGATGCCTTTGCCAACTATGAGGCGGCGCTTGCAGCCGATCCGAACCTGTCCAAGGTCTATGCGCGCAAGCTGTCGGAACTGGGGTTCCTTCCCTTGTCGAATGCGCCGTCAGGGGTGCTGACGGCGCTTCGGCGGTGCATCGATGTCAAGAAGACGGCGTGTCTGGTGACCAGCTAGGCCCCGTTAAATTGGCCCCGTTAGATTAGCCCGGTCAGCTAGGCCCGATCAGATGCGTTGTCCGTGGTCGTCCAGGTTGATCACCGTCAGAACCATGGCACGCAGCACCATGTGACCGATCACTGGCAACATCGCCCAGAACATCAGCCAGTGTGAGGCGTGGATGGTCTGGATCAGCGTCTCGTTCAGCACCAGGAAGGCAAAGTTGTAGATCACCATCATCCGGGTCAGGTTCGGCAGATGGCTGCGCATTTCGGCGTCGGGCCAGAAGCTGGCTGCTGTTGCAACCCGGCCCTTGAGGACATCCATCAGGAAGACGCCACCGATGGCGACATAGAAGAGGCTCTGCATCCGCTGGCACCACACCGGATCCTTGACCCCGACCAGGGCCACCAATGGCACAGCGGCGAACAGCACCGCAAGCAGGGCCGCCTGACCGCCCGAATAGCGCGTCAGCATCCGCCGCACCATGCCCTCGAACCCCATGCCGATCCGCACGGCAAGCGCGATGACGAAGGCGGTGACAAAGGCCTGACCGTCATTGCTTGCGCCCAGGGCCACCGACAGGGCGGGATACCCGATCAACAGCACCGCGCCCGGAATATAAAGGCTGCGCGACATTGGCGGCAGGTCCTGAAACAGGCTGAGGAACATACGAACCAAATCTACAGGATGCCGATACATAGCGAACTCCCAGGTGCCTTGTTACCGAAAGGTTAATCAGGCAAAAAGGCAGACCTTGGGCAGCAAACGGACCCTGTCAGGGCATTCCTGTGAACAGTCTCAAGACTTTTCATCAGGCGGCTCGATCATGAAACGGCCTAGCATTCCGATTTGAACCATCAGGAAAACGAACAGCGCCGCGGGCATTGCGAAGGTCTCCAGCTTGACCCAAAGCTCGGTCGTCTGGGTGCGCCAGATAACCTCGTTGGCAATGGCGAGGGTGGCAAACATCAGGGCAAGACGGCGGGTCAGAATCATCCAACCCTCTGCTTTCATGGGCAAGGCGTCCGCCATCACCCATTGCAAAAGGCTGACACCCCGCGCCAGACCCGCGCCCAACAGCACCGCAAAGGTACCGTAGACGATGGTCGTCTTCATCTTGAAAAAGCTTTCGTCGTTGAACCAGGCCGTCAGCCCGCCGAAGAAAATCACCATGACGGCGACGAAGATCTGCATCCGGCTAAGCGCGCCGGTCAGCCACCACAGCGCCGCAATTGAGGCAAGTAGCAGCGGCACCATGACCAGCGCTGCCACAATGAAGCCTGAATACTCGACCCCACGAAAGGCAAACGACTCATCCTTGATCCACATGTAGATCACGAAGAAGACAAGGGTCGGCCCCAGTTCCAGGCCTTGCTTCAGGACCGGGTTTATCTTGCGTTCGACCATGGTGCTTGGGGTCCTTCCCTGCGGGCGTTGGGGCGTGCGTGCGGGCTGAGGGTGGTCAGACAGCGGTGCCCCTGCCAGCCCATGTGGCGTGAAACCGGCGGCGGATCAAGCCCACCCGCCCATCTCAGGGCGCAAGGCCCGGTGTCCAGCTGGCACTGACCTGCGCACCCGAGAGAAGTTGTGCCAGTGCCTCTGGCCCCAGCGGATCATCCTTCAGCCCCGCCATCAGAAGTTGCGCCGCACCGATCCCGTCGGCTGCGACCAGCGAAAGCATCAGTCGGCCCCGGCCTTGCGGCAGGGCGGCGACCCATTGGCCAAGCTCATCACCGCTGTCATCCACCAAAGCGGCGGCAGGCAGGTTTTCGGTAAATTGGCGCAAGGAAAGGCGGGCCGCGTCAACGGCTGCACCACCTTGGGCGCCGTCGACCAGACCTTCGCCCAGCATCTCCATCACCGGGCGCAACAGGCGGCCATCGTTCCTCCAGCTCAGATCCAGCGCCGTCAGCCGCCCCGACAGCAGGGCAGCACCCGACAGGGCCGCCGCCGTGCCCGTCGCCGCAAAGGTCACCTCGGTGCCACCAGACAGGGCCAGAACCCCGTCGCGCAGGGACATGAGGCCTGTCGCAGGGTCCACCCCGGCCGACAGGCGCAGATCGGCGGTTTGCAGCCGGACAAGGCCGCGCAAGCGGTCATCAACGACCGCATCGCCCGCCTTGAACCCCGCGCGCAGACCCGACATGTCCACCTCAACCCCGACCAGCGTCGCACCGTCAATGCTGCCACGCAGGCGCAGCCGGTCTGCGGTCAGATCAGGCCGCCCCGCCACATCAGACCGCAGGGCCGCCCCGTCCAGCACGCACCAGCCGTCCTGTGGGCCTGCAGGCGGGAGGGTCAGATCATAGCCGCTGAACGTCTCCAGCGCGGCTTTCAGGGCGGCGCAATCGGCTGCCACAGGCTCGGCCCCAAGCGGGGTTGCAAGCGACAAAAGCAGGAAGGCTGCGCCAAGGTGTTGGTACATGGGTCCACCCGATATCAATCTTCAGCCCGTCAAACAGGGGCGCCAAGGCCTCCATCCTAGCAGGCAGGTCGGTCATCGCATAGCCGATCCGCTGTGCCGGGCCCAACCCGGCCCTAGACCGCGACAGCGTCATTGCGCCCCAAGGGTTCGGCTATTTATCCAGCAACACCCCCGGTGCGGCCTTGCTGGCGGGCGCGATGACAGCCTCTGGCAGGTCGGCGATGTCCTCTGCCTTTGCCAGCGCCACCCTGCGCAAGGCCAGACGGTCGGCCAGCGTGCCGGTCATCGGCGCGACCTGATCCAGTGCCCCTGACAGATCTCTCCGGCCCGCAATGCAACGGGCATAGGCCGCGTCTTGTGCTTTAACCGGGCTGGCGCGGGTTCAAACGGCGGCTAGGGCAGCGGCCCTCACCCCTCGCCGCCGATCGCGTCGCTGCCAACCAGCGCGCGGGCAAAGTCTTCGGGGTCGAAGGGGGCAAGGTCGTCGATCTGCTCGCCCACACCAATCGCGTGGATCGGCAGACCGAACTTGTCGGCCAGCGCCACAAGGACACCGCCTTTGGCCGTGCCATCCAGCTTGGTCATCACCAGGCCCGAGACATCGGCGATCTTGCGGAAGATCTCGACCTGCAGCAGCGCGTTCTGGCCGGTCGTCGCATCAAGGACCAGCAGGGTGTTGTGCGGCGCGGTTGGGTCAACCTTGCGGATGACGCGAACGATCTTGGCCAGCTCTTCCATCAGGTCCTGCCGGTTCTGCAGCCGCCCGGCGGTGTCGATCAAGAGAAGGTCCGCCCCATCCGCCCGCGCCTTGGTCAGCGCATCGAAGGCAAGGCTTGCCGGATCGCTGCCCTCGGGCGCGGTCAGGACTGGCACGCCGGCGCGGGTGCCCCAGATCTGCAACTGTTCCACCGCCGCCGCGCGGAAGGTGTCACCTGCGGCAATCACCACTGACTTGCCCGCCGCCTTGAACTGGCTGGCCAGCTTGCCGATCGTGGTGGTTTTGCCCGACCCGTTCACCCCCACCACCAGCACCACCTGCGGCTTGGTCGGGTACAGCGGCATCGGCCGGGCGACGGGCGTCATGATCCGCGTCACTTCGGCGGCCAATGCAGCGCGCAGCTCTGGCGTCGAGATGCGCTTGCCGAACCGCCCTTCGGCGATGTTGGCGGTGACGCGCACCGCCGT
>JBBQVR010000098.1:0-13279 GCA_038211355.1 Rhodobacterales bacterium | reverse complement strand
CCGCTGCTGCCCATATTGCACGCCGTGCAGGCCGCCTTTGGCCATGTGCCGCAGTCGGTCCTGCCGCAGATCGCCAAGGCGCTGAACCTGTCGAAGGCCGAGGTGCATGGCGTCGTGACCTTTTACCACGACTTCCGTGAGGCTCCGGCTGGCCGCCATGTGCTGAAACTTTGCCGGGCCGAGGCGTGTCAGGCTATGGGCGGCGACCGTCTGGCCGGGGCGGTCAAGGCCGCGCTGGGCATCGACTGGCATGAGACCACGCCGGACGGCCGCGTGACGCTGGAACCGGTGTTTTGCCTTGGCCTTTGTGCCTGTGGCCCGGCGGCGATGGTCGATGGTCGGCTGGTTGGCCGCTGCGATGTGTCGGTGGTTGAAGAGGTTTCCGTATGAAGGTTTACATTCCCCTCGACAGCGCTGCCGTAGCGCTTGGTGCCGACGCCATTGCCACCGCTGTGCTGGCTGAGGCTGCGCTGCGTGGCATGACGGTTGAGGTTGTCCGCAACGGATCGCGCGGGATGGTCTGGCTGGAACCTCTGGTTGAGGTGGCAACGGATGCGGGCCGCTTGGGCTTTGGTCCGATGACGGTGGCCGATGTGCCAGCGCTGTTCGGTGACCTTGCCGCGCACCCAAAGACGCTGGGGCTGGTGGATGATCTGCCCTGGATGCGGGGCCAGACCCGGCTGACCTTTGAGCGTGTCGGCGTGATTGATCCGCTGTCGCTGGACGACTACCGCGCGCATGGCGGGTTTGCCGGGCTGGACCGTGCCAAGGCGATGACACGCGCCGAGATTGTGGCGGAAGTCACCGCCTCGGGCCTGCGCGGGCGCGGTGGGGCGGGCTTTCCGACGGGGATCAAGTGGAAAACCGTGTCCGAGGCCCCTGGCGACCGCAAATACATTGTCTGTAATGCCGATGAGGGCGACAGCGCCACCTTCGCCGACCGCATGTTGATGGAGGGTGACCCCTTCACCCTGATCGAAGGCATGGCGATTGCGGGCCTTGCCTGCGGTGCGACAAGAGGTTTCGTTTACATCCGTTCGGAATACCCCGTGGCGATCCGGGTGATGGAGGCGGCGGTTGTGCTTGCCCGCAGTGCCGGGATGCTGGGGCCGCAGTTCGACATGGAGGTTCGCGTCGGTGCCGGGGCCTATGTCTGCGGCGAAGAGACCAGCCTGCTGAACAGCCTGGAGGGCAAGCGCGGCATCGTTCGCGCCAAACCACCCCTGCCCGCGCTTGAGGGGTTCATGGGCAAGCCCACCGTGGTCAACAACGTGATTTCGCTGGCCTCGATCCCGGTGATCCTGGCCAAGGGGGCGGCGTTCTACCAGAACTTCGGCCATGGCAAATCGCGCGGGACGATCCCCTTGCAGATCGCCGGCAACGTCAAGCGCGGCGGTCTATATGAATGCGCGTTCGGTTTGACGCTGGGTGAGATTGTCGATGGCATCGCCGGGGGCACCGCTACGGGCCGCCCTGTCAAGGCTGTGCAGGTTGGCGGCCCACTTGGGGCCTATCACCCGCGCAGCGATTTCGGCACGCCCTTCGGCTATGAAGATTTCGCGGGCCAAGGCGGGCTGATCGGCCATGCGGGCCTGACCGTGTTTGACGATACCGCCGACATGCTGGTGCAGGCCCGCTTTGCGATGGAGTTCTGCGCCATCGAATCCTGCGGCAAATGCACCCCCTGCCGGATCGGGGCCGTCCGTGGCACTGAAACCATCGACCGGATCGCCAACGGTGACGCCAGCGCCATCCCGCTGCTGACCGACCTGTGCAATACGATGAAGGCTGGGTCGCTGTGCGCCCTTGGCGGCTTTACCCCCTATCCGGTGATGTCCGCGCTGACCCACTTTCCAGAAGACTTTTCGCCCATGAAGGAAGCCGCCGAATGAAAGACTTCATCATTCCCGACCGCGATTTCGGTACCCCTGCGGCGAAAAGCAAACAAATGGTCACATTGACCATCGATGGCTTCGACGTGACCGTGCCGGAAGGCACCAGCATCATGCGCGCGGCGGCTGAGGCGGGGATCACCGTCCCCAAGCTGTGCGCCACTGACAGCCTTGAGGCGTTCGGGTCTTGCCGGTTGTGTCTGGTTGAGATTGAGGGGCGGAACGGCACCCCCGCCTCTTGCACCACGCCAGTTGCCCCCGGCCTCAAGGTCCACACCCAGAACGCCAAGCTGAAACAGCTGCGGCGCGGGGTGATGGAGCTTTACATCAGCGACCACCCGCTGGACTGCCTGACCTGTGCCGCGAATGGCGATTGTGAATTGCAGGATATGGCAGGGGCCGTGGGCCTGCGCGATGTGCGGTATGAGGCTGTCGACACCCACTTTCGCGCGAAGAACACCAGCGGTGAGGCCAACCCGCAATGGCTGCCGAAGGACACGTCCAACCCATATTTCGCCTATGATCCGGCGAAATGCATTGTCTGCAGCCGCTGCGTCCGCGCGTGTGAGGAAGTGCAGGGTACCTTTGCGCTGACCATCGAGGGCCGGGGCTTTGACAGCCGCGTGTCCTTTGGGGCCAAGACCGATGATGCGATGGCCAGCGATTGCGTGTCTTGCGGTGCCTGCGTGCAGGCCTGCCCGACCGCGACTCTGACGGAAAAATCCATCATCGACATCGGCACCCCGGAACGGTCGGTCATCACGACCTGCGCTTATTGCGGGGTCGGTTGCAGCTTCAAGGCCGAAATGCGCGGCGATGAGCTGGTGCGCATGGTGCCCTACAAGCACGGCAAGGCCAACCGGGGCCATTCCTGCGTCAAGGGCCGGTTCGCCTATGGCTATGCCAGCCACAAGGACCGCATCCTTTCCCCGATGATCCGCGACAGTATTGAAGACCCGTGGAAAGAGGTGTCCTGGGCTGAGGCGATGGCGTTTGCCTCAAACCGGATGAAGGGTATTCAGGCGAAATACGGGCGGCAGTCGGTAGGGGTGATTACCTCCAGCCGCTGCACCAATGAAGAGGCGTATCTGGTTCAGAAACTGACCCGCGCCGTGTTTATGAACAACAATACGGATACCTGTGCGCGGGTGTGCCATTCGCCCACCGGCTATGGCCTTGGCCAGACGTTTGGCACCAGCGCGGGCACGCAGGATTTCGATTCAGTCGAGCATACCGACGTTGTCCTGATCATCGGCGCGAACCCGACCGATGGGCACCCTGTCTTTGCCAGCCGTTTGAAAAAGCGTCTGCGCAAGGGGGCCAAGCTGATCGTGATCGACCCGCGCCGGATTGATCTGGTCGATGGCCCGCATGTGAAGGCCGCCCACCACCTGCCCGTCCGCCCCGGCACCAATGTGGCCGTTGTCACCGCGCTGGCGCATGTGATCGTGACCGAAGGCCTGATGGATGAGGCATTCATCCGTGACCGCTGCGATTGGGACGAATTCCAGGACTACGCCGAGTTTGTGAGCGAACCCCAAAACTCACCCGAGGCGACGGAACTGCTGACCGGCGTCAAGCCTGCTGATCTGCGCGCTGCCGCCCGTCTGTTCGCCACCGGCGGCAACGGGGCGATCTACTATGGGCTGGGGGTTACGGAACATTCCCAAGGCTCTACCACCGTGATCGGGATTGCCAACCTTGCGATGCTGACCGGGAATGTGGGCCGTCCCGGCGTGGGTGTGAACCCGCTGCGGGGGCAGAACAACGTGCAGGGGTCCTGCGACATGGGGTCGTTCCCGCATGAATTGCCGGGCTATCGGCATGTGAAGAATGATGCCGTGCGGTCGGTGTTTGAAGACCTCTGGGGCGTCAAGATCGACAATGAACCCGGCCTGCGCATCCCCAACATGCTGGACGCGGCGGTTGAGGGGACGTTCAAGGGACTTTACTGTCAGGGCGAGGACATCCTGCAATCGGACCCCGACACCAAGCATGTCTCCGCCGGTCTTGCAGCGATGGAATGTGTGATCGTCCACGACCTGTTCCTGAACGAGACCGCGAATTACGCGCATGTGTTCTTCCCCGGATCGACCTTCCTGGAAAAGGACGGCACCTTTACCAACGCCGAACGCCGCATCAACCGGGTGCGCAAGGTGATGGCCCCGCGTCAGGGTTATGCCGACTGGGAGGTGACGCAGTTGTTCGCGCAGGCCATGGGCGCGAACTGGACCTACACGCACCCCAGCCAGATCATGGATGAAATCGCGATGCTGACGCCCAGCTTCGCGGGGGTCAGTTATGAAAAGCTGGAGGAGGTGGGATCGGTCCAGTGGCCCTGCAACGAGGCCGCCCCCGAGGGCACGCCCCTGATGCACATCGACGGGTTTGTGCGCGGCAAGGGGCGGTTCATCCGCACCGAGTATATCGCGACCGACGAACGCACCGGCCCAAGGTTCCCGCTTTTGCTGACCACGGGCCGCATCCTGTCGCAGTACAACGTCGGCGCGCAGACGCGGCGGACGGCCAATGTGGTCTGGCATGATGAGGATGTTCTGGAAATCCACCCCCATGACGCCGAGGTTCGGGGGGTGAAGGAGGGCGACTGGATCCGTCTGGCGTCGCGTTCCGGCGATACCAGTCTGCGGGCGCAGATCACGGATCGGGTGTCGCCCGGCGTGGTCTATACCACCTTCCACCACCCCGAAACGCAGGCCAATGTCATCACCACCGATTTCAGCGATTGGGCGACCAATTGTCCGGAATACAAGGTGACGGCGGTGCAGGTCAGCCCGACGAACGGACCAAGCGACTGGCAGCGTGAGTATGCCGACCGCACCGAAAAGTCGCGCCGGATTCTGGCGGCGGAATGAATACGGGTGTCATTGGGGCGCGGGCGACCCCTCGGCTGGCGTTTGGTGCCTCAGTTCAGCCGGGGGCCTATCCTGGCCATCGGATGCTGCCGGAAGAGGTTGCCGTGGCGCTGTCGTTCAATGGCACGACGCAGGCCGTGATGATGGCCACGCCAGAGGATCTGGTGGATTTTGGCACTGGTTTCGCCCTGACCGAAGGTATCGCCACGCCTGCTGACATCCTGTCGGTTGAGGTTGAAGTTCTGCCCAAGGGCCGCGACGTGCAGGTATGGCTCGCCCCGCAGGCTGAGGCGCGGCTGGCTGCCCGCCGCCGTACCATGACCGGCCCGGTCGGCTGCGGCTTGTGCGGGATCGACAGCCTGGATCAGGCGCTGCGCGAAGTGCCCACGGTCGTCCCGTCACCGTTCCGCATGACGCCTGCGCAGGTGATGGGGGCTGTCGCCAGCCTTCCAGCGCAGCAGCGCCTGCATGACGCGACCCGCGCGGTGCACTGTGCGGCGTTCTGGGCGGGCAAGCTGACCCTCGCGCGGGAAGATGTCGGCCGCCACAACGCGCTGGACAAGCTGGTTGGCGCGATGGCCCGCATAGGCGCCAGTCCGCAAGGCGCGGTGCTCCTGACCAGCCGTGTTTCGATCGATATGGTCCAAAAGGTTGCCATGCTGGGCGCGCCGGTGATCATCGCCGTGTCCGCCCCCACCGCCGATGCCGTGGCTTTGGCGGAAAGCGCGGGGATCACCCTTATCGCCCTTGCCCGGTCTGACCGGTTTGAGGTCTTCACCCACACTGACCGCGTCACGGAGGAAAGCCATGTCGGCTGAGAAACTTGTTCACATGGCCAACCAGATTGCCCTTTTCATGGAATCCAAGCCGCATGACGAAGGGGTGGCCAGTCTGGCCAGCCATATCAATGACTTCTGGGAACCCCGGATGCGCCGCCAGTTCTTTGAGGTGGTCGATGCCGGCGGCCCCGGTCTGCGCCCGCTGGTGATTGAGGCCGCCGCGCAGATCCGCCGCCCCGCACCCGAAGCCGCCCAGTAGGCGGGACCCCGGAATTTTTGGCCCGGAATTTTTGACCCGGAATTTTTGAAAATTCCGGACCGGAGCCTTCAAAGGCTCCGGCGCGATTTCTTTGAAGAAATCGCCTATTCTTTCAACACCGCGCCAAGCTGCGCACCGTAGCTGCTTTTGCCGAACACCTCTGCCTGCTTGGCAAAGGCGGCCCGGTCAATCCAGCCCTCGCGGAACGCGATTTCGTCCGGTGATCCGACTTGCATCCCCTGCCGGTCCTGCAAGGTGCGCACGAAGTTCCCTGCATCAAGCAGGCTGCCGGGCGTGCCGGTATCCAGCCAGGCAAAGCCGCGCCCCATGCGTTCAACCTGCAAGGAGCCTTCGGCACGGTAAGCCTCAAGCAGATCAACAATCTCAAGCTCGCCGCGGCCCGAGGGCTTGACTTGCGCTGCAAGGGTCGACGCCCGACCGTCCAGAAAGTAAAGCCCGGTGATCGCAAAGCTTGACGGCGGGACCTTGGGTTTCTCGATGATCGCCGTCACCCGGCCATCAGCATCAAAGGCGGCCACACCGTAGCGCTCGGGATCGGCGACATGGTAGCCAAAGACGGTTCCCCCGGTCTGTTGCGCGTCGGCGCGTGCCATCAGTTCCGGCAGGCCGTGGCCGAAAAAGATGTTGTCGCCCAAAACCATGGCCGAAGGCGCGCCGTCCAGAAAATCGCGCGTCAGAAGGTAGGCTTGCGCCAAACCTTCGGGGCGGTCCTGAATGATCCACTCAAACCGCACCCCCCACTGGCCGCCATCGCCCAACAGCCGCTGGAACTGGGGCTGGTCTTCGGGCGTGGTGATGATGGCAATCTCACGGATGCCAGCCAGCATCAGCACGGACAGGGGATAATAGACCATCGGCTTGTCATAGATCGGCAGCAGTTGCTTTGAGGTGCCCATGGTGATCGGCCATAGCCGCGAGCCCGTCCCTCCGGCCAGCAGGATACCCTTGCGTTTCATGCGCCCAACTCCGTTATCACCGAATGCAAACCTTGCCGCCAGTCCGGGCGCGACACGCCAAAGCTGGCCTCAAACGCCGCGCAATCCAAGCGGGAATTGCGGGGGCGCTGCGCCGGGGTGGGGTAATCGGCGGTGGCGATATCCTCAATCCGGGCTGGCAGCCCGGCCTGTGCCATGATGGTGCGGGCAAAGGCGGCCCAGCTGGCATCCGGCGCGCCGGAAAAGTGATGTGTGCCCCCTGACGCCCCACCCTGCAATGCGCCTGCCGCGACGATCAGCGCCTCGGCAATGGCCGCAGCCGGGGTCGGCCCGCCGATCTGATCGGCGACCACGCGCACCACGTCACGCTCGGCCCCCAGCCGCAGCATGGTTTTCACGAAGTTCGCCCCATGCGCGGAAAAGACCCATGAGGTGCGCAGGATCAGATGCTGGCCGCCCGCTGCGCGCACGCCGATTTCACCGGCCAGCTTTGACCGGCCATAGGCGCCCAAAGGGGCTGTGGGATGCCAAGGATGAAAGGGCGCATCACCCGCCCCGTCAAACACATAGTCGGTTGAAATGTGCAGGAACGGCACCCGCCGCTGGGCCGCCGCCCGCGCCATGGCTGCAGGGGCATGCCCGTTGACCACGGTCGCTGCGGCTTCCTCAGCCTCGGCCTTGTCGACGGCGGTCCAGGCGGCGGCATTGATCACCACCTCGGCGTCGCTGGCCAGAACAGCCGCCGCGCAGGCTGCAGGGTCCATCAGGTCTGCCTGATCCCGCCCCAAAAACCGCGCATCCGGCAGTCTTCGCGCCAGTTCCCGTGCGACCTGACCGGTCTTGCCGAAGACCAGCGCCCTCATTTGCCCATGATCCGGTAGACCAGCATGCCAAGATACTCCTTCAACGCCAGATTGGCCCCCATCAGGTTGCGATCAAGCCGCCAGATGCCACGCAACCCTGCAAGGTCGCCTGACCGGAAATCAACCGGCCAGGGCACCAGCCCCACCCACCCCTGCCGGGCAAAAGTTTCCTGCGCCCGTGGCATGTGGAAGGCCGAGGTGACAAGCACCCAGACCTCACCCGTCTGCGGCTGAACCTGATCGTGCAGCAGGGTCGCATTCTCGGACGTGTTGCGGGAGGCTTGCTCCAGCACGATCCGCCCGGGCGCGATGCCCAGGGCGACCCACATCTCGCGCACCATTTCAGACGGGTCGGTGCTGTCTTCGCTGCGGCCAACGCTGGCGGACCCGCCGGTGAAGACCAGCTGCGTCTGCGGGAAACGCAGCGCCAGAATCGCGCCCTCGATCAGGCGTTCGCCTGCGTCGTTCAGCTGTGGCCCGCCCCACAGGCGGTTGGCCCCCGTCTGTTCTGCGCCCCCCAGCACGATGATCCCGTCCACGCGGTCCAGGGGCGGGCGGGCGGGATAGCGCGCCTCCAGCGGCTGCAGCAAGAGATCGCCCAGGGGCAGCACCGTCAGGGCCAGCGTCCCGGCAAAGAGTACCGACAAGCTGACCCCTGCCAGCCTGCGCCGGCCGCGCCAGACCCCGAAAAGGGCCAGCGCCATCAGGATCAGGCCCCAGGTTTCCAGTCGTGCCACAAGACCGATGGTCTTGGAGGCGAGGAAGAACAGCGTCTCCATCAGCCCTTGCCCAACCGCACACCCACGCCCTGGCGCTGCAAAAGCGGCTCCCACCAGGCGCGGTTGTCAAGGAACCAGCGCACGGTCCGGCGCAGGCCTTCGTCCAGCGTCAGGGATGGTTTCCAGCCCAATTCCTCACGGATGCGGGTGGGGTCGATGGCATAGCGCGCATCATGGCCGGGGCGGTCGGTGACGAAGGCAATCAGCCGGTCATGCGGCGCGCCTGCGGGGTGCATCTCATCCATCAGCGAGCAGATCGCGCGGACGATGTCGATGTTGCGCGCCTCGGCCTCACCCCCGACACAGTAGGTGCGGCCGATGGTCCCGCGTTCGACGACGGTCAGCAACGCCTCGGCGTGATCCTCGACATAAAGCCAGTCGCGCACGTTGGTCCCCGCGCCATAAACCGGGATCGGCCGGCCCTGCAGCGCGTTCAGGATGACCACGGGGATCAGCTTTTCCGGGAAATGATAGGGGCCGTAGTTGTTGGAGCAGTTGGTCAACAGGACCGGCAGGCCATAGGTCTCGGCCCATGCCCGCACCAGATGATCGCTGGCGGCTTTTGACGCCGAATAGGGGCTGCGCGGGTCGTAAGGCGTATCTTCATCAAACCGGCCTTCGGGGCCAAGGGACCCAAACACCTCATCGGTTGAGATGTGGTGAAAGCGGAACGTGCCCGGCCGGCCCTGACCGGCCCAATAGGCGCGCGCCGCCTCAAGCATGTTGAAGGTGCCGGTGATGTTGGTCTGCACGAAATCCCCCGGCCCGTCGATGGACCGGTCAACATGGCTTTCGGCGGCCAGATGCATCACGACGTCGGGTGTGTGGGTTGCAAAGACCCGGTCAAGCGCGCCCCGGTCACGGATATCGGCGTGTTCAAAGCTGTAGTGGTTTGACCCCGCAACCGGGGCAAGGCTGTCCAGACAGGCGGCATAGGTCAGAGCATCAAGGTTCACCACCCGGTGCCCCCGCGCTATCGCCGCCCGCACCACGGCTGACCCGATGAAGCCCGCCCCCCCGGTGACCAGCAGCTTCATGCCGCACCCATGCGGAACGGGGTGCCGATGGCGGCCAGAAGGGGTGCTTTCGCGTCCTTGTCTGACAGGATGGGCGCTGTGACACCCCAGTCGATCCCAATCGCCGGATCATCCCAGCGCACCGCGCCGTCATGGTCGGGGGCGTAAAGGTCGGTGCATTTGTACTGCACCTCGACATCGGCGGTCAGGGTCAGGAACCCGTGCAGAAACCCCTTCGGCACGAAAAGCTGCCGCCCGTTTTCCGCCGAAAGTTCGACCCCCACCCAAGCCCCGTATCCCGGCGACCCCGCCCTGATATCCACCGCCACATCCAGAATGGCCCCGCGCGAACAGCGCACCAGCTTGTCCTGCGCGCGGGGGGGTGACTGGAAATGCAGCCCCCGCAGCGTGCCTTTCGCTGCGGAAAATGAGTGGTTGTCCTGCACCCAAGGCAGGTCCAGCCCTGCCTTCGCCATGGCAGCGGCATTCCACGTCTCCATGAACCAGCCCCGCGCATCGCCAAAGCGGCGCGGGGTCACGGTCAGCACGTCGGGCAGGGTGGTCGGTTCAACAAACATTCGGCTTCACTTGGAAAATGGCGGCTTTTGGATATTTGGCGTGTTCCCACAGGCTTTGCAATCATCCCAAGGATGGATCGGCGCGCCCCACCTGCGGCCTTGCCACCTGCTGACCCTTTTCCCGACCGTTGGTTCTGCTATCACACGGGCGGGGATTGCGGGAAAGGACTTGACCGATGACCCACCTTTGGGTGCGGGCCGAACAGCGGCCACATGAGGAACGCGTGGGCCTGACGCCCGAAGGGGCGGCGGCGCTGGTGCAGGCGGGTATCCGCGTGACGGTTGAGGCATCGTCAACCCGTGCCATCCCGATCGACGGCTACCGCGCGGCGGGCTGTGAGATCGCGGCCGAGAATTTGTGGCCCCAAGCCCCGGCTGATGCGATCATCTTCGGCCTGAAGGAACTGCCCGAGGATGGCACACCCCTGACCCACCGCCACATCATGTTCGGCCATGCCTACAAGGGCCAGCCCGCCGGACGTGAGCTGCTCAGACGCTTCAAGGCCGGGGGCGGGACGCTGTATGATCTGGAATACCTCGTGGGTGAAAATGGCCGCCGTGTCGCCGCCTTCGGCTATTGGGCCGGATATGCCGGGGCGGCGCTCAGCCTGAAGTGCTGGGCCGCCCAACAGCGCGGCACGATCGCCGGACCGGTGCGCAAGGTGCCGTCCAAGGCAGCCCTGCTTGCCCAGCTTGCCGCCGAACTGGATGGCCTGTCCCGCCCCCGCGCAATCATCATCGGGGCGCTTGGCCGCGTGGGCACTGGCGCCGCCGACCTGTGCGAGGCGATGGGCGTGGCCGTCACCCGTTGGGACATGGCCGAAACCGCGTCTGGCGGCCCGTTTCCGCAGGTGTTGCAGCATGAGATCTTCCTCAACTGTATCCTCGCCCGCCCCGGCTGCCCGGTCTTTGTCCCCGCCAGCGCCAAGACCGACCCGCGCGCGCTGACCGTGATCGGCGATATCGCCTGTGACCCGACCTCGGACTTTTCGCCGATCAAGGTCTATGACCGGGCGACCGACTGGGACGCCCCGGCCTTGCGCGTGCATGACACGCCGCCGCTGGATGTGACCGCCATCGACAACCTGCCAAGCCTGATGCCGGTGGAATCCTCGCAGGATTACGCCGCACAGCTGCTGCCGTCGCTTCTGACGCTGACCGCGCTGGAGGCGGGCGTCTGGGGCCGGGCGAAAACCGAATTTGACCACAACGTCGCGACGATTTGAGGGAGACAGCAAACATGACCATCCATTGGTGCGGCACTGGCCTGTCCTCCATCCCCGGACTGCGCCGCCTGATTGAGGGCGGCCACCCTGTTACCGTCTGGAACCGCACGGTTGCCAAGGCGCAAGCTGAGGTGGGCGATCTGATAACCGACATCAGGCCCTACAGTCTGGACGCCCTGACTGCGGCGCTGCAGCCCGGTGACATCGCCATTTCCATGCTGCCGGCCGACCAGCATGTGGCCATCGCCAAGGCCTGCCTTGCCCAGGGCGCGCATTTCACCTCGTCGTCCTACATCGCGCCGGAAATGCGCGATCTGGATCAGGCGTTCCGTGAGGCGGGGCTGGTGTCGATCAACGAGGTCGGGCTTGACCCCGGCATCGACCATCTGATGGCGCATGATCTGGTCGCGCGCTACCGCGCCTCCAAGGCCTTTGCGCCCGACAACGTGCTGTCGTTCACCTCTTACTGTGGCGGGGTGCCGAAAATTGCCAACGCCTTCCGCTACAAGTTCAGCTGGGCCCCGGCGGGTGTGCTGAAGGCGCTGCGGTCGCCGTCGCGCAGCCTGCGCCACTTTACCGAGCTGCGGATTGCCCGGCCCTGGGACGCGATCAGCCGCTATGACGCCCCCCTGCCGCAGCCCGAAAGCTTTGAGGTTTATCCAAACCGTGACAGCTATCCGTTCATGGCGGACTACCGGTTTGAACCCCACTGGACGGTGCGTGACTTCGTGCGTGGCACGATCCGCCTGAACGGCTGGGCCGATGCCTGGGCCCCGATCTTTGCCGAAATCGAGGGGCTTGAAGGCAAACCCGCAGCTGAGGTTGACGCCGCCCTGAACGCCCGCGCGGCCGAGCTTTTGAAGGACAACTCCTACGCCGAGGGTGAACCGGACCGGGTGGTCCTGTTCGTGTCGCTGAAGGCAGAACGGGATGGACATCCGGTGTTCCATGAAACCTGGGCGATGGATGCCTGGGGCGATGTGCGCGGCACCGCGATGGCGCGGCTGGTGTCGGTGCCGGTATCCCTTGCGGTCGAGGCGGTGCTGAACCGCGAAATCGCCGCCGGGGTCCATGCCGCCCCGCACGATCCCAGACTGCTGCAGCGCTGGCTGACCGAGGTCAGCCATCTGGCCCAATACATGGCCCGCATCGACCATCTGCGCTGAACCGGGCCGACAGTTCCCTTTGGCGTGACAGGGGCGGCCGGTCACGCTATGCTTTCGCGTGACGATCCGGGCCAACCGGACAAAACGTTCGAGCGAGGCACAGCAGGTGAGCCGGAAGTCCAGCGCAACACCCCCAAAAAGCGGGTTTGCCGACCGTTACGCCGCGTTTGCGGCACGGCGCGCAAAACCGGCTGCCGGGTTCGTGTCGCAGCCCGAGCCGCGGAGCATCGGGCTGTTCGCGCGCGGCAAACAGCTGGTTTCGGGCAACATCCTGTTCGCCGGCCACCTTGCCGAAGCCCCCGGCACACTTGTGTGGGACATCGCCACCCCCGATCCCGCCTTCGACGCCGAGGCGCATGGCTTTGCCTGGCTGGATGATCTTGCGGCCTTCGGCAGCCCTGCCGCCAGAACCCTCGCGCAGGACTGGACCTGGGGCTGGATCGCCCGCTATTCAGCCGGTTCCGGCCCCGGCTGGACACCAGACCTCACCGGTCGGCGCATCATCCGCTGGGTGCATCACGCAACGCTTTTGCTGAACGGCAGGGACAAGGCGGCCTCGGTCGCCTACTACCGCTCGCTGTCCCAGCAGTCGGCCTTCCTGGCCCGCCGCTGGCAGGCCGCCGCGCCGGGATTGCCCCGCTTCGAGGCGCTGACAGGCCTGGTCTACGCCGGCATTTCGCTGATCGGCATGGACAAGCTGATCGCTCCTGCCACCGCAGCACTTGCCAGCGAATGTCGCTCGGAAATCGATGCCGAAGGCGGCCTGCCCACCCGCAACCCCGAAGAACTGCTGGACGTCCTGACACTGCTGACCTGGTCGGCCACCGCGCTGACCGAAGCCTCGCGGCATGTGCCGCCCGACCTGGCCGACGCCATCGGCCGCATCGCCCCG
>JBBQVR010000097.1:0-13342 GCA_038211355.1 Rhodobacterales bacterium | reverse complement strand
GACAGCAAGCGCGCGGGCATCGTGATGGACCTGTTGCGCAAGCTGGCCGCCGAACAGGACGCCTGCATCATCGCCGTGACGCATGACGAAAAGATTCTCGACCGGTTTGATCGCCTGTTCCACTTGCGGGACGGGCGTCTGGAACAAGACAAAGGAGTCGCGAGATGACGACAACACATCGCAGAACAACCGGCCTATTGATAGCAGCGGGCATCGCTGTGGTGTTCGGCGCACTGACCATCGTGTCTGGCGGGCAGGCGCTGTTCGGCGATGCGGCAGCGCAGGCAGCGGTGGGCAACGCGGTGCCCTTCGTGCTGTGGTTTAACTTCCTGTCTGGCTTCGCCTACGTGCTGGCAGGGGTCTGGATTGCCATGCGCAAACCCTGGGCGGGCCCGCTTGCCATCGCGCTGGCACTGGCCATCCTGGCGGTGTTTCTGTTGCTGGGCCTGCACGTATTGTTCGGCGGGGCGTATGAGGCACGTACTGTTGGCGCGATGGCCCTGCGCGCGGCGGTTTGGATTGGCATCGCGATATACCTGCGGCGCAGGACAATGCGTGGAGCACTGCGTTCCTGATATACGCATAGTCACGGGGCTTCGTCCGTCGGCCGGACCCAAGTCTTCGTTTTCAATCAGCTCGTGGGGTGCGATTGGCCATCGGCATACCGACGGGATACATCGCCCGCGTAATCATCTCGCCGTCAGCGTTTACGGTTAACCGCAAAGCTCGTCCCGCATGGCGGAAAGTCAGCCGAAAGCGGCCGAGGTCAGCGCCCACACCAGCCTCGCAGATACTGGTGACCTCGCCAGACCGCATACGCGTCTGAAGGGTAGCGGGATCAATGCCGAAGGCCGTGGCGATCACCGATGCATCCACCTCAAAGCCATCCGTCGTGATGGTGACAGCGGTCATGTTTTAACCAGAATTTGATTGCTCATTGCTTTTTCTCGGCAGTTCGGGGGGCGGTAGAGGCTGGTCGGGTGTCGTCAGGATGCGGGCCGCCGCGCCATCAAGATCATCGTACTGATTGTGGCGCATGGACCAGAAGAAGGCACCAAGACCAGTAAGACCAAGGGTAATCGACACAGGGATCAGGAACAGATAGCTCATGTTTCGGACCCTCCAACCCCGTGGCGAACGGCGACCCAAGCGTGCCAGGTGCCGTGCCCCAGCAGCGGAAAGATCACGATCAGGCCCAGTAGGCCCGTCGCTGCAGACAGTGCGAAACCGGCCACCACGACGGCCCCCCACGGCAACACTGCCCGCAGGTTTTGGGTGGTCAGGGCAAAGCTGGTGCCAAGGGCGGTCAGCGCATCGACTCGGCGCTCCAGCAGCATCGGGATCGAAAACAGGCTGATCGCCATGGCAAAGGCGGCAAA
This sequence comes from Rhodobacterales bacterium, assembly GCA_038211355.1. Classification (GTDB taxonomy): domain Bacteria; phylum Pseudomonadota; class Alphaproteobacteria; order Rhodobacterales; family Rhodobacteraceae; genus Tabrizicola. The sequence goes on along the minus strand of JBBQVR010000097.1, from coordinate 11,963 downwards.
GAGGCCGCCGACGGTAGACCCGGTCAGGATCAACGCCCAGCCACGCGGGGTGCTCAGCAACTGGCCAAGGATCTGGTCATATCCCGGAAACGGCAACAGCCCGTAAAACAACGCATATAAAAGGTCCGCCGCGCGCAGCCACAGCATGACCAGCAGGCAAAGGACCAACCCCGCGAACACCAGTTGGCCACCCGAGCGCGGATGCGCCACCATCATGTTTGCCAGTGTTACAGGCTGCCCCGCCTGCAAACGACGGCTTTTCTCGTAAAGACCGATCGCCAGTAGCGGGCCCACTACCAAAAAGCCCGACAGCGCAGGCAGGATCAGCGAAGGCAGCCCCACTGCGTTCAGCCCCCAGATGACCAGCACCGACAGCGCAAAAACCGCCCCGCCATAAGCAAGGCTTTGCAAGGGGTCTGCACGCAGATCGGACCACCCTTTGGCAAGCCAGTCGCGCGCCACCATGGGAGGCAGGTTTCGTGCAAATCTGCAGTCGGGACGAAGCCGGGGCGCGATGGCGGGAAGTGGTTCAAGCATGGTATCCCTTCCTCAGCAAGCGGGTTTGGCGGCAGGGCGGGCGGCGTCCACCGGCACGCAACCGGGCGCGGTGTCGAACGCCAGCTTCACGAATTGCCAGTTTGCTGCGATCACCAGCGCCAGTCCGGCGGTGGCGACAAGAATGGCCCAGTGACGCGGTGCCAGGATCATGGCGCGGCCTCCGAGAGACTTTCAACATACAGCGCTAGCGCACGGATCTCGACTTCGTTCAGCCGCGTTTGCCAGCTTGGCATCTGGCCCTGCCGCCCCACAATCAGGGTTTTGCGGATGCTGGTTGCATCACCGCCATAGACCCAATCGGCATCGGTCAGGTTTGGCGCGCCGGTACCTTCTACGCCGCGCGCATCCTCGCCGTGGCAGGCGGCGCAATTGGTCTGGAACAGGATCGCCCCCTCGGACGGATCATCGGGGATCACGCCGTTCCCAAGCGTCAGGACATAGTCGGTCAACAAGGAAATCTCGGAACGGCTTATCAGTTGATCTCGGCCAAAGGCGGGCATCTGTGCGAAATGCGTATCGGGATGATCCGCGTTGATGCCCACCCGCAGGGTCGTCGCGATCTCGTCGGCCGTGCCACCCCACAGCCAGATGTCATCGCTCAGGCGCGGAAACCCAGGCCCGCCGATCCCACCCGCGCCGTGGCAGACCTGGCAATTCTGTCCGTAGAGCGGCCCGGCCGTGGCAACTGCGCGCGCCATCAGGTCCGGGTCGGCGCGCAGGGTGTCGAAATCCGCCGAGGCCAGCGTTTCCTTCCAACCCGCACGCGCGGCATCCGCGGCGGCCAGATCGGCGGCGACCGTGGTTTTCTGGTCAATCCCCAGCAAGCCACGGGTAAAGGTCTGGCCCAACGGCCAGGTCGGCAGCAAGATCCATGCGACCAGCGCGTAAAGATGCGTCACCGCCATGAAGGCAAACACGATGCGCGGCACTGGCGAGTTGAGTTCCTTGATACCGTTCCAGTCGTGCCCGGTGGTCAGATAGCCCGAGACGGGGTCGCGTTCCTCTACTGCCATGGCCGGTCCTCGGTGTTCAGGATGGACCGGGCCGCATGCTCGGCTCGGGCCTTTTGCGACGGGCGGAAGGTATGGATCACCACGATCAGGAAAAACCCCATCAGGTAAAACAGGCCGAAAGTCTTGGCGATCAGGACAAAGGTTTCGTGGGTCATGGTGCGGCCTGCGGCTCATTGGCGGCATAAGGGGCCTGCGTCAGCTGGCCAAGCACCTGAAGGTAGGCCACCAGCGCATCCATTTCCGTCAACCGCTGCGCCCCCGAAAAGCGCCGCAGCGTCGTCGCCTCACCATAGCGTTCGACAACGCCAGTGGCGGCGTCCGAGTCCGGGTTGGCCTGCGCAGCCGCATCCCGCGGCGCGTTGGCGATCATGTCGTCGGTGTAGGGCACACCAAGACGACGCAAGGCCGTCAGGTGATCGCCAAGGTCATCCACCCGCAACGGAGCGTCTGCCAGCCACGGATAGGCGGGCATGATCGAGGTCGGCACCACATCGCGCGGGTTGATCAGATGTGCCACATGCCAGGCGTCCGAATATTTGCCACCCAGCCGCGCGATGTCCGGCCCCGTGCGTTTGGAGCCCCACAGCATCGGATGGTCATACTGGCTTTCGGCGGCCAGCGAGTAGGGGCCGTAACGCTCCACCTCGTCGCGCAGGGTGCGGATCATCTGGCTGTGGCAGGCATAGCATCCTTCGCGGATGTAGATGTTGCGGCCCGCCAGTTCCAGCGGGGTATAGACCCGCATGTCGTCAAGGGTCTCCACCGTTTCATCAATGGTGAACAGCGGCGCGATTTCGACCAGACCGCCGACACTGGCGGCAAGGATGATGCCGATCACCAGCGCGACGGAGTTCTTTTCCAGATTGTAATGCGCCTTGAACAGGGCCATTTCGCTACTCCGCCGCTTGGGGGGCAAGGGGGCGATCGGCAGCGTGATCCCGCGCGCCCCGCACCGTCATCCAGATGTTTACCGCACCGACGCAGATACCGGCCAGGAACAGCGCTCCGCCCACCACGCGCGCGATGTAATAGGGGCGCATCGCCTCCATGCTGTCGATGAAGGAATAGTTCAGCGTGCCCGCCGAATTGTAGGTCCGCCACATCAGGCCTTGCGTGATGCCTGCGTTCCACAGCGCGAAAACATAGGTCAGCAACCCCGCGAGCGCGAGCCAGAAGTGCCATTCCACCAGCTTGGGTGAGTACATCGCGGGCCGGCCCCAGATTTGCGGAACCACGGCATAGAACGCGCCGAACGTCACCATCGCAAGCCACCCCAAGGCACCGGAATGCACATGCCCCACGGTCCAATCCGTGTAATGCGACAGCGCGTTGACCGGGCGGATCGCAAGGAAGGATCCTTCGAACGTGGACAGCCCATAGAACACCGCTGCCACGAACATGAACCTCAGCGTCGCATCATCGCGCACCCGGTGCCAGGCGCCGTTCAGCGTCAGCAGCGCATTGCCCGCCGAGGCCCAGCTTGGCACCAGCAGCATCACCGAAAACGTCATGCCCAGCGTTTGCACCCAATGCGGCAGGGCGGTGTAATGCAGATGGTGCGAGCCCACCCAAAGGTAGAAAAACGTGATCCCCCAGAAGCTGAGGATCGACAGCCGGTAGGAAAAGATCGGTCGCTGCGCCTGCACCGGCAAGTAGTAATACAGCATCCCCAGAAAGCCCGAAGTCATGAAGAACGCCACGGCGTTGTGGCCATACCACCATTGCACCATCGCATCCTGAACGCCGGAAAAAGCGGGATAGCTTTTGGAGCCTGTCCAGCTGACCGGCAGCGCTGCGGCATTCACGATATGCAGCATTGCCACCACGACGATGAAGGCAAGGTAGTACCAGTTGGCAACATATATATGTGGCTCGGCCCTGAGCTTGAGCGTGCGCAGGTACAGCACCAGATAAGTTACCCAGACGATCACCAGCCATATGTCGGCATACCATTCGGCTTCGGCATATTCCTTGGACTGGGTCACGCCCATGAAATAGCCGCTGACTGCCCAGACGCAGAACAGGTTGTAGCCGATCAGAACGAACCAAGGCGATAGTTGATCCGCCAGACGCGCCCGGCAGGTGCGCTGCATGACGTGAAACGAGGTTGCGATCAGCGCATTGCCACCAAAGGCAAAGATCACCCCGGTGGTATGTACTGGCCGCAGACGGCCATAGCCGGACCATGCCTGCCCGAAAGTGGCATCCGGCCAGACCATCAGGGCTGCAACCCACAGCCCGACGGCCATGGCAAACACGCCCCAGACCATCGCCAGCAAAATGCCGATCTTGATCGGGTCGTCATAATAGCGCTTCAAACGCGCGGGGTCCGGGGCCGGATATTCCAGCACGCCACCCACCGCGAACACCAGTGCAAGACCCAAGGCCAGCGCCATAAATCCATGCACCGCCATCGGGTCGTGGTTACCCAATGCCGCCATCGTCAATCCCACAAGGGCCAACACCATAGAGAGGGCCATAGCCAAATTGCGTTCTGCGCGGGTCAGCTGGGCAATCATTCATCTGTCCTTGATCGGGGCGACGGAAACTTGGTCGGGCGACCTGCACATTGGCTTTTCGGTGCCGCCGATCAGGGAAAGGCGTGTCAGTGTTGTGGGCCTGCCGCAACGCGAGAGGTGGTTCCTGCGGGAAGTGCGATGTCGGCGAGGGTGGCGCGGTCCAAGTCGGACAGAAAGGCCGCCTCGGCACGGCGCAATCTGGCTTTGAGGCGGCAGCAACCGGTGATCGTGCAGTCGCCACCGCTTACAGCAAAACATTCAACAAGGGCCTGACCCTCCTCCAACAGCCGCACAATCGACCCCACACCGAGCTCCCGCGGGTCTCGGGCCAGCGTTGCACCGCCGCCCCCACCGCGTCGGGTGGCAACAATTCCGCCCTGCGCCAGACGCTGAATGATCTTGGTCAGGTGATTGCGCGAGAGGCCGAATTTATCGGCCAGCTCGGCCGTGGAAAAGACCCGGTCCGGCGCACTCGCCATCTGCATAAGCACCCGCAGGCCGTAATCGGTGAAAGAGGTCAGACGCATTGAAGGACGCAACCCTTGAATAAGTATTTACAATACCTATTAACACGCCTAGACCGCAACACAAGCCAAAAAAACCGGATCCGACCATGCATCACGACGCCAACGCACACCCGATCCGGTCCGCCAGGCCAGAGATAACAGCCGCCCTTATGGTCGAAACCGGGCTGGACGAGGTGATCCTGACCACGCTGGTTCACCGTTTCTACGACAAGGTCCGCGCCGATCCGGTTCTTGGCCCGGTTTTTGCCGCGCGCATCACTGATTGGGAGCCACATCTGGAGCGCATGGTCGAGTTCTGGGGCTCGGTCGCGCTGATGACCGGGTGCTATCACGGCTCTCCGGTGACCAAACATGCCGACCTGCCGGTGACTTGGGCGCATTTTGAACGCTGGCTGGTGCTGTTTCGTGAAACTGCAGGTCAGGTCTGCTCACCCGCTGGTGCGGCCCATGTCATTGCCCGTGCCGAACGCATCGCCCGGTCGCTGAATCTGGCAGTTGAAGACGCTGCGCGCCCTCACGGTCTGCCCCCGGACTTGTCCGGTTCATTTGAACGCAAACGTATCGGACGGAGCACCGGATGAACGGATCTGACGACGCTCATCCAAAAGAGGGTACATCGAAACTGTGGCGCGACCGTCAACGCGCCCGATTGTTGAAGATGCGTGCGGACATGTCTGTGGCCGACCGCCATACAGCGTCCGAGGCCGTGGCAGGCCATCTCGACGCCCTGATCGAGGAACGCTGTGGTGGCCTGTCAGGGCTGACGATTTCAGCGTGGTGGCCCATCAAGGCCGAATTGAACCTGCGCCACTGGCTGGAGCGGTTGATCGCGCAGGGTGCAAGGGTCGCTCTGCCCGTCGTGGTGATGCGTGCGGCCCCACTGGTCTTTCGCCCGTGGACGCCGGATTGCCATATGGTACAGGGGTTCTGGAAGATACCGGTTCCCGCCGAGGGGCCGGAAGTTGTTCCGGACGTCCTGCTTGCACCGTTGGTAGGCTGGGATGATGCGGGTTATCGACTTGGCTATGGTGGCGGATACTTTGACCGCACGCTTGCCGCATTTCCCTTGCGACCCTTGGTCATCGGCGTCGGGCTGGCGGCGGCACGGCTCCCCACGATTTTCCCAGAGCCTCACGACATTGCCATGGATGAGATCGTGACCGAGGCCGGGACACTGGATCGCGCCGCCTGATAGGCACCTTATCTGCCAAGAACGTTGTTGCGGCGCAACGAAGGCGATGGGGCATCAGACTAGATGTCGGGAAACAACATGCTCTCGAAAGGAAATCAGATGCTGACCAGACGCGCTGCACTCATGGGGGCCGCACTTGTTGCCGCCTCGCCCTACGTCCTCAAGACATCAGTTGCGGCGGAAGAGGTGATGGACACCTCAGGTGCTGCGCCGGTCGATCTGTCGGCGATGACCCGCCGCAAGGTCAAGCTGGTCGCCCCGCCGTTCGTGCATGCGCACGAACAGGTGGCGACGGTCGGCCCGCAGATCATCGAGTTCGAGATGAAGATCATCGAAAAGGAACTGCAGGTGGATGTAGACGCCTGGATACAGGCGATGACGTTCAATGGCTCGGTCCCCGGCCCGCTGATGGTGGTACATGAGGGCGATTATGTTGAGCTGACGCTGTTCAACCCGCCAGAAAACATGATGCAGCATAACATCGACTTTCATGCCGCCACCGGCGCGTTGGGCGGTGGGTCACTGACGCTGGTGAACCCCGGCGAAAAGGCTGTGTTGCGGTTCAAGGCGACACGGCCCGGCGTGTTTGTCTATCACTGCGCCCCGGGCGGCCCGATGATCCCCTGGCATGTGGTGTCGGGCATGTCGGGTGCCATCATGGTGCTGCCCCGCGACGGGCTGAAGGATCATCTGGGCCAGCCGGTATCCTATGACCGGGTGTACTACATCGGCGAAAACGATTTCTACATTCCGCGCGGCGAGGATGGGACCTACATGCGATTTGCCGATGCCGGGGAGAGCTATTCTGACACGCTTGAGGTGATGAACGGTCTGATCCCGTCGCATGTTGTCTTCAACGGCCGTGTGGGCGCGCTGACCGGCGACAAGGCACTGACAGCGGAACAAGGTGAAACGGTGCTGTTTCTTCACTCTCAGGCCAACCGTGACACCCGCCCGCATCTGATCGGTGGACATGGCGATCTGGTCTGGGAAACTGGCAAGTTCAATAACGCGCCTGAACGCGATCTGGAAACGTGGTTCATTCGCGGTGGATCGGCCGGGGCGGCGCTGTACACCTTCCTGCAACCAGGCGTCTACGCCTACGTCAACCACAACCTGATCGAGGCGGTCAATCTGGGGGCCACGGCGCATGTGATCGTCGGCGGCGACTGGAACAATGACCTGATGGAACAGGTGGTGGCCCCAGTGGAATATGACGTGGCCCATGAAGGCCGCACGGCCATGCCGTAACAACGGCCTTGCAGATATGTGGGCGGCCCTGGATCCGGGGCCGCCCTTTTTTATCCGGAGGGCAATCGTGAAACCTCGCACAGGACTTGCCGCTATCGTCGTGGTCGCGTTTGGCACGGCGGCTTTGCTTTGGCCCGGTCAGCCCCTTCCCCAGACGGGTCCTGAAACCATTTATCTTGCGGCCGCGCGGCAGGATTACCGCCCAGCGGGTGAGTTCCGGCTAGGCACACGCGTCGTCGATGCGCCAAAGCAGGCACAGGGTGCCACTGCTCTCCACATCGCAAAACACCATGTCAGCGAGGCGGAATATGCGCTGTGCGTGGCCGATGGTGCCTGTCCCGCAGTGCCATCCGCCGGGCGGCCGGATTTTGCCCAGACCGGGATCAATCACAGTGATGCCACAGCCTATGCCGCCTGGTTCTCAGGCCGCACGGGGCAGCGGTGGCGCCTGCCAACCGATGCCGAATGGCTGCGCGCTGCGGCAGAGCGCGGCAATGACGATGGATTTTCCGAAGATGCCAACGGAACCGATCCCTCACGTCGCTGGATCGCAAGCTATCAGCGCGAGGTGGCGTTGCGCGGCGAGGCTGATCTGATCGCCCACCCGCTGGGGCATTTTGGGGTCAACTCGGTGGGTGTGGCTGACATGGCGGGCAATATCTGGGAATGGACGCAAACCTGCTTTCAGAATGGCACGTTGACGCCAGACGGGGCCGCGATCCTGACAAGGTCCGACTATTGCGGGGTGCGCGCCGTGCAAGGCAAACACCGCGCCTTCGTGATCGACTTTATCCGCGATGCGCGGTCGGGGGGCTGCGCCGCCGGTGTGCCGCCCGACTATCTGGGCTTTCGGCTGGTACGAGACGGCGCGGGCTGAAGGACCGGGATGAACATGACCCAAAAAAGGAAAGGGCGGCCCCATCACCGGGGCCGCCCTTTTGCTTTAAGCGATTGATTACTCGGCGATCTGCGTAAACAACGGCTCGAACCGGGTCTTAGCCTTGCCCTTCAGCTCCACCGCCGTCACCGCATCCTGATTGACCGGCGCACCGGCCTGGATCAGCGCAACCATTCCCATGCTGTAATGCGGGGTGCATTTGACACCATACAGCCCCTCGGCGGTCAGGGTCAGAACGTAATCAGCCCCCATCTTGCTTTTGAAGGGCTCAACACCTTCGGGCAACATGCCCTTGATGTCCTCGGCATTATGACCCTTGTCGGTGGAAATAAAGGTGACGGTGTCGCCGACAGCCGCCTTCACAAAAGCGGGTTCGAACACCATGGCACCTTCGGCACCCTTGTTCAGCATCAGCACATCAAAATTCTCCGCCTGGACGGCGGGGGCCAGCAGCAGAACGGCAAGGCTGGCAGCGATCAGTTTCGAAAACATCGGGTGTCCTTTCTGGGAACGGAAGCGATTGGTCTTGCCACGGTTCTAGGCTAACGTCCGCCATGGCTCGTTGTGCTGCCACAACATCGGAGGCTTTGTGTTAAAGAAACTTGACGAAAGCCTGCTGACCGATCTGCCGCCGTTTCGCCGACTGTCCCGACCGCAAATCCGCGAGATTCTGGATGCTGCAACGCCGTTGCGTTTTGATCCAGGGGTGGCGGTGTTCAGCGAAGGCTTGCCGGTAGAGCGGTTCTTTTTGCTGATGGATGGCCATATACGGGTGATCCGAACCACACCGGGGGGCGACCAGATCATCGCGCTGCACATCGCCCCCGGCCAGTTGTTCGGCATCGGCGCGGCGCTTGGAAAAACGATCTATCCGGCAACGGCGATGACGGCGGATGACTGTCTGGTGCTGGCCTGGCCCAACCAGTTGTGGGCGGGTTTCACCGAAAGATATGAGGGCTTTGCCACGGAAACCTACAAGGTTGTCGGAGAGCGTCTGGGAGAGTTGAACAACCGGATCGTCGAAATGGCTACCCAAGCGGTAGAACAGCGCGTGGCCTGCGCGATCCTGCGGCTGATCACCCAGACCGGGCGCAAGGTGGACGGCGGGATCGAGGTCGGCCTGCCGATCACCCGGCAGAACATCTCAGACATGACCGGCACCACGCCGTACACCGTCAGCCGGTTGCTCAGCGGATGGGAACGTGACGGGATCGTGCTGTCGGAACGCCGCAAGATTACCGTGACCGCGCCGCACCGGCTGGTCGTCCTCAGCGGCGCCATTGCCTGACAGGATCAGCGGCCATTTGGCTGGCGCCGTGCCGGGTTGGGCAGGCTGAGCACTGGGGCTAATCTCCAGACGAACAGGCCAAAGCCAAGCGTCCAAGAGGCCGCGGCGATCCACAGGCCCAAGGGAAGCGGGACCGCCACCCGCACAACCGCCGCCAAGGACACCAGGACAAAGGCCAGCGTCAACGCGGAGCCCGCTTGCAAAGGGCGTCCGGTATGGCCCAACGAGGCCCGCATCATCACCGCAATCGTCATGCCGCCAAACCCACCGATCCCCAGAAGATGAAACCCGGTCGCTGCAGGGACCATCTCAAGGGCCGACAAGCCCAGCGCTATCAATCCCGCCGGAATGAAGCCAAAGGCCACATGCAGCATCAACACCAAAGGAGAGCGCCAGACCCGCCACCCGCGCCAGCGCGCCATTCGCACCCCCTGCCCCACACCGGCCAGCATAAGCAACATGCCGGTCGGCGGAGACACTGGCCAGATCACCCAGACCAGCAGGGCAAGCAACGCAGCCCCAAGGCTTACCCCGTCGAACCGCCCGAACGGCACCGGCAGCGCGCCCGGATCAGGTGACCGATTGGCCAGCCAGTTGCGGGTAAAACTGGGAATGATCCGCCCGCCGATCAGCCCGATCAGCATCACGACCATCGCAAAGCCAAGGCGCCGCCCGACATCCGCGCTCCCTGCCATCATCGCTTCGATGTGGAAGATGAGATTGGCGGCCAGATACAGCAGCACGGGTACGACCACCTTCAGGTTGCTCCAGTTCCGCCCAGCCACGATCTCTATCGTGACCATCGTACCGATCACCAACATGAAGGCGCTGTCGATCAGCATCACGTAAACCGGCTCAATAGCGAATGCCCCCGCAACGGCCAACCGCCCCGCCAGCCACAAAGCCGTCAGCACCATCAAGGGCCAGCCGCGGGTTGGCATACGCCCTGTCCAGTTCGGGATGGCCGTGAACAAGAACCCGGCGATCACGGCAGAGGTATAGCCGAACAGCATCTCATGAATGTGCCAGTCCAGCGGGGAAAACGGGCCTTCAAGCACCACTTCGCCGGACCACACCCCCATCCAAAGCGGCACCACCAATGCCGCGAAAATGCCTGCCACAAGGAAAAGCGGCCGAAAGCCATAACTGAAAAGGGCAGGACCGGCAAAGGGCGGTCGGGTTGGCTTGGCCATTGGTCATACCTTTGTTTTTGCTTGCTGTGCCTGGCAAGGCTGCCTGCATCCCCCGCACCAGAGTGCCGCGCAAGCCAATGGCCATGTCACCCGGTGATTGCCGCCTGCAATTCGGCACGAAACAGCGCCTCATTCAGCCCGTATTCCGCACAGGCGTCGATCACCGTGTGAAACGGTGCGATCGGGCAGCCAACGCAAAGCATCCGATGCGACAGAAAAACGCTCACCGTCGCTGGCCAATGGCGAAACAGCAGTCCCAACGGCAGATCGGGGTCGTCCATCCTTGGGCCGAACATGCTGCCTCCGGTTCGGCTGGAGTGCCGTTCTGGAAACGTGCCCGCCACATCAGCCTGCGTCGTTGTGCTGGAACAACATCCACACGCGCTTGCCTGCGTAAAACCGTCTGATCCGCAACAATCGCCAGGACCGGCCCAATGTCAGAGATCCTCACGAAATCACGGGCGAGGAACATCTTTTACGGTGGATCATTGTTTTTCATCGTCGTGTTCATTGCCATGACCATCCATTCCCACCGCTATGTGGTGAATGTCTCGACCGCCGGAATGCCGCTATCGCCCGAGGTTATCCTCGGCAAACATGTCTGGGAGCGGCACAGCTGCATCAACTGCCACACCCTGCATGGCGAGGGCGCCTATTTCGCCCCCGAACTGGGCAATGTGATGACCCGCTGGGGCGTGATGGACGACCCCCAAGCTGCCTTTGAAACGCTGGATGGCTGGATGGCTGCCCAACCCAGCGGCATCGAAGGCCGTCGCCAGATGCCGCTGTTCAAGATCACCGAGGAAGAGATGCGCGCCTTGGCCGAGTTCCTGCGCTGGGCCGAACGAAGCGCTTCCGACTATTTGGCTTCCGCCCACTTCGCCACGATCAGCCCCGGTACACCGTCCACTGCCTGCTCGGCATCCCGCGCCAGATCCAGCCGCTTCGGCAGCTTGACCTGGGGCACCAATAGGAAGATCGGCGCGGTGACGACGCCCCGGCCGGTTTTCGACTTTGATGGCACGGCACGGCCCTTGGTGTTCAACCGTCCCTCCACCACCAGAAGGCTTGGGCCCCGACGGCGATAGATGAACCGCAGTCGCAAGCCCGTGCGGCGTTCCCATTCGCCGGGGGTGATCCGGCCGCCGCGCGTGGACTTGCCAGCCGCTGGCGTCGGGATCGCCAGCCAAAAGCCGTTCTTCGAGCGGATCAGCGGACCGGTGTCATGCGCGCCGATGATCACCGGGGCGTTCGACCAAACCAGAGCGGCCGCGTTCAGGCTTTCGCCGGATTTGGGGAAGTTGGCGGAGCGGATCGAGTTGGCGAGGCGTGTGCCCAGCCCCGCGCCGGTAATCTGGGTGCGCCAGGCGGATTTCAGGCTGGTGCCAGCCTCGCGCATGTCGGCCGACTCCGACTTTTCACGGGCGGCGAGGTCCGCCTTAATCAAGGCGGCTATGTCGGGATTGATGTCGATCCTGAGCCTCATGAAGGACGCAGGTCCAGTGACCTGTTAAGCCGCTCGCG
>JBBQVR010000096.1:0-13714 GCA_038211355.1 Rhodobacterales bacterium | reverse complement strand
CCCGCCCCCGCGCCCGCAGCGCAAGATTGACCCCACGCGCGGTGACCGGCGGGGCGACGGCACTCCGAACGACGCTGACCGGGTGGAGATCGGCCCCACGGCGCTTGCCTTGCGGGAATGGGCGGCGGCGGGGTTGGTGCTGCCGGACCTGCCCCGGATGCGTGAGGCGCGGTGGGCAAAGCTTGTCGCGGGGCTGGTCGCACGGGATTATGGCGGGCTGTTGCTGTTTGACCCCCTCAACATCCGCTATGCGACCGACACCACCAACATGCAGGTCTGGAACATGCACAACCCGTTCCGGGCGTGTTTGCTTTGTGCTGACGGGCATATGGTGATGTGGGAATACAAGAACTCTCCCTTCCTGGTGACGTTCAACCCGCTGGTGAAAGAGCTGCGCTCGGGGGCCACGTTCTTTTACAACTCCACCGGTGACCGGGGGGCGCAGGCAGCGCAGGGGTTTGCGGCCCAGGTGGATGAGGTGATGCGCGCCCATGCCGGGGGGAACCGGCGGCTGGCGGTGGACAAGATCATGGCCCACGGGCTGCGGGCGCTGGAAGGCGTGGGGTTCACCGTTGAAGAGGGCGAGGAACTGACCGAACGCGTCCGCGCGGTGAAGACGTACGATGAGATTCTGGCGATGCGCTGTGCGCATGTGGCCTGTGAGGCGGGCATTGCCGAGATGGAGGCCTTTGCGCGCAGTGAGGTGCCGAAGGGCGGCGTCAGCGAGGATGCGATCTGGGCCGAACTCCATGCCGCCAACATCCGGCGCGGGGGGGAATGGATCGAGACACGTCTCCTTGCCTCCGGCCCTCGGACCAACCCGTGGTTTCAGGAATGCGGCCCGCGCGAGGTGCAGGATAATGAGATCGTCGCTTTCGACACCGATCTGATCGGGGCCTACGGCTTTTGCATCGACATCAGCCGCACCTGGTGGATTGGCGATGCGCGCCCGTCAAACGCGATGGTCAGCGCGTTTCACCACGCGCTGGACCATATCGCCGACCACAAGGCCCGTCTGAAGCCCGGCGTGATGATTGAGGAGCTGGTGATGCAGGGCCACCAGCTGGCCCCGGAGTACTGGGCGCAGAAGTATTCCTGCAAGATGCATGGCGTGGGGCTGTGCGATGAATGGCCTTACGTCCACTACCCCGACGGCTGGATGCCGGGCGCCTTTGACGCGGCGCTGGAGCCGGGGATGGTCTTGTGCGTCGAGGCGCTGGTCAGCCCGGAGGGTGGCAATTTCTCGATCAAGCTGGAGGATCAGGTGCTGATCACCGAAACCGGCTGCGAGACGCTGACGCGCTATCCGTTTGATCCCCGCCTGATGGGCTAAAGCGCCAGGTTCGCCAACAGGCCAAGATGATCAGACCCAAGTGCTGGCCGCTGGGTCACGCGCCCGCCCAAGGGGGCGATGACATGGTCAATCGGCAGCGATGGCAAGACCCACAGGCCGGTATAGCTGCCCTTGGAGGGGCCTGCGACCTGGCCCCGCGCCTCGGCGGCAAGGCGGCGGACCGACAGCGCCCAGCGCACCATGTTGAAGTCACCGCCCATCAGGACCGGACCCTCCAGCCCGGCCAGCACGGGGCGTAACTCTGCCACATGGGCGGCCTGACCAAAGGGCCAGGGCCAGCTGAGGTGGACCGAGACAATCCAGACCGGCTGATCGCGAAAGACCACCTGCATCGCCGCAAGGCCAGGCACGCAGACAGTCGCACCATCCACCGCTGGCAGTTGTGACGCGACAGCGGTGCCCCCGCGCCGCCCTTGCGGACAATGGAACTGGTGCGGGAAGATGTCCGACAGGTTGGCCAGCAGGGCCCGGTTCGGCACTGACACCTCTTGCAGCGTCAGGGCCAGCGGTGCGGCCTCACGGATGTCGGCCTCAAGGCCCGCAAGATCGTTGTTTTCGTGGAACATGTTCTTTTGATACAGCAGGAAGATGCCGGGCGGGCCGGGCCAGATATGCGCCAGCACCACCGAGGTCGCGGTCAGGATCGACAGCAACAGCGCCCCGAAGGCCGCCGCCTGCATCCCCTTCCAGATCGCCAGTAGCGACAGCACGAACACCGCGACCGAGGCCGGGCCGCGTCCGACAGCCAGCGAATCCCCCAAGGAATGGAACCAGCCCATGTATCCGCCCGCCAAGGCCACGATCGACAGGATCAGCCCGGTCTTGATCAGGGCGGCCCAGATCGGGTTTTCCTCGTCGTCGTCGTAGTCGGTGTCGTCCTCGGTCATGCTGCGCCTTCTGCCCCGCCCAAGTTCAAAGGCCCCAAATCAACCTCGGCAGGCCCTAGCCTATCTGGCCGCCCGCCGTCCACCACCTGACTGCAAGACCCGATCACTGCGGCAGAATTGAGGAACGGATTCAGCACAGTATGGCCAACAGCCGCTGGCCGCGCGGCATATGCACAAGGGGCGCAGAACAGGCCAGCGGCGGGGCCCCGTCATTTGTGCTGCCTTGCGTGCTACGGCCTGTCAGCGTAAGGCGCGGGAAAGTTCAGTCAGGAGGCCCCCAATGATCCCGCGCTATTCCCGCCCCGAGATGGTGGCGATCTGGTCCCCGGAAGCCCGGTTCAAGATCTGGTTCGAGATCGAGGCCCATGCCTGCGACGCGCAAGCCATCCTTGGCGTGATCCCCAAGGCCAATGCCGAAGCCGTCTGGCGCGCCAAGGACGTGGAATTCAACGTCGCCCGCATTGATGAGATCGAAGCGGTGACCAAGCATGACGTGATCGCCTTCCTGACCCATCTGGCCGAACATATCGGCGCGGATGACGCGCGGTTCGTGCATCAGGGGATGACCAGTTCCGACGTGCTGGACACCACGCTGAACCTGCAGCTGGTGCGCGCATCTGACCTTTTGCTGGTGGCGCTTGACCGGGTGCTTGCGGCCCTGAAGGCGCGGGCGCTGGAACACAAGGATACCGTCCGCATCGGGCGCAGCCACGGGATCCACGCCGAACCCACAACGATGGGCCTGACCTTCGCCCGCTTTTACGCCGAAATGGCCCGCAACCGGGCGCGGCTGGTGGCCGCACGGGCCGAGGTGGCGACCGGGGCAATCTCTGGCGCGGTCGGAACCTTCGCCAACATCGACCCCTTCGTCGAGGAACACGTCTGCAAGATGCTGGGCCTGACGCCCGAACCGATCAGCACGCAAGTTATCCCGCGTGACCGCCACGCGATGTTCTTTGCCACGCTGGGCGTGATCGCCAGCAGCATCGAGAATGTGGCCATCGAGATTCGCCACATGCAGCGGACCGAAGTGCTTGAGGCCGAAGAGTTCTTCAGCCCCGGCCAGAAGGGCAGCTCTGCCATGCCGCACAAGCGCAACCCCGTCCTGAGCGAAAACCTGACGGGCCTTGCGCGCCTTGTGCGCATGGCGGTGATCCCGGCGCTGGAGAATGTGGCGCTGTGGCATGAACGCGACATCAGCCACTCATCGGTTGAACGCGCCATCGGCCCGGATGCCACGATCACGCTGGATTTCGCGCTGCACCGCTTGGCCGGGCTGGTGGAAAAGCTGGTGATCTATCCGGAAAACATGTTGCGCAACATGAACCAGTTCAAAGGTCTGGTGATGAGCCAGCGCGTGCTTCTGGCGCTGACGCAGGCCGGTGTCAGCCGGGAAGACAGCTACCGTCTCGTGCAGCGCAACGCGATGAAGGTCTGGGAAAAGGGCGCCGATTTCAAGACCGAGCTTCTGGCTGACGCTGAGGTGACGGCGGCCCTGTCGCCGGCAGAGATCGAGGAAAAGTTCGATCTGGGCTACCACACCAAACATGTCGATACGATCTTTGCCCGGGTTTTCGGCAGCTGACGCATCCGTGATGACCCTGCGGCACCCTGCCGCGATTTTCGGCGCTTGATTGCGCAGGCGTCGTGCTATCTTTCGGGAAGTTACCGAAAGGCACCGCTGATGCGCATGATCCTTGCCGCCATTCTTGCCCTTGCCCCGCAACTGGCCTTTGCGGCGGGTAGCGACGACACCGAACCCCCGAAGCCGACCGAGACGACGCTGGAATGCGCCAAGGGTGAGGTGTGGGACGAGGCGACCAAGACCTGCATCAAGGCCGAAGGGGCCGGCCTGACCGATGACCAGCGCTTTGGCGCGGTGCGCGAACTCGCCTATGCTGGCCGCCCGGATGAAGCGCTGGTGATCCTTGCCACCATGGCCGAGGGGGAAACCCCCCGCGTGCTGACCTATCAAGGGTTTCTGCTGCGCCAGACTGGTCGGGTTGAGGAAGGGATTGCCGCCTATGAACGCGCCATCGCGTTGGACAGCGGCAACATCCTTGCGCGCAGCTATTATGGCCAGCTTCTGGTTCAGATGAATGAATCGCAAGAAGCGCAGCTGCAGCTTGCCGCAATCCGCATGGCGGGTGGCGGCGGAACCTGGGCCGAACGCGCGCTGGCCGATGCCATCGCGACCGGCGTCACCTACACCTACTGACCCTAACCCGGACTGCCCAACCCAACCAGGAGGACGACCCATGAAGATCAAGACGACCCTCGCCGTGATTGCACTGACGCTCGCCCCGACGATGACCTTTGCCTATTGCGGCGGTGACAGCGTGAAGCAGGATACCGCATCCTCTTGCATGGCCGGCGCAAGCTGGGATGAGGCGAAAGGCGCCTGCATCACCAACCCGACCAGCTAAGGGGGGTTGCGGCTAAGCGGGCGTTAACCCGCGGCTGGCAGGGTGCTTCTGACCGCAAGAATCAGAGGTACCCCCTTGTCGCAGGATATCATTCCCTTGGCCCGCATCTTGCCGGAACGTCGTGCCGTCGCGGTTGGGGGGCCCCCACCGCGGCGTGTGCTTTCCAACCGGCAGAAAGCGGCGGTCATCGTGCGCTATCTGCTGACCGAGGGCACCAGCCTGCCAATCTCGGCCCTTCCTGAACATATGCAGGCGTCGCTGGCCGAACAGATGGGCCAGATGCGCCTGATCGACCGCACCACCCTGGATGAGGTGGTGGCGCAGTTTCTGTCGGAACTGGAATCGGTCGGCCTGTCCTTTCCCGGCGGGATTGAGGGCGCGCTGTCCATGATGGACGGCCATATCTCGCAATCCGCCGCGTCACGGTTGCGGCGGATGGCGTCGCAATCCTCCAAGGTGGACCCGTGGGAACGGATCACGGCCCTGCCGGTGGACCGTCTGCTACCGATCCTTGCGGATGAGGCGGTTGAAGTTGGCGCGGTCATGCTGTCCAAGCTGCCGGTTGCCAAAGCGGCCGAAATCCTCGGCCGACTGCCGGGTGACCGGGCGCGCCGGGTGGCCTATGCCGTGTCGATGACCGGCAAGGTTGACCCCGAAACCGTCCGCCGCATCGGGGCCGCGCTGCTGGCGGAACTGGACAACCAGCCCCCCCGCGCCTTTGACATCGGGCCGGTGGAACGGGTGGGCGCAATCCTGAACATCTCGCCCGCGCTGACCCGTGAGGACGTGCTTTTGGGGCTTGAGGCCGAAGATGCCGGCTTTGCCGCCGAGGTGCGCCGCGCAATCTTTACCTTCGTCCACATCCCGACGCGCCTGAATCCGCGCGATGCACCGAAAATCACCCGATTGGTGGACCAGCCCGTCCTTGTGACCGCCCTTGCCGCAGCGATGGGCAAGCCGGGGCTGGAAGAGGCGGCGGAATTTCTGTTGTCCAACATCTCGCAACGTCTGGCGCAAGGCCTGCGCGAGGAAATGGCCACGCGGGGCAAGATCAAGGACAAGGATGCCGAAGAGGCGATGACCGCAATCATCAGCGCCATCCGCAACCTTGAAACCAGCGGTGAGCTGACGCTGATCCAGCCGGAGGAGGAGTGATCCCTGACCGCAGGTGCAAAAGACCAAGCCGCGCCCATCAGGGACGGGCGGGCGACGACAGCCCCCCTGTGTCGACATGCAGGGGAACACGCCGACGGTCGGGGCAGAGATGGGCTGGATCTTCCGTGTGATGGGCGCATCCGGCCCCCTTCGCGCCGGGCGGCCCGCCAGCGCTTGGCGCATCAAAAGCACCAGCGACGGCGGCATAGGAAGCCCTGTCCCGTCAACCTTCCGACAAAGCTGATTTCAACCGGTCGCTTTCATCGCGAAACCGTTGCGCAACCAAAGCCCGATCATGCCCAAAGGCCCTGCTCGCACAGGGCAAAAGACTGAACCGACGGCGCGCCTTTGCCCCTTGAAGCCCCCGCCCCGGCCCCCTAGCGTGCCGCTGATGCAAATGCCCCCCCCTTCCAGCCCGACGCGCGGGATCACTTTGATGATCCTGGCGATCCTTCTGTTCACCGCGATGGACGCCACCGCCAAGGGCCTGATCGAGCGTTACCCCGCGCCCCAGGTCGTCTGGGCGCGGTTTGCCGGGCAGTTGCTGATCGTCATGGTCTTGTTGAACCGCCGCGCGCCAGTGCTGCTGCGCACGCGCTATCCGTGGCTGCACATGGCGCGGTCGGCCTGTCAATTTGGCGCGACGGGGCTGTTTTTCCTGTCGCTGGGCCATATCGGGCTGGCCGAGGCGACAGCGCTTACTGACATCAACCCGGTGCTGATCACGCTGGGGGCGGCGCTTTTTCTGGGCGAGCGGCTGGGGCCACGGCGGATTGCCGGGGTCGTGGTGGCGCTGATCGGGGCGCTGATCATCCTGCGGCCGGGGTTGGGCGTGTTTTCCCCTTGGGCGCTTTTGCCACTTGGGGCGGCGGTCTGCTATACTGGCAACGCACTTTTGACTCGCTATATCGGCCCGAAAGAACCGGTCTGGACCTCACTTCTGCATGCTTCGATATTCGGCACGGCGGTGGCGGCACTGGCGCTGCCCTCTGTCTGGGTGCCGGTATCCGGCCCCGACCTTGCGCTGTTTGCGCTGGTCGGGGTCCTGGGCACCGGGGCGCAACTGTGCATCATCCGCAGCTTTTCAATGACCGAGGCGGCGGTGGTGGCACCCTTCGCCTACCTTGGGATCATCTTCGCCACCTTCTGGGGCGCGCTTTTGTACGACCAATGGCCAGATCGCTGGACCTTGCTGGGCGCGCTTGTGATCGTGGGGGCCGGGCTTTATGTCTGGCACCGCGAAACGCAAGCCGCCCAAAAGGCCTGAGCCAAAGCTGACAAATGGCAAACCCGACCCCGCTGAACCTTCGACACTGGCTGCAGGACCGCGCTCTGCGGGGCCTGATCTGGCTTTTGTTGCGGCTGCCCTACCGCTGGCGGGTGCCGATGTGTGGCTGGGTGCTGTCGCGGGTGATCGCCCCCCTTGCGGGCTATCGGCGGCGCATCCGCGAGAATCTGGCCCTGGTGCTGCCCGACCTGCCAGAGGCAGAGGTGGCACGCATCGCTCAGTCTGTGCCCGACAATGTGGGCCGCACCGTGATCGAGATCTACTCAGGGGCTGAGTTTGTCGCCCATGCCCTGCGCCATCCGCTGACCGGGGCAGGCGTTGCTGCGTTGGAGGCGGCGCATCAGGCCAAGCGCCCGGTGATCCTGGTGACCGGGCATTTCGGGAATTACGACGCCAGCCGGGCTGCGCTGATCGCGCGGGGCTACCGGGTTGGGGCGCTGTATATGCCGATGGCGAACAGCTATTTCAACGAACACTATGTGAAGGCCATCTCGGGTATCGGCAAACCACTTTTCCCGCGTGGGCGGGCGGGGCTGGCCGATATGGTACGGCATCTGCGGTCTGGGGGCATGCTGGGGATGCTGGTCGACCAGCACATGCGCCATGGCGAAGAGCTGACGTTCTTCGGCCGCCCCGCCCTGACCGCGCTGTCAGCGGCCGAGCTTGCGTTGAGGTATGACGCGCTTCTGGTCCCGACCTATGCCGTTCGCAAGCCGGACGGGCTGTCCTTTGACATCATCGTCGAGGCGCCGATCCCGGCAGAAACGCCAGAGGCGATGACCCAGGCGCTGAACGACAGTCTTGAGGATCTGGTGCGCGAGCATCTGGACCAGTGGTTCTGGATCCACCGCCGCTGGAAGAACGCCCGACCGCAGTAACCCCTCAGTCGATCCGCGCCGCTGCAAGGATCGCCGCTGGCCCCGCCGTTTGCAGGATTATCGCGCCGGGTTGATCGCCGCCAAAGGCTGTTGTCAGTTCCAGCGGGGCATTCGCCTGCCAATCGCCCAGGCCCTCCCAGGAGGTGACGATGTTTGTGTAGGTGATCGTCTTGCCCGCATTCTCACCCCGTTCGATCGTCACGGTTTCTTCCGGCGCATAGCGGATCAGCTGGATGCGGACGGTCTCATTCAAGGGCGGGTCCGCCTCGGCGCGGATCACCAGACGGTCCCCGTCGCGCGTGACGCTAAGGGTGACGATCGGCGTCGCGGCAAGGTGTTCCCGCAGGCGGGCCGTTGTCTCATCCGGGGCGAACCCCTCAATCCGGTGCTGGCCGCCGATGATCAGCTGCGGGGTATAGATCGTGCGACTGCCCACCGCCTTGGCATAAGCACGCTGACGGTCAGTGAACTTTGCTTGTGCAAACTTGTCGGCCCAGCCGATATAATCCCAATAATCGACATGCAACGCCAAGGGCAGGATTCGCGGATCGTTGGCCAGCATGGCCACGAATTCATCTGCCGGCGGACAGGAGGAACAGCCTTGCGACGTGTAAAGCTCAACCACCACGACAGGCTCCGCCATGGCAGGGGCGACGCAAGCCACCCAAAAGCCGCAAGCGGCGCTGACGAGTTGTCGCATGACGCGTATCCTGATCCCATTGTCCCCGACGCCTGTTATAGGGAGGGGTACGCCCACGAGCCAATCAAGGTTTTGCGAGAGACCTGACATATCCACCAAAAAACCCGGCCACAGGGGCTGGATTTTCGGCATACAATTGCATACAATGCCCACCAGCCGCCTTCCTTCAGGAGCCAGAAGATGACCGTCACCGTTGGACATGACCTTAGCCACACCCGCAAGACCCTGACTGCCGGGGGCCAGACGGTCAGCTACTACTCCATCCCCGCAGCCGAGGCGGCGGGTCTGGGGTCCTTTTCCCGCCTGCCCGCCGCGCTGAAGGTGGTCTTGGAAAACATGCTGCGGTTCGAAGACGGCAAGACCGTCACGGTCGATGACATCAAGGCCTTCGCCGAATGGGGCGCCAAGGGTGGCAAGAACCCGCGAGAGATTGCCTATCGCCCGGCCCGCGTGCTGATGCAGGACTTTACCGGCGTTCCGGCCGTGGTCGATCTTGCCGCAATGCGCGACGGGATCAAGGGCCTGGGCGGCGACGCGCAGCAGATCAACCCCCTCGCCCCGGTGGATCTGGTGATCGACCACTCGGTCATGATTGACGAATTCGGCCACCCCCGTGCCTTCCAGCTGAACGTGGACCGTGAGTATGAGCGGAACATGGAGCGGTACGTTTTCCTGAAATGGGGGCAAAAGGCGTTCAACAACTTCCGCGTCGTGCCGCCCGGCACCGGCATCTGCCATCAGGTGAACCTGGAATATCTGGCGCAGACGGTGTGGACCGACACCGACCAGAACGGCCAACCCGTCGCCTACCCCGACACGCTGGTCGGCACCGACAGCCACACCACCATGGTCAACGGACTGGCCGTCCTTGGCTGGGGCGTCGGCGGGATCGAGGCTGAGGCCGCAATGCTGGGCCAGCCCGTGTCCATGCTGATCCCTGAGGTCGTGGGCTTCAAGCTGACCGGCACGATGATGGAAGGCACCACCGCCACCGATCTGGTCCTGAAAGTCGTGCAGCTGCTGCGCAAGCATGGCGTGGTGAACAAGTTCGTCGAGTTCTACGGCGACGGGCTTGACCGCTTGCCGCTGGCCGACCGTGCCACCATCGCCAACATGGCCCCCGAATACGGCGCCACCTGCGGCTTCTTCCCGATCGACGCGGAAACCCTGCGCTATCTGCACATGACCGGCCGGGATGAGGGCCGCATTGCGCTGGTCGAGGCTTACGCCAAGGCCAACGGCATGTGGCGCGATGAAGGGTATGACCCGATCTACACCTCGACCCTGCATCTGGACATGGGGACCATCGTTCCGGCCATTTCCGGCCCTAAGCGCCCGCAGGATTTCCTGCCGCTCGACACTGCAGCCGCTGCCTTTGGCGACTACATCCGCACCACCCGCAAACTGCCAAGCGCAGCCCCCGAACAGAAGGCCGACTGGAAGGACGAAGGCGGCGCGCTGGCTCCGGCCGAGCTTCCGGGCAATTTCGACGGCTTCTCGACGGCAAAGGTGGCAGGCGAAAACTACACGCTGCGCGACGGGTCGGTGGTAATCGCGTCGATCACCTCCTGCACCAACACCTCCAACCCCTATGTGATGATCGGGGCGGGGCTTGTGGCGCGGAAGGCCCGTGCTTTGGGGCTAACGCGGAAGCCCTGGGTGAAAACCTCCCTTGCCCCCGGCTCGCAGGTCGTTGCGGAATACCTCAACGCCGCCAACCTTCAGGAAGATCTCGACGCCATCGGTTTCAACCTGGTCGGCTTTGGCTGCACCACCTGCATCGGCAACTCCGGCCCGCTGCAGCCGGAAATCTCGGCCGCGATCAATGATGGTGATCTGGTGGCGGCTTCGGTCCTGTCCGGTAACCGCAACTTCGAAGGCCGGATCAGCCCGGACGTGCGCGCCAACTATCTGGCCAGCCCACCGCTGGTGGTCGCCTATGCCCTGGCGGGCGACATGAACATCGACATCACGACCGAGCCTTTGGGCATGGGCACCAATGGCCCGGTCTATCTGAAAGACGTCTGGCCGACGAACAAGGAAATCGCCGATCTGGTCCATGCCACCGTGACCCGTGCCGCGTTCCAGAAGAAATACGCCGATGTCTTCAAGGGCGACGAAAAGTGGCAGGCGGTTGAGGTGACGGATTCGGAAACCTATGACTGGCCGGCGACCAGCACCTACATCCAGAACCCGCCCTACTTCAAAGGCATGTCCAAGACGCCGGGCACGATTGCCGACATCACCGGCGCGCGGGTGCTGGCCCTTCTGGGTGACATGATCACCACCGACCACATCAGCCCCGCAGGTTCATTCAAAGCCTCAACTCCCGCTGGCAAGTATCTGGAAGAACGTCAGGTTCCGGTCTCCGAGTTCAACAGCTATGGCGCCCGCCGCGGCAACCATGAGGTGATGATGCGCGGCACCTTCGCCAATATCCGCATCAAGAATGAGATGCTGGATGGCGTTGAAGGCGGCTACACGCTTGGGCCGGACGGCGCGCAGACCAGCATCTTCGACGCCTCGATGGCCTATCAGGCGGCAGGCACACCGCTGGTGATCTTTGGCGGCATCGAGTACGGCGCAGGCTCCAGCCGCGACTGGGCGGCCAAGGGCACGGCCCTTCTGGGCGTCAAGGCCGTGGTCGCCGAAAGCTTTGAGCGTATCCACCGGTCAAACCTGGTCGGCATGGGTGTGATCCCGTTCGAGTTCACCGAAGGAATGACGCGCAAGTCCTTGGCGCTGAAGGGGGATGAGGTCATCAGCATCACCGGCCTGTCCGGCGATCTGAAGCCGCTCAGCCTGGTGGACTGCACGATTGCCTACAGCGATGGCACGGCAAAGACGATCAAGATCAAATGTCGCATCGATACCGAGATCGAGATCGAATACGTCGAACATGGTGGCGTGTTGCACTATGTGCTGCGTGATCTTGCCACCGCCTGACCAGTAGCCAGTATTTCTTGTGACGAAGGCCCGGCACACCCCCGGGCCTTCAGCATTTGTTGGGATTCGTCTGCCAGATTGCCTTCAGTTCAACGCACAGAAGGTGCAGCCGATGCCCAGCCCCTACCCGTCTTTCACGCCGCAACGCGACCTTGCGCCAGTGCGGTTGATTCAGGCCGCCCGACAGCCCCGCATTGGCTGGGCCAGCAGCCTGCCCTGGGGAGAGTTTTTGGTGATCACGGCCTTTGGCCTGGTCCTGATCCTCGCCTGATGTGCAGCCCTGTAGCAAACCGGTGACTATTGACCGGCCAGGGCCTTTTCCAGTTCGGGCACAAAGCGCTTCTCATAGTCCGTTCCGACCAGCGGGCCGACAAAGCGGAACAGGACGGTCCCGTCCCCGGCCAGAATAAAGGTCTCGGGCGGGGCGGTGACGCCCCATTCCACCCGGTTCCGCCCATTCGGGTCTGTGGCCACGCCAAGGAAGGGATTGCCATCCTCGGCCAGGTAGGCGACGGCTTTGGCATCATCATCCATCATGTTGACACCCGCCACGCGGATGCCACGCTCGGCCATGTCCAGCAGCACCGGATGTTCAGCCCGGCACGGCGGGCACCAGCTGGCCCAGAAGTTCAGCACCGTCACCTCACCCGCGCGCAGGTCAGCGTCGGTCAGCAACGGCAGGCCCGGCAGACCGGTTGTCGGCAGCACCGGGGCCTCACGCCCCAAGAGGACCGACCGCAGTTCCCCGGGGTTGTCGCGGTACATGCCGACGTAGAATATTGCCGCCAACCCTGCGAACAGGACCGGGGGCAGGACCATCAACCATCTAGCCATCACTTTTCCCCTGACGCGCCTCAACTTCATCCAGTGCGCGCTTGACGCGGGCCCGCTGCCACAAGGACAGCGCCACCAGCAGGATGATCAGCACCACCGTAGCCGCATAGGACCCCAGCACCGCAAAGCTGTATTTCCCCAGATCCGGCAGCATCATGCCACCCTCTCGCGTGCAAGCAGGGCCTGCAGGCGACGGGCCCTGATCTCGGTCCGGGTGCGCATCAGGACCAGGGTCAGGAACAGCAGCACAAAGCCTGCGATGCAGATCAGAAGCGGCAGCCAGAACACGTCCGACACGTTTTCCTCTTTGTCCAGCGACAGCGAGGCGCCCTGATGCAGGCCCTGATTCCAGAAATTCACCGCATAGCGCGACAGGACGGCAAAGACTGACCCCACAAGGCACAGGATCGCCGTCAGATCGGCGGCCGTATCAGGATTCTCAACCGCGGCCCAAAGCGCGATGTAGCCAAAGTAGAACAGGGTCAGGATCAGAAACGCCGTCAGCCGCGGGTCCCAGGCCCACCAGGTGCCCCACATCGGCTGGCCCCACAGGGCCCCGGTGGCCAGCGCGATCAGGGTGAAGGTCAAGCCCACCGGCGCCGCCGCCTTGGCCGCCAGCGCGCTGACATGATGTCGCCGGACGATCCAGATCAGACTGGCCACCAGCATCATCACCCAGGCATTGATCGCCATCATGGCCGAGGGCACATGCAGGTAGATGATCTTGACGGTCGACCCCTGCTTGTAGTCATCCGGCGTGAAGAAAAACCCCCAGACCAACCCGACCACCAGACACAGCACGGTCAAGCCGGTCACCCAAGGCAACGCCCAGGCTGAGGTCTGCATGAACCGCTTCGGATTGGCATATTCCCAGATCGACATGGTGCTTCGCCTACCTTTTTCCCGTCATATGCTCAACTCACCTTCACGCGACGATCTAGCGCAAATTGACGCGGAGCGCCGCTGCCGCCGCAAAAGGCAACAGGGCAGCTGCCCCCAGACTGATCCCCGCCAAAAGCGCCAGCGGCGTGGCCAGCGCCATGCCTTCCGTGCCGCGGCGTACCACCTCGGCCCCGAAGATCAGCGTTGGCACATAAAGCGGCAGCACCAGCAGGCTGAGAAGCAGCCCCCCGCGCCGCAAACCCACCACCAGCGCCGCACCAAAGGCCCCGATCACCGACAGCGCCGGCGTGCCCAGCAAAAGGCTAAGCACCAGCCAGCCATAGCCTGCCGGTGGCAGGTTCAA
>JBBQVR010000095.1:0-13752 GCA_038211355.1 Rhodobacterales bacterium | reverse complement strand
CGACCGTGCACCAGCCTTCGAAGCCGGCGTCCAGCAAAACCTGCCGCACGGCAGGGAAGTCGACGTCGCCCTTGCCGAGGTTGCAGAAGATGCCTTGCCCGCAGGCGTCGTAGAAACCGGTGCGGTTGGCCACGGCGCGCGCCTTGACCGCCGGGTCGATGTCCTTGAAGTGCATGTAGGAGATCCGGCCGATGTGGCGGCGCATGAAGGCCACGGGATCGAAGCCGGCATAGGAATGATGCCCGGTGTCGAAACAGATTTTCAGGTGGTTTTCATCCACCTCGGCCAGAAGACGCTCCAACTCGGGTTCGAAATCGATAAAGCCGGCGGCGTGGGCGTGGATGCCGACGGTCAGGCCATACTCTTCGGCACCCAGCTTGGCGACCTGGGCGATACGGTCGCGGAATGCGGTCCATTCGGCACTGTCCATCTGTTCGGCAGCCTCGGCCCGGCCCGCAGTCGGCGCGCGGCGGGGCGAGATGCTGTCGATCAGCACCAGATGTTTCGCCCCATGCGCCGACAGCGCCTTGCAGGTGCGGATCGCGGCATCCATCACCTCATCCCACTTGGCAGGATCGTGGAAGGGCCGGAACACGACGCCGCCGATCAACTCCAGCCCGTTTTCGGCCAAAGCCTCACCCAGAATGGCGGGGTCTTCTGGCATGAAGCCGACGGGCCCCAGTTCGATCCCCTTGTAGCCCGCGCCTGCGCAGTCAGACAGCACCTGACGCCAGGCCGGATTGCGGGGGTCGTCTGCAAATTCCACGCCCCAGGAACAGGGCGCATTGCCGATACGGATGGTCATGTGGTCCTCATGGTTGGGGGACGGCGTGCCAGCGGCCGTCGTCTGATGCCTGATGCGCGGTGTCGATCAGTTGGCTGACGGCCAGCCCGTCGCGGAAGGTCGGCCAGACCGGTTTGCCGGTGGCGATGGCGGTCAGGAAATCCTTGGCCTCGATGATGATCTGGTCTTGATAGCCGGTGCCGTGTCCGGGGCCCTGGCAAAAGGCAAGGTAGTCTGGATGCGACGGCCCGGTCAGAATACGGGTGAAACCGCGCGTCGCCTCTGGTCCCTCGGCGCGGTAAAGGTGGACGGCGTTCTGGTCTTCCTGATCGAACCGGATGCTGCCCTTTGTGCCATGAATTTCATAGGCATAGCCCATCTTCCGCCCCGTCGCCGTGCGGCTGATGTAAAGATGCCCCATGGCCCCTGCAGCAAAGCGCAGCATGATCTGGGCATGGTCATCATTTGTCACGGCCACGGGGCCATCGGCTCCGGGGCGGGTGGCGTGGACGGTTTCAATCCGCGCGCTCAGTTCCGCAACCGGGCCCATCAGCGCCAGCATGCAATTGACCGGATGCGGGGCAAGGTCGCCCATGCAGCCATTCGCGCGGCCGGTCGTGCGCCAGGTCGCGGGCATCGCTGGGTCGGCCAGAAAGTCTTCGGTATGCTCACCGCGAAACCAGGTGACGGTGCCGATCGCGCCTTCAGCCAGCAGTTGGCGCACGAATTGGGTGGCGGGGGTGCGGACATAGTTGAAGCCGACCATGTTTGGCAGACCCGACGCCTCTGCAGCTGCCACCATGGCCTTTGCGTCTTCAAGCGAGGCACCCAGCGGCTTTTCACAAAACACCGGTTTGCCAGCGGCAAAGGCGGCCTCGGCAATCGCGCGGTGGGTTGATTGCGGCGAGGCGATGACCACCGCCTGCACCTTTGGATCGGCAACAAGGTCCTGCCAATCCCGCGCCGCGCGGGCAAAGCCGTAGGCTGTGGCATAGCGTCGGGCCGAGGCTTCGCTGGTCGCCGCAATCACCTCAAGCCGGGGGCGCAGGGCTGTGTCAAACACCGTACCGACGGCCGCCAATGCAACGGCATGCGCCTTGCCCATGTAGCCGCCACCGACCAGCCCGATCCCGATTTCAGCCATTTTCATCTCTCCAAGCAGCAGTATTGCAACCGGTTGCAAAAGCTGTATCCTGCGGCTGAACACCGCGCAACCCCCATTCAGGCTGCCGGATTGACTGCGGGAGAGCAAGCGATGCGCGAAACGATCAGGCTGACGGTGGCGCAAGGCATCGTGCGCTGGCTGATGAACCAGTATATCGAGATTGATGGCATTGAGACCCGCATTTGTGGCGGTGGTTTCGGCATCTTTGGCCATGGCAACGTCCCATGTCTGGGTGAGGCGCTGTATCCCGTGCATCAGGAACTGCCGCTTTACCGGGGCCAGAACGAACAAAGCATGGGCTTTGCCGCGGCCGCCTACGCCAAATATCACCTGCGCCGCCGGTTCATGTTCTGCACCGCGAGTGCGGGGCCAGGGACGGCGAACCTGCTGACGGCGGCGGCTTTGGCCCATGCCAACCGCCTGCCGATGCTGATGCTGTGCGGCGACACCTTCCTGACCCGCCTGCCCGACCCGGTGTTGCAACAGCTGGAACACTTCGGAAACCCCACCATTGGCGTGAATGATGCCTTCAAGGCCGTCAGCCGCTACTGGGACCGGATCACCCACCCCGCGCAGATCCTGCAATCGCTGCCAGCAGCCCTTGCCACGATGCTGGACCCCGCCGATTGCGGGCCCGCCTTCATCGCCCTGCCCCAGGACCTGCAAGGCTGGGCCTATGACTACCCCTTGGCCTTCTTCGCCAAACGCGTGCACCGCATCCGCCGCCAGTCCCCCGATACGTTGGAAATTGCCGAGGCCGTGGCCCTGCTGCTCGCCGCCAAACGCCCGCTGATCGTGGCAGGTGGCGGGGTGCAATACTCTGGCGCGGTGGCCGAGCTGACGGCCTTTGCCGAAGCGCATGGGATTCCCGTGGTAGAAACCATCGCGGGGCGGGCGAACCTTCTGGCCGACCATCCGCTGAACATCGGCCCGCTTGGCGTCACCGGATCTGACAGCGCCAATGCCATCACCGGGCAGGCGGATGTGGTGCTGGCCGTCGGCACACGCCTGCAAGACTTCACCACCGGTTCTTGGACCGTCTTTGCCCCGGATGCCCGCCTGATTAACCTGAACGCAGGCCGGCATGACGCGGCCAAGCATCAGTCGCTCGCCGTGGTTGGCGATGCCAAGCTGGGTCTTGCCGCGCTGGATGCTGCACTTTGCGGCCACCTCGCGCCATCGGACTGGGTGGCAAAGGCGCAGACTGAACGCAAGGCCTGGGACGCTTATGTTGCGGCAAACGTCGCGCACGGGAATCGCCCCAATTCCTACGCCCAAGCCATCGGCGTGGTGAACGCGCTTTGCCATCCGCGCGACCGGGTAGTGACAGCCGCAGGCGGTCTGCCCGCCGAGGTGACCGCCAACTGGCGCACCCTTGGGATCGGCACCGTGGATGTCGAATTCGGCTTCTCCTGCATGGGCTATGAAATCGCCGGCGGCTGGGGCGCACGCATCGCGCAGGCCGAGGGCGAGGCAGACCGCGATACAATCGTCTTTGTCGGCGACGGCAGCTATCTTTTGATGAACTCTGACATCTACTCCTCTGTTCTGACAGGGAAAAAGCTGATCGTGCTGGTGCTGGACAATGGCGGCTTCGCGGTCATCAACAAGCTGCAGAACAACACCGGGCAGGCCAGCTTCAACAACCTCATCGCCGATTGCCCCACGGTTCCCGACCCCTTCACCGTGGATTTTGAGGCCCACGCCCGCGCGATGGGGGCCAATGCCGAAACCGTCGCCAACCCCGCCGATCTGGCCGGGGCGTTCCAGCGCGCCAAAGCGGCCACCAAGACCAGCATCATCGTCATGCAGGTTGACCCCTATGAAGGCTGGACCACCCAAGGCCACGCCTGGTGGGAAATCGGCACAGCCGAGGTGTCCGAAAGTGAAGGCGTCCGCGACAAGCATGCTGAGGTTGAGGCCGGCCGTGCCGCCCAAAGGCAGGGCGTCTGATGGCTGACCTTGCGCGCCTTGCCGGGCGAAGCTTTCTGGTCATCGGCCGCGCAGGCATGGACCTTTACGCCGATCCCCCCGGCACCCGGATGGAAGAGGCCACCCGCTTTACCACCGCGCTTGGCGGCTCGTCTGCCAACATCGCGGTGGCCTTGACGCGACAGGGCTGCAAGGCCGCGCTGGTGACGCGGGTCTCGGATGATGCGATTGGCCGCTTCTGCCTGAACCAGCTTGACGCCTACGGGATCGACCGCACCCATGTCCGCCCGGTGGGCGGTGAGGCGCGCAATTCGCTGGCCGTAGTCGAAACGCGATTGGAAAACTGCCAGTCCGTCATCTACCGCAACAACGCCGCCGATTTTGCCATGACAGAGGCGGATGTCGAACCGGTGAACTACTCCGGCCATTCTGCCCTGATCACCACCGGCACCGTCCTTGCCGCAGAACCGTCGCGCGGTGCCGCATTCCGGGCCTTTGACCTTGCCCGCGCCGCCGGTCTGCCGCTGATCTTCGATGTGGATTACCGGCCCTATTCCTGGCCGTCGGCCGCCGTTGCATCCGAAGTCTATTCCCGCGCTGCCGCCTTGTGTGACGTGATCGTCGGCAACGATATCGAGTTTGGCTTCATGGCCGGTCATATCGACCAAGGCCTTGAAAAGGCACGTAGTCTCATTGCCGCTGGCGCGCAGATCGTGGTCTACAAGATGGGCGAAAAGGGCGCGGTCACCATCACCCGGGAGGGTGAGTTTGCCACCGGCATCTACCCGACCCAGGCTTTGAAGCCCACCGGCGCGGGTGACAGCTTCCTTGGAGCCTTCATCGCGGCCTTGGCCGCAGGCCAGCCGGTGCGCGATTCCGTCCTGCGCGGCTCGGCCGCAGCTGCGATGGTCGTGGCCCGCGTTGCTTGCGCCCCCGCCATGCCCACCAGCGCCGAACTTGACGCTTTCCTTGGCCAGCACCCCGGCCCTGCCCCATAGATCGTCCGCATAAAGGGACCCCCCATGCACATCGCACCGCACGACAACCAGAACCGCGCCATTGTCGACATGGACAATGCGCTCGTGCCGCTGGTCTATTTCAACATTGTCCGGTTGCTGGCGGGGGAAACCTTCGACTACCGCACCCCCGGCTATGAAACCTGCGTCGTACCCGCCACCGGGACCGTGACGGTAGAAACGATGGGCGAAACCTTTGCTGCCATCGGCAACCGGGGTGTGGACGTCTGGGATGGCGAGCCTGAGGGCGTCTATGTCCCGCAAGACAGCGGCGCGCGGATCACCGCGCTTACCGACACCGAGATTTTCATCGCCGGGGCGAAGTTCACTGAAACCCTGCGCCCCTTCGCCGTGCGGGCCGCTGATATCGACAAGGTGCAATACGGGTCGGACGACACGAAAACCCACCGCAAGATCAAGCACATCCTTGGTGCTGCCTACCATGACCGCGTGGGCCGCCTGCTGGTGAGTGAGCTTTACACTGTCGGCGCGGGCGGCTGGTCCGGCTTTCCCAGCCACAAGCACGACACCGACCGGCTTCCGGATGAAACCCGCCACGATGAATGCTACAACTTCCGCTTCAAGCCCGACTATGGCTCGGGCCTGCAAATGATGCAGCGGGTGGATAACGAACCCGGCGATGCCTATCACATCATGAACCGCTCGACCGTGCTGATCGACACCGGATACCACCCCTGCTGCGTGCTGCCGGGGTATGAGATGTATTACTTCACCATCCTAGGCGGTCTGTCCCAGCGCAGCCTGAAGCAGTATTTCCAGCCGACCCACGCGGCACAGCTGCATACCATCCCCGGAATCATGGACATGGTGGCCAAGTTCAAATGACGCTTGTGACCCTGGCCCAGGTCTTGCAGCCGGCCAATGCGCTTGGTTATGCAGTCCCCGGTCTTGTCTGTCTGGGGTGGGAAGACATGCGCGCCTATGTGGCCGCTGCCGAGGCCGAGCGTGCACCGATCATCCTGCAGGCAGGCCCCGGCTGCCGCGACCATACCCCGTTGCCGATCCTGGGAAAGATGTTCCGCCATCTGGCCGAAGGCGCAAGCGTGCCGGTGGTGGCCCATCTGGACCACGGCCGCACGATGGATGAGTGCCGCGCTGCCCTTGATGCGGGGTTTACCTCAGTGATGTTTGACGGATCCGCCCTGCCCCTGCAGCAAAATATCGACCTGACCGCCGCCATGGCCGAATTGGCCCATGCGGCAGGCGCAAGTTGTGAGGGTGAGATCGGCTTTGTCGGCTATGCAGGCGGGGCCGCGTCTGACGGAACCGACCCGGCCGAGGCGGCACGATTTGCAGCCGAGACGGGGGTGGACGCGATGGCCATCTCAATCGGCAACCTGCATTTGCAGCAAGGTCAGGGCCAGGGCCTGGACCTTGCCCGCTTGGCCGCGATTGAGGCGCTGACGACCGTGCCACTGGTGATCCACGGAGGATCAGGCGTGCCCGCAGCGCAACGCCTGCAGCTTGCCGCCACCAGCCGCATTGCCAAATTCAACATCGGCACGGAATTGCGGATGGCCTTTGGCACCGCCCTGCGCGCAGCCCTTGCCCGCGACCCTGCCCGCTTTGACCGGATCGCCATCCTGAAAGATACCGAAACCCCGGTGGCCGAGGCTGCAAGGGCGGTGATCCGTGGGCTTGGCGCGTCGGGCCGGGCGTAAGCGGACCCTTGCGACTGACCGGCCTGACCCCTGCGCAGCACCGCCCCTGCAACCGCATCCGCCATGGTAACAGCGTTGTTAGCGACGGTCAGTGGCTGTCCGGTTGCGTGCAGATCGCTGGCCCAGGCACCCGGGCGCTTTGTCCCTACACTTTGGCCCTACACTTTGGCCCCGACGGCTGACAGACACCCGAGCCATTAGGGGGCCACCGCACAATCTGCGCGATGTCATGCGCACACACTGCAAGGCGAAGCAGGCAGGGAATAAACCGTGGCGCCCCGCGTTCTTCCCATGCAGTCGCAGGATGGCTGCGGGAAACGAAGGTAACGCTGATGAAAATTCTCAAATCCCTTCTGGCGATCACGTTTGCTGGCACCACCGCCCTTGCAGGGCCCGCTGCCGCTGACGACGATCCGGTGGGCAAGTTCCTGAAAAAGCTGTTCAGCGGGGATCAGTCCCAGACCGTGAGCGAAACAGGCTCCAAGTTTGAAGCGAAGACCTACAAGTCGAAGAAGAAAAAGAAGCTCGTCGACGACGACGGGTCGGATTCGAATTCCAACAGCAACTCGAACAGCAACTCCAACTCCAACTCCAACTCCAATTCCAATTCCAATTCCAGCAGCAATTCCAGCTCGAACTCCAACAGCAACTCAAACTCGAACTCCAACAGCAACTCGGACTCGGACGGCGACGACGACTGATCCCCAACAGCTGCGCTTCAAGAAACGTCGGCCCTGGCCTGGCCGGCGTTTTTGTTTGCGCGCGCTTTGGCCTTCGGCCCCGTGCAGCGTCGCGGTCCATGCGATGATGGCAGCACATCCAATTAAAAGGGCGCAGCCTAAAGACCCCGGCTGCGCCCTCTTTACGTCCGCTTCAGACCTGCCCTACCGTTTGGCGCGGGCGACTGTGCGGTACCAGCCCGTTGCCGCCTGCGTCTGGCGCAAGGTCCGCACCCGGTCATCCGCCTCGGCCTTGGTTTCGGCGCGGATCTCTGCCCCGATCTCGGCGGCGTCGCGGCGGAACGGAATCACCTGCACCATGGGTGAGCCGCGCTCGATCACGTGCAGTCCGTCCGGCCCGGTGGCAAAGAACGGAAAGTGGATGGTTGATCGGTAGGTATCGGTGTCCACCACGCCCGAGATCACGTCGAAAAGGCCATTGGGGCGGTTCATCGGGTTAACGAACAGGCAGCTCCACCCGGGGGGCGTGACGATGGTCCAGTAGTTGTGAAACTTGCGTGGGGGGCGGTTGCCCCATGGGTTTCCCTTCACCTGATGCGCGCCGTGGTTTGACACCATGGTGCGGTCGAAATCCCAACCAGCCTCGACCGTCGCGCCGTTGTCGCTGATCTCAAGCCGCACGGTGGCGGCGAGAGGGATGATCCAGCCGGTTGTCATGGCGTCAAGAAACGGCATGCAGCGCTTTACCGTCAAACCAGTGTCAGTTTTGGAAAGCTGGTCTTCGTTGACGGCAGGCAGTTTGCGAAACCAGTCAGGCAGATAGCCCTTGGCGGGCATCGGCGGGGCGATCACGCCTTCGTCCTGCGGCGCGCACAAAAAGCGTATCGTGTCGGATTGGCGGCGCAGAAAGCGCATGGACGGACCTCCTTCGGATGGGATCTGCAGATGACGTCGCCAACTGGCGTTGCCAAAGTAGCGTGCGGCCGTGGTAATATGAGGCCGGGCGATCTAGTCGCCCGCCGCACCCGATGCCCCCGGCACCGCAGGGGCGGCGCACGGGGCTGGCATCTGGATCAGACCGGCGCCATAGACCGGATCACTGCCCGCCTCTCCCAGATCGCGTGCGTCGGCCTTCAGACGGGCTTCCACCGCGGCCGGGGTCAAGAGGGGGTCGCCCGCAAGGATCATCGCCGCAGCCGCCGTCACGAACGGTGCTGCAAACGAGGTGCCCGTCTTGGGCTTTTCCCCGCTGATTGACGCAGCCGTCCACACGTTCACCCCAGGGGCCGCCAGGTCGATATGCGCGCCCTGCCCTGCCCTGCCCTGCGGTAGACCGTGCCGTCCTGATCGACCGCCGTGACCGCAATCACCGTGGCGTAGGCGGCGGGAAAGGCAGGCTCGGCCCTGGGGCCACCGTTGCCCGCTGCGGCGACCAGCACCACGTTGTCGGCATGAAGTGCTGCAATCGTCTGTTCGAGGCTGCTGTTTGCCGGTCCGGACAGGCTGAGGTTGACCACCCGCACCCCACGGTCGGCAAGGTAATCCAGGGCGCGTACAAGGGAAAACACATCGGCCCGTTCATCCGCGCCCGCACGGTGGAATGCGTCGACTGCAATGACCTCGGCCGCTGGCAAAAGCCCCGGCGCACGGCCCGCCGCATCACCGATCAGAATGGCGGTGACGGCAGTGCCATGCACGGCGCGTGACGGCTCCAGTGCGTCAGCCGACAACCGGAAAACCTGCAACCGCTTGCCGGCAAAGGTCGGATGTTCCGGGTTGATGCCGGTATCAATGACGCCAATGGCAATGGACGCACCGCACGCATCCCACGCCGACCTTTCGGTTGAATCTGCCCAGCCGACCAATTCCAGCGACGGGCAGTTGATGCCTGTGCAGGCGGTCTGAACGGCCTGCTCGCTTCGAAAATAGTGGTTGAAGTCGGCATCACTGCCGCTTGGCAAGGCTCGCACCACATCCCGCGCCGCTGGCAGGTCAAGGGCGGCCGGAATCCGCAACCGCCGGACAAGGGTTCCCACCTCGGGGACGGGCACCTCTTCAAGAACTTCGAAGCCCTGAGCCACCAGCAGGGCAAGGTCAGAAGGTGCAAGATTCACGCTGACCAACTCTCCGTCAGCGAAGGCTTTCAGTGGCACCGGGGCGGCGGGCACGGGCGTGGCCCGGCGCACAACGCGGCGTTGGCTGTCATCACCTGCGCGCACGGGGCGATCGTCGTCATCGTTGTCGCCACCGCTGCCCCCGCCAGAGCCACTGGAGCCGCCACCATCGTCGTCGTCATCGTCATCATCGTCGTCATCGTCGTCATCGTCGTCATCGTCGTCGTCGTCATCGTCCTGCGCCATTGCCGGAGATATCGGCGAAAACAGGTTTGCCGCCGGCCCCAGCACAGCTTGCAAAACCCAAAAAAAACGACGAAAACCGCGCCAGCCGCTCGCAATGACATACCGGTCCCTCCAGATCTGTTCAGTCTTCAACCCCGCACACCGATTCCCGGCGGGTCACCTTGCAAACGTTCCAGCTTCAAGGTTATTCCCAAATGACGGTGCGGCAAGAATATCCCGAAACATTCTCCCGATCACACATGCCCGATAGCTTTGACGACAACCTGATCGCGCTGTTGCCAAACCTTCGCCGGTTTGCGCTGTCCTTGTGCAGACGGCCCGATCTTGCTGACGATCTGGTGCAATTGACCGCCGAGCGCGCCTTTGCGGCCCGCGACCGGTTCGATCCGTCCACACGGCTGGATGCCTGGCTGTTCCGCATCCTGCGCAATGCCTGGATCGACCATACCCGCCGCACACGCACCCAAGGCACGACCGTTGATATTGATGATGCCCCGGACGCGGGCCTTGTCGATGGCACGAAGACCATCGAAGACAAACTGATGCTGCGCACGGTCGAGACGGCGATCGCCAACCTACCGACTGACCAGCGTGCGGTGATGCTGCTGATCTGCGTCGAAGACCTGAGCTATAAAGAGGCCGCGGGGATCCTTGAAATTCCCATCGGCACCGTGATGAGCCGCCTTGCCCGCGCCCGGCTGGCGCTCTCGACGACGCTGGGAATAAATTGATGCGGACTGCGTTTATCATCGCAGCAACGGACCACCGCGAAACTGGGAACGCCGATCATGCCGATCACTGACGAAATGCTGATGGCCTATGCCGACGGTGAGCTTGATGCCGCCGAAATGGCCATTGTGGAACGCGCTTTGGCGACAGATGAAGGCATGGCGGAACGCGTGGCGCTCTTTGCCGACACCCGTCGCGCGGTCAAGGATGCCTTTACCGCCGCCGAGACCCCGGCTCCGGCTGACCTCGTGGCAAAGGTTCGGGCGCTGGCGGCCGCCAGCCACACCGCCACGGTGCCGCCTCAGGTGATCGACCTTGCATCGCGCCGCAAGGTGGCGCCGGTGTGGTCCATGGCCATGGCCGCGTCGATTGCGCTGGCCGTCGGGCTGGCGGGCGGATGGTATGCAGGCCAAGGCGGCCAGACCGCAGATAGTCTGCAACTGACAGCCCTAGCCGATCCCGAAGTGGCACAGGCTCTGGGCTCGGTTCCCGCAGGTGAACGGCTTGCACTTGCCAGCGGCAACGCCTTCACCGCCATCGCCACCTTCCGCACCGCCGAGGGCGACCTGTGCCGCGAATTCGAATACGACCAAGCCAGCGGCTCAACCTATGTTGCTGTCGCCTGCACCCAGTCAGGCACCTGGGAGCTGCGTCTTGCGGTCGCGAGTGTTGCAGATGCCGGCGGTTATGCCCCGGCATCGTCACTGGAAACGCTTGACGCCTATCTTGATGCCACCAGCGCCGGACAGCCCATGACGGCTGAAGACGAGGCGGCGGTACTGTCAGGCCTGCGCTGACCTGCAGGACGGCTGACCGCCTTACTCGGCCGCCTCACGGTGGCGGTAGCGGGCGATAAGGGCGGCCAGTTCTGGGCGGCAAGAGCCGCAGTTGGTGCCCGCGCCAAGGGCAGCGCCGATCGCGTCAACGGTTGTCAGACCCCCGGTGGCAATGGCCTGGTGCAGCGTGTTCAGGCCTACGTTCAGGCAGGCGCAGACGGTGGGGCCAGGGTCAGGCTGCAGCGCACCCGGACGACCGGCAAGCACGCCCGATCCATCGCTGTCCAGCAGGCTGGCCAGATGGCCGCGTGACAAAAGCACCGGCTCACGCGCGATGAACAGGGCGGCGGTCAGATGGCCCGCCTTGGTAAAGGCCATGCGGTGCGATCCGCGCGCGGGGTCTGACATCTGGGCCGACGGCAGGCCGCACTGGAACAGATCGGCCGCCCATGCAGTCCAGTCGTCGGGCGTGGCCTCTCCTGCCATTTCAAGCTGCAGGCCGCCTGCGACGCGGGCCTTGGCCCAATAGGCGCAATCGGGGGTCAGATCACCCTGCGCAACTGCAAAGCCATACCATGCGGCCCGAAACGGCCGGATCGCCACCGCCGCCGATTTGCTGGCTGGCTGGCCTGAAACCGGATCGGTCAGACCGGCAACCAGAGTGTCAATCCGCCCCGTAGGCGCGGTTTGCCCGGTCCAGTGCATCGGGGCAAAGGGATGGCCCTTGGCAACCTGATCGCTGACCAGCACCCGCAGTATGGTGCGGCCCTGTGGGCTGGTGACCTCGGCCAGACCGGAAGGCACAAGGCCAAGGGTGGTCGCGTCGGCCGGGTGGACCTGCAAGAACGGCTCACCGAAATGCTGCAAGAGACGCGGAGCCATCGCGGTGCGGGTCATGCTGTGCCACTGGTCGCGCAGGCGGCCGGTGTTCAGGCGGAACGGGTGGTCAGGGGTGGTGGCATCGGGCAAGCGCGCCGTGACAGGCACCATCCGGGCCCGGCCATCGGGCGTGTGAAACCGCCCGTCGCCAAAGAACCGCCCAGCCTTGCGCGCCGCCTGCGGCCATGTGACGGGAGCAAGATCCCGATACTCCACCCCCTGCAGGCCTGAGATGTCAAAGTCGCTGCCCAACCCCCCGGCAACACCCGACAGAGCGGCGTATTCGGCAAAGATCGCGGCGGGGCTGTCCCAATCAAAGCCGGAAAACCCCATTCTTCTGGCCACTTGCGCAAGCTGCCACCAGTCGGGGCGGGCCGCACCGGGCGCACCCAGAAACGACCGTTGGCGGCTGATCATGCGTTCCGAGTTGGTGACGGTGCCATCCTTTTCGCCCCACCCTGCCGCAGGCAACAGCACATGCGCCAGCCGCGCGGTGTCGGTATCGGCCCACATCTCGCTGACCGCCACAAAGTCGCATGCAGCGATGGCACGCGCCACGCGGTCGGCATCAGGCATGGAGACGGCGGGGTTGGTGTGCAAGATCCACAGCGCCTTGATCCGACCGTCTTCCACCGCGCGGAACATGTCCACGGCCTTGAGCCCCGGCTTGTCGGCCATTGTCGGGCTTGCCCAGAACCCTTGCACCGCGGCGCGGTGGGTTGGGTTCTCGATCTCAAGATGGCAGGCAAGCATGTTGGCCAGCCCTCCCACCTCACGCCCGCCCATGGCGTTGGGTTGGCCGGTCACGCTGAAGGGCCCCATGCCGGGGCGGCCGATGCGGCCCGTGGCAAGGTGGCAGTTGATGATGGCATTCACCTTGTCGGTGCCGGTGTCCGACTGGTTGATGCCCTGCGAATAGACGGTGACCACCTTTTCGCTGCCAGCCCAAAGCGCAAGAAACGCCGCAAGATCGGCCGGGGCCAGGCCGGTGTCGGCCGCCCGACTAAGGCGCGCGGTGGTCAGGGCGGCGTCGATACCCGTGACATGGGGGGCAAAAGCCGCGCTGAGGTGGCCATGGTCAAAGAGGTGGCACAGGAGGAGGTTGAAAAGATGCCCGTCGGCCCCGGGCGCAAGCGGCAAATGCAGGTCGGCCCCCTCACAAGTGGCGGTGCGGCGGGGGTCGATGACGATGATCTTCGTCCCCCGCGCGGCTTTGGCCGCCAAAAGCCGCTGGTGCAGCACAGGGTGGCACCAGGCCAGGTTTGACCCCACCAGCACCACAAGATCGGCAATCTCCAGATCCTCATACTGCCCAGGCACCGTGTCCGACCCAAAGGCGCGGCGGTGGCCTGCGACACTGGACGCCATGCAAAGGCGCGAATTGGTGTCGATGTTGGCGCTGCCGACGTAACCCTTCATCAGCTTGTTGGCCACATAGTAATCTTCGGTCAGCAGCTGACCTGAGACATAAAGCGCCACAGAATCAGGCCCATGCGCGGCGATGGTGTCAGAAAACCGCTTGGCGTTCAGGTCCAGCGCTGCGTCCCACGTCGCCGGGTCCCCGCCGATCTGCGGCTGGGACAGTCGCCCCAGCGTGGACAGCGTCTCGCCCAGCGCCGCCCCCTTGACGCAAAGCCGCCCCCGGTTTGCGGGGTGGTCAGGGTCGCCCTTTATGGCAATACCGCCCTTGCCATCGGGGGCGGCCAACACGCCGCAACCCACGCCGCAATAGGGGCAGGTGGAGCGGAC
>JBBQVR010000094.1:0-13809 GCA_038211355.1 Rhodobacterales bacterium | reverse complement strand
CTGTAGAAGGGGTATTCGGCCTTGATCTGATCCGGCGTCAGCAGGCGGGTTTCCGCGCCCAGCGCCGTCTGGACGCGCTGGTTGGCGCGCAGCACATCGGCAAAGGCGGCGGTGTCGGCCAGATACATGTAGCCGAAGTTCTGGATCTTCAGCGGCGGGATGCGGTCATCATCCCCCATCTCGTGACGCAGGTTCTGCACGAAATCAGCGCCGAATTGCGAGATGCGGATGTTCAGCTCGGTTGAAAACTGCTGGCGGATGCAGGAGTTGGTGTGCGTGGTCCCGGCCTGAGCATAGGTCGGGTCCCGCTCCAGCACCAGGATGCGCCCGGCAAAGCCCATCCGGGTCAGCCACCAGGCGGTGGATGACCCCATGATCGCGCCACCGATGATGACCACATCGTAAGCGTCGTGCTTTGGTTCCGCCTGAAAGCCCTGCATCGCGCCCCCCGTTTGGCAAGGGTTTAGCGCAGCGCGCGCGGGCCTTCAATCAGCCAACCCGGTGCCCCGCAACCCAGACGCCGCGCAGGGCGGCGGCACGGCCCACGCGGGCGACACGGATCACGTCCGCGCGCAGCCCAAGGCGCAAGGCGCCCCGGTCGGCAAGGCCGGTGGCGGCGGCGGGGGCGGTGGTGACGGTGGCCACACCCCGCGCGACATCGCCCCAGAGATCACCTAGGAAGAGGGCACCAGACAGCAGCGAGGACGGCACGTAGTCCGACGACAGGATGTCCAGAAGCCCCGCCTCGGCCAGTTCCTTGGCGGCGACGTTGCCGGAATGGCTGCCGCCACGGATCAGGTTCGGGCCGCCCATCATTACCTTGATGCCATGGGCGCGGCAGGCGGTGGCGGCCTCAATCGTGGTGGGAAATTCGGCGAAATGGACGCCCTGCTGCGCGCTGGTGGCGACCTGACCCTCGGTCGTGTCGTCGTGGCTGGCAAGGACGGCGCCAAAGCGGCGGGCCTCGGTCACCACGGCGGCCTCATGCGCGTCGCCAAGGCGGTCGCGAAGGGCCTTTTGGGTCGTCACATGGTCGGTCCAGTCAGCCTCGGACAGGCCATATTTGCCGGTGTAGTAATCTTTCAGCTTGGAGATGTCGCGGAATTGGCGCTGGCCGGGGGTGTGGTCCATCAGGCTGACGATGCCGATCTGATCGGCGGGGCCGAACTTGGCCAGCTCTTGCACCAGTGTCTCGGAACACACCTCGGCCCGCAGGTGCAGGAAGTGGCTGATCTTCAGCGCCCCCTCGCGCCGCAGGTCAAGGATTTCATCGGCCAATGCGCGGGCATATTCGCCGTTGTTGGTCTTGGACGAGGTGATGATTGACCCTACCCGCAGCGCATCAAAGACCGTGGTGATGCCGGTCGAGGCAAGCTCGGCGTCGTGGGCGACGATGGCGGACTGGTGCGGCCAGTTCACCTTGGGGCGCGGCTCGATATGGCGTTCAAGGTTGTCGGTGTGAAGCTCGACCAGGCCAGGCATCACAAGGTCACCGCCACAGTCCACCGCGCCTGCCGGGATGGCGCCACCTTCGGCGATGTCGCTGATGCGGCCTTCGGCAAGGCGCATTGTGCCACGCAGTACCTCGCCCTCAAGAACAAGGGTGGCGTTGGCAAGGATGGTTTCCGTCATGCTGTGTCCTGTCTGGAAGTCGGTCTTGAATTCTGGCGTCCGGCGAGGCTGACTGCCACAGGCCTGTTACATGCGTGTGACAAGCCCGCGCTAGCCCGCAGGGGATCGGCCCGCAAGGTATGGAAATGAAACGCTACGCTGTCTATTACGCCCCGCGACCGGGGGAATTCGCCGACAGGGCGGCTGCCTGGCTTTCGGGGGCGGTAGCCCTGCCCGGCTTGCCCCGGCCTGCGGCAGAGATCACGGTTGACCCCCGCCGCTACGGATTTCACGGCACGATCCGCGCACCGTTCCGGGCTGGCGACGGGGTGGATCTGGGGCAGATCAAGACGACGGTGGCCGATCTTGCCGCCCGCCTTGCCGCGGTGCGGTGCGAGGGGCTGGAGCTGGAAAACCTGCACGGGTTTCTGGCGCTGACGCCCCGGGGTTGCGAGGCCGCGCTGCTGGAGTTCGGCGCAATGGTCATTGACGGCACTGACACCCTGCGCGCGCCCCTGACCGAGGCCGAGGTTGCGCGGCGCAGGCCTGAAAGCCTGTCCAGCCGCCAGCGCGCGCTGATGGGGGTCTGGGGCTACCCCTATGTGATGGAAGAGTTCCGCTTCCACCTGACACTGACCGACCGCCTGCCCGAGCCTGAGGTGGCCCCGGTGCTGACGGCCCTTCAGGCGCAGTTTGCGCCCGTACTGCCGCGCCCCTTCGTGATCGAGGACCTGTGCCTGTTCGGTGAGGATGACGCAGGATTTCATCTGCTGCACCGCTATGCCCTGACTGGCTGAAGGGCTGCCAAAAGCCGGGCGATACCGGTTTCCAGCGGGCCGTCGTTGACCACTGCCTCGGCGGTGATGCCTTCGGGCAGGGTAAAGGCGGCGCGGGTCAGGCGCTGGCGGATGTCGGCCTCGGTCTCGCGCCCACGGGCGGCGAGGCGGGCGGCAAGGATGGCGTCGGGTGCGGTCACCAGGATCACCCGCAAGTCGGGGAATATCCGTGTCGCCTGCGGCAAGGCCGCGCGGCTGCCATTGAAGATCACGTCGCCGGGGGCGGCAAGCTGCGCCTTGGGGATGCCGTAGGACAGGCCATGCGCCTGCCAGTGCAGGGCGAAATCGCCGCGCGACAGGCGAGTTGTGAAATCAGCCTCGGTCACGCCCTCAAAATCCTCACCCCCTGCCCCGGTCGGCCGGGTGATCACGCGGCGGATCAGGCGCAGGTCCGGACGCTTGGCCAGCGCGCCTGCAATCAGCGTGTCCTTGCCTGCGCCAGAGGGGCCGACGATCGCAAATATCATGCGGCAACCTTTGGCGTGAAGCCGGTCACATCGACCAGCCGGTCACAGACCCGCGCCCGCGCGCCTTCGTCGTGGAAGATGCCAAGGATGGCGGCGCCCCGGGCCTTGGCCTCTTCGATCAGGGTCAGCACAACCTCACGGTTGGCGGCGTCAAGGCTGGCGGTGGGTTCGTCCAGCAACAGCGTGGGGTAAGGGTGGGCAAAGCCGCGCGCGATGTTGACACGCTGCTGTTCGCCACCCGAGAAGGTGGTGGGCGACAGGGGCCAAAGGCGTTCGGGGATGTTCAGGCGCTGCAGGAGGGTTGCCGCGCGGGCGCGAGCCTCAGCCAGGGGCGCACCAAGCGCGAGGAGTGGTTCAGCCACCACGTCCAGCGTCGGCACGCGGGGGACAACGCGCAGGAACTGGCTGACGTAGCCCAGCGTTTCCCGGCGCAGCGCAATGATCTGGC
Source organism: Rhodobacterales bacterium (assembly GCA_038211355.1). Lineage (GTDB taxonomy): Bacteria > Pseudomonadota > Alphaproteobacteria > Rhodobacterales > Rhodobacteraceae > Tabrizicola. Next base: position 10,447 of record JBBQVR010000094.1, on the reverse strand, counting down.
GGGGTTCTGCTGTGGCGACATCAGTGCCGCCCACCAGGATGCTGCCCCCGGCGGCAAGGTAGTTGCCCCAGACCATCCGCATCAGCGTGGATTTGCCTGACCCCGACTGGCCGGTCAGGCCAACACATTCGCCGGGGTTCACGGTCAGGTTGGCCCCCGCCATCACCGGGATGACCGCGCTGCCCTGATTGTGCAGGGTGAAGGACTTCGACAGGTTCTCGATGCGGATCATGGGGTTACACCTGCAGGACGGAAGAGACGAGAAGTTGCGTATAGGCGTGTTGCGGGTCGTCCAGCACCTGATCGGTCAGGCCCTGTTCGACCACGCGGCCCGATTTCATCACCATCAGACGGTGGGCCAGAAGGCGGACGACGGCAAGGTCATGCGTGACGATGATGACACTTAGCCCCATGTCGCGGACCAACCCGCGCAAAAGGTCCAAAAGCCGGGCCTGCACCGACACATCCAGACCCCCGGTGGGTTCATCCATGAACACAAGGCGCGGGCCGGTCACAAGGTTCCGGGCGATCTGCAGGCGCTGCTGCATGCCGCCGGAAAACGCGCTGGGGCGGTCGTCGATCCGGTCGGCGGCAATCTCGACCCGGCCCAGCCAGTCAGCGGCCTTGCCCCGGATCTCGCCATAGTGGCGGGCACCGACGGCCATCAGGCGTTCGCCGACATTGCCACCCGCGCTGACGCCCATCCGCAACCCGTCGCGCGGGTTCTGGTGGACATAGGCCCAGTCGGTGCGGCCAAGGCGGCGGCGTTCAGTCTCGCCCATCCCCAGCACGTCGCGCCCGTCATAGGCGATGCGGCCAAGGTCGGCGCGCTGGTGGCCGGCAAGACAGGACAGAAGCGTGGACTTGCCCGAGCCGCTTTCGCCGACGATCCCCAAAACCTCACCGGGGAAAAGGTCAAAGCTGACGTCAAGGCAGCCGATGCGGGGGCCATAGCGTTTGGTCAGGCCCTCGACCTTGAGAAGCGGCTGGTCGATTGCGGTGAGGGTTTGCATCAAGGTCATGCCACCCCCTCCGGTTCAGGGGCCCAAAGGCGGCCCTTGTGGCCCGTCGCCCGCCGCCCTGCGCAGAAATCGGTGTCCGAGCAGACAAACATCCGCCCGCCCGCATCATCGGTGATGACCTCATCCAGATAGCTGTCCGTCGCACCGCAAAGATCGCAGTCATGCGCGGCCTTGGAGGCGGTGAAGGGGTGATCGTCGAAATCCAGGCTGACCACGTCGGTATAGGGCGGCAGCGCGTAGATGCGCTGTTCGCGGCCCGCGCCGAACAGCTGGATCGCGGGATTGGCGGTCAGTTTCGGGTTGTCGAACTTGGGGATCGGTGAGGGGTCCATGACATAGCGCCCCTCAACCTTGACCGGATAGGCATAGGCCGTGGCGATCTGGCCGTGGCGGGCGATGTCTTCGTAAAGCTTGACGTGCATCAGCCCATATTCCTCAAGCTCGTGCATCTTGCGGGTCTCGGTCTCACGCGGTTCCAGAAACCGCAGGGGTTCGGGGATCGGGACTTGGTAGACAAGGATCTGGCCTTCGGTCAGTGGCACTTCGGGGATGCGGTGGCGGGTCTGGATCACGGTCGCCTCGGTTGTGGCTTCGGTAGTGGCGACGCCAGCGGTGCGTTGGAAGAAACGGCGGATGCTGACGGCGTTCGTCGTGTCATCAGCGCCCTGGTCGATGACCTTGAGGGTGTCTTCCGGGGTCAGACACGCTGCCGTCACCTGCACCCCGCCCGTACCCCAGCCGTAAGGCATCGGCATTTCGCGGCTGGCGAAAGGGACCTGATAGCCCGGAACCGCGATGCCTTTCAGGATCGCGCGGCGGATCATCCGCTTGGTCTGTTCGTCGAGATAGGCGAAGTTGTAGTCGGTCATAGCAGCCCCCGCTGTGCCAGCTCGGCTTCAAGCGCATCCGGTTGGGTGAAATGGACCCCGTCCATGCCTGCGGTGCGGGCACCAAGGACGTTCTTTTCGCTGTCGTCGATGAAAAGGCAGTCTGCAGGGGCCACGCCGGCGCGGTCACAAAGCAGCGCGAAAATGCGCGCCTCGGGCTTCAGCAACCGTTCCCTGCCCGAGACGATGGTCACCCCGAAAGAGGTGCCAAGGCGCGGATGGGTGGCAACGCCTATCGGCCAGGTTTCCGCCGACCAGTTGGTGATTGCATGGATCGCATGGCCTTTCGCGCGCAGGCGATCCATCAGCGCCCAGGTGCCCTCGATCAGTTCGGCGATGGTTTTTGCATAGCGATCCACATAGGCCGCAAACACATTGGCGTCTGCCGGGTCGGCCAGTTCGGCGGCAAGGTCGGCAAAGCGTTCGCCACAATCCGCGCGCAGGTTTCGGGCGAAAAAATCGGTGCGCGCAAGGAACTGATCGACAGCTGCGCGGTCACCAAGATCAGGCAGAAAGGCCTGGTGGGGGTCCCAGCGCACCAGCACATTCCCGATGTCGAACACGATGGCGGTCATTCGGCAGCCTCCTGCAAGGCCATAGCCTCGGTCCGCAAGCGGCGCACCAGTTCCAGTTCGGCCTGGAAGTCGACGTAGTGGGGCAGCTTGATATGTTCCAGAAACCCGGTCGCCTGGATATTGTCGCAGTGCATCAGGACGAATTCCTCATCCTGCGCGGGGGCGCCGGTGAAGTCTTCGCCCAGTTCCTGCCAGCGCAGGGCGCGATCGACCAATGACATGGCAATGGCTTTCCGTTCGGATTGCCCGAAGACAAGGCCATACCCGCGCGTGAATTGCGGCGGCTCAAGCTTGGAGCCTTTGAACTGGTTCACCGTTTCACATTCGGTCAACTCGACCTCGCCAACCTCGACCGCGAAGCCAAGTTCGGGGACCTCAACCTCAACCGCCACCTGGCCGATGCGCAATTCACCGACGAAGGCGTGGGTACGCCCGTAACCGCGCTGGGTGGAGTAGGCCATGGAGAGGACAAACCCCTCATCCCCACGGGTCAGCGCCTGCAGACGCAGGGCACGGGTGGCGGGCAGTTCCATCGGCTCGCGCGTCAGGTCAGGCGGGGTGGTGTCGGTTGGTTCGGCGGCCTCGATCAGCCCGTCGCGGTTCAGAAAGCTGGTGACATGCGGAACGCGCGAAGCCCCCCCTTCCCGACCCAGACCCATCAGGGGGGGCGCAGGCGCGGCAGGGGTGGCCGGCGCGTCGTCGTCAGACCCCTCGGCCATCAGGGCGAAATCCAGCAGGCGGTGGGTATAGTCGAAGGTCGGCCCCAGCACCTGGCCCCCCGGCAGGTCCTTGAAGGTGGCGGAAACCCGGCGGTCCACGGCCATCGCGCCGGTATCGACCGGGCATGAGGCGACAAGGCGGGGCAGCGTGGTGCGGTAGGCGCGGATCAGGAAGACCGCCTCAATCAGATCACCGCGCGCCTGCTTGATCGCCAGGGCGGCAAGGTCGGGATCGTAAAGCGAGCCTTCGGCCATCACCCGGTTGACCGCGAGGGCCATCTGCTGCCGGATCTGGGGGATCGTCAGTTCGGGAACGCCACGGTCGCCCCGGCGTTCCTCGGCCAGCCAGGCATGGGCGTTGTCGATGGCGCGTTCGCCACCCTTGACGGCAACATACATCAGATCTTCTCCACACGGGTGGACCTTGGCAGCCCGGCCAGCCGGTTGCCAAAGGTGAAAAGGCAGTCAAATCCCAACGGGAACAGCGCCCGATTGGCATGGAAAGCGGCGGTTTCGGGCAAGGACAGCCAGGCGGCCAGTGCGATGCCGGGGCCGGTCAGCGCGGGGCCGTGGTTGGTCAGGCGGTCCACCTCGACGATCAGGGTGGCGGACCGGTCGGGGTAATCCGGCTGGCCGATCTTGAAGCGGGTCACGGGGTGCAGCGCGTCCCAGGTGCCAAGGGCAAAGGCCGCATCCTCAGCTGCCACCAAAGGCGCGCCGATGTGGAAGGCGACCCAGTCGCGCACCGGCTGGCAATCGGCGGCCCCGGCCAGGTGCAGGGGCGTGGTCGCATCGGTCAGCGTCAACAGCACCACACCGGCGGCCAGCGACAAGGGGGCTGGCGGGGCGGCACCGGCCACGCTGTGGATGGTGCCGGGACGGGCCATCGCCTCCAACACCGCGCGGAAGGCGCGGGCGGACGCAGGTGGGGCGTCGGCGAACCCGCCAGACAGGGCGTCGGCAATCAGGGTCATGCGTTGTCCCCCCGGACCATGGTGAAGAACTCGACCTTTGTTGCGGCGGCCTTGGCAGCGCGGCTGGCCTTGAGGGCTGCCGCCTCGGCCTGCAGGGGGGCGATGATGCGGGCGCGCACCTCATCCGCGGCAGGTGTCTGGAGCAGCGCGTCCGCCACCGCGGCGCGGCGGGCATGGGCCTTGTCCCTGCCCTGCACCCAGGCATGGCCGACCGTGCCGCAGGCCAGTCGGATTGAGGTTCGGGTGACCGTCACCTCACCCAGATTGAAAGGCGCGCCGGTGGCCCCGGTGCGCCCCTGCACCATGACCGCCCCCACCTCGGGTGCGCGCAGGGTGTCATGCGGCGGCAGGTCGGGCAGCAGGGATGCCAGCCGCGCGGGCGGCGCTTTGGCAAGGGTGGCCATCCAGGCCTTGCGGGCCAGGATTGGTTCGGCGGAGGTGTTCCGGGTTTGGGCGGTGGCTTCGGTCATCGGGATCTCGACAGGTTTTTCGGGTTGTATAGCACTCTATACAACTATACAACTTATAACGCAGTCGGGGGCACGGGCCAACCGGAGAGTTGTGAATTTTTGGTGACGGGGGAAAGCCTTGGCCACACAGGCGCTATGGGCGGCGATTGCGGGCACCTTGACCGCCGAGATCGGGTCCGGGCATTACCACCCCGGCGACAAGCTGCCGACCGAAGCCGCACTTGCGGCCCGGTTCGGGGTGAACCGGCACACGGTGCGCCATGCCCTGGCCGCGCTGGCCGAGGCGGGGGCAGTGCATGCCCGGCGCGGGGCGGGGGTGTTCGTGACCGCACGGCCGACGGACTATCGCCTTGGCCGCAGGGTGCGGTTTCATCAGAACGTGCTGGCGGCGGGGCAAACCCCTTCACGCCGGATCACCCGGGTGGAAACCCGGCCTGCAGACGACGACGAGGCGCGCGCCCTGGCGTTGCGGCCGGGCGCGGGCGTGCATGTGGTCGAGGGGGTGTCGCTGGCTGATGACCAGCCGCTGGCGGCCTTTCGGTCAATCTTTCCGGCCGGGCGGTTCCCTGACCTGCCACGGGTGCTGCGCGAGGCGGGGTCAATCACCGAGGCGCTGACCGCCTTTGGCGTGGCCGATTACACGCGCGCCGAGACGCGGTTGACGGCGCAGCTTGCTGATCCGGTGCTGGCGCTGGCCTTGCAGCTGCGCGCCGGGTCAGCGGTGCTGCGGTCGGTGGCGGTGAACGTCGATCAGGGCGGCAATCCGGTTGAACTAGGCACAACCTGGTTCGCGGGCGAGCGGGTGACGCTGACGGTGGCGGCAGATCAGGCGTGATACTTTTCGAGGAACGCCTCGGCCCTCAGCGAGCGGAAATCCTGCAGCGCTGCGCGCAGACGGGCATGGTCCCAGTCCCACCAGGCGAGGGTGAGAAGGCGGTCGATCACGCTGGCCGAAAAGCGGGCGCGAATAGGGGTGGCGGGGCAACCGGCGACGATCATGAAGGGGGCGACATCCTTTGTGACCACCGCGCCCGAGGCGACGATGGCACCGATGCTGACCGTGATTTCAGGCTTGATGATCGCGCCGTGGCCGATCCAGCAATCGGCGCCAAGGGTGGTGCGGCGGGCGGCGCGGGCGGCAAAGAAGGCGGGGTCATCCTCGGCGTCCTCCCAATAGTAACGGGAGCGGTAGAGGAAATGGTGCTGGGCGGCGTGGGTGAAGGGGTGGTCCGTCGGGCCGATCCTTGTCATCGCGGCGATGTTGGAAAAGCGTCCGACCGTGGTGTTGGCAATGTCGGCGAAACGGTCGCAATAGGCGTAGGCCTGAAAGGTAGAGTTGACCATGCGCGCGCCTTCGCCAACCTCGGTCCAGGGGGCGAAGTCGGAGCTCGAGATCTGGGCCGTCGGGTGAATGACCGCGCCATGGGGGGACAGGCGTGTGCCGCTGTGGGACACTTGGGCAGGGTCAGTGTTTTCAACAGGTTGGCTGAAGGCGTTCATGGTCGGTCAACCTTTTTTTCCGCGAGCATGGCGATACGGGTTTGAATTGAGCGGCAAGCGCCGCAAGCCTTTTTCCCTCGCCTCTGCGCGCAAGCGCGCAACCGGCTTGGGCAAGGGGGCCGGGGTCTAGTCCCCCTTGATCAGTTTGCGGCGCAGCCAGCCAGAGAGGCTGTCCATCAACATCACCATCAGGACGATAAGGACCATGTAATAGGCGACCTCCTCCCAGTCCTTTTGGGTGATGATCGCCTGGGTCAGAAGCAGGCCGATCCCGCCGCCGACGATGGCACCGATCACCGTGGCGCTGCGGGTGTTGGATTCAAGGTAGTAAAGCACCTGGCTGAGCAGGACCGGGGTAATCTGCGGGATCACCCCGAAGCGGGCGCGCAGCATGGCGTTTGCGCCGGTGGAGCGGACGCCTTCGACCTGCTTTTCGTCGATGTTTTCCAAGGCCTCGGAGAAGGTCTTGCCGAAGGTCCCCGCATCGGTGATGGCGATGGCGATGGCACCGGTCATCGGACCCGGGCCAAAGGCGCGGGAAAGGATGATGGTCCAGATCAGCCCGTCCACCCCGCGGATGAAGTCGAAAAAGCGCCGTACGACAAAGCGCAGGGGGCCAAGCGGCATGAAGTTGCGCGCGGCGAGGAAGCCAAGGGGCAGTGCCACGATGGCAGCGGCCATGGTGCCGAGGAAGGCCATCAGGATGGTCTCGAAGATCGCCCAGGCGACATCCTTGTGCCGCCACATCCGGTTGGTCCAGAATTCGCTGACCATGTAGGCCGCGTTCATGCGCGCGGGGTCGATCCGGTCGCCAGTGGTGGCGAGGGCGGCGAGCTGGCCCCAGGTTTTGCCATGGAACGGGCTGTCGAGGGTGAAGAACCAAAGCTCCCACCCCGGTTCGTATTTGAAAGTTTCCACCTTGGAGCGGGTATAGCTGAAGCGTCCGGCGTCGGTGGTGACGCTGACCTTGTTTTCGGCGACCGAGATCCAGTCGGGGATCGGCTCGGGGGCGGTCAGCACGGGTTTGCCTGCGACGGGGCGGATGTCGATGGTGCCGTAACCGGGCACGACAAAGCGGGCACCGGCATCGTCGTAGGTGACGACATGGCCGGTTCCAAGGTCGATGGTGGTGACGCCGTCTGCGATGGTCACCCAGTCCGGCAGCATGCCCGGCGGGTAGGTGCCCTTGCCCTCGCCTTCGATGGCCAAGACCACATCGCCCGAGCGGTTGTCGCGGGTGACGTGGGTCTTGTGAGACCAGAAATCGCCCAGCAGGATCGCTGCATTGTCAAGCCGGGCGCGTTGGGCAAGGCCTGCAAGGTCAAAGCTGATCGCGGCATAGATCAGATAGGCCAGGATCACGGCAGGGACGGCAAAGGCCATGCGGCGCTTGGCGGCGAAGCGGTGGGTGATCGTATCGGCCAGGGTGGGCGAGAGCGTGGCGGTCATAGGTCAGTGCCCCTTTACCAGCTTGTGGCGGTAGTGGTCCGAGATGCGGTCGATGACCACGATGGCGGCAAAGAGAAGGAGGAAGATCGCCACCACCTCATCATAGCGGCCCTGGCCCCATTGCATGGCCAGTTTGAGGTCATGGCCGATCCCGCCTTCGCCGACAAAGCCAAGGATCGCGCTGGCACGGACGTTGATTTCAAAGCGGAGGAGTGCGTAGGACAGCCAGTTCGGGGCCACCTGTGGCAAAACCCCCAGCCACATGCGCTGCGACCAGGTGGCACCGACCGAGGCCAATCCCTCAACCGGTTTGAGGTCGGCGTTTTCGGCCACCTCAGAGAAGAGCTTGCCCAAGGCACCGCCGGTATGCAGCGCGATGGCGATGACGGCGGGGACCGGGCCGCCGCCAAGGATGTAGATCAGCATCAGGGCAATCACGATTTCCGGGATGGCGCGCAAGGCGTCCATCGTGCGGCGAAAGACCGGGATCAGGCGGGGCCAGCGCGCAAGGCCGCGCGTGGCCAGAAGCGACAGCGAGACGGCGGCGAGCGCACCGAGAAGCGTGGCAACCGCGGCGATGTTCAGCGTCTCGATCAGGGCGGGGATGTGGTCCCAGAACAGCCCGGGGAGAAGGGCGCGCTTTTCCCAGGCCTCGGACAGCACTTCGGCGGGGAAGTCGAAGACTTGCGGCAGGCCGGGCCAGAAGCTGCCGGCGTTACGCTCTTCGGCCAGCATCCAGCCAGAGGCCATGAGGGCTACGAAGATCACCAGCAGGATCCCGCCATACATCCGCTTACGGCGGACCATGTCGAGGTAGGCCTCGCGGCCGTTGGTCAGGTCCGGACGCTGACCGCTTTCGGGCCCATAGGCGATGTCAACCATGCTGTCCCCCGAAGAAAAGCGGCGCGCGGCAAAGTGGTGCGCGAAAGAACCGGGCCCCCTGATGGGAGGCCCGGCTTGGCGGTGCGGTTGGTTACATGCCTTCTTGCAGCTTGCGGGCAGCGAGAACGCCTTCGTATTCAGCCTGGGTCACAGGAACGAAGTCTTTCGCATCACCGGCGGCGACGTTGTAAGCGCACTCCGGGTCGGTTTCCCAAAGGTTGGCGGTCAGTTCGGTCACCTTGTCCTTGACGTCCTGCGGCAGGGCCTTGCGAACGACCATCGGGCCTTCGGGGATCATCTTGGAGCGCCAGATTTCGACCAGGTTCGACATGTCGACCAGACCCGCATCCGCGGCGCGGCGGAAAGCGCCGGAGTTGTAGCCGTCTTCCCAGTTGCCCAGACCGTCAGCCCAGGACACGCCTGCCGCAAAGTCGCCGTTCGAGACGCCGACGATGGTCTGCTCATGCCCGCCGGACATCTTCACTTCTGCGAAGTACTCTTCCAGCTTGCCATATTTGGCAGACAGTTCTGCGCCGGGGACCAAATAGCCCGAGGTGGAGTTCGGGTCGGCAAAGGCAAAGATCTTGCCCTTGGCGTCGTCCATGGAGGCGATGCCGCTGTCAGCGCGTGCAAAACCGATGGAGTAATATCCGGTGGAGCCGTCGGCGTTCTGCTTGGTCAGCTTCAGTTCCACGGCTTCGGGGTCGGTCAGGTAGATCTTGGCATAGGCGCTGGCACCCAGCCACGCATAGTCCAGCGACCCGCCGATCAGGCCCTGGATCACGCCGTCATAGTCGGCGGGGGTGAACAGTTTCACCGGAACGCCCAACGCCTCTTCGATCTTGGCACGGAAACATTCGTTCGAGGTCAGGCGGTCCTGGGCGTTCTCGCCGCCAAGGATGCCGATGTTGAATTCGGTGATCTCTTGTGCCGAGACGGCAGAGGCGAGGATGGCGGTCAGGGCGGTGGCAGTCAGCAGCTTTTGCATGGTCACTCCATCAGTTGCGGGGTTATGGGGAGTTGCGGGGTTATGGGGAGTTGCGGGTCACGACAGCATCAGGTCCGCATAGGTGCGGTCGGCTGCGGTGTCGGTGGGGATCGAGGTTGAGGTGGCGGATTCGTTGAACGTGTCATCCGCACCATAGATTTCGCGGGCGACAGAGGTCGAAAGCTGGTCAGGCGTGCCGTCAAAGACGATGCGGCCGTCGCGCATACCGATCACCCGGTCACAGTAGCGGCGCGCGGTGTCCAGCGTGTGCAGGTTGGCGATGACCATGCGGCCATCCTCGACGTTGATGCGCTTGAGCGTGTCCATCACGACCTGCGCGTTCATCGGATCAAGGCTGGCGATGGGTTCATCGGCCAGGATGATCTTGGGGTCCTGCATCAGGGCGCGGGCGATGGCGACGCGCTGCTGCTGGCCGCCCGACAGCGCCTCGGCCCGTTTGGGGGCCTGTTCGACGATGCCGAGGCGGTCAAGGATATCCAGCGCCTTCAGGATATCGGCGCGGGGCCAAAGGTTGAACATCGTCTGGAGGGTGGAGCGGCGGTTCAGGATGCCGTGGAGGACGTTCGAGGCGACATCCATCCGGGGCACAAGGTTGAACTGCTGGAAGATCATCGCGCATTGGCTTTGCCAGGCGCGCGCTTGCGGGCCGCGCAGGGCCAGCACGTTCTGGCCATCAACCCGGATTTCCCCGGCCGAGGCGTCGATCAGGCGGTTCATCAGGCGCAGGAAGGTGGATTTGCCCGCACCGGACCGGCCGATGATGCCGACAAAGGCAGGCCCGTCCACGGTGAAGCTGACGTTGTCAACGGCGGCCTTCTGGCCAAACATCCGCGTCACCGACTGAACCTGAAGCATCTGCGTCACCCCCGTTTTACCGGGGGACGATTAGCTTTGGTTCATGACGGCTGTTTCGCGGTTGGATGAAGGTTGCGTGACAAGATTGGGAACGTGGGCGGGAAC
>JBBQVR010000093.1:0-14000 GCA_038211355.1 Rhodobacterales bacterium | reverse complement strand
CGGCGGCAGGCCGAACAACCGCCACACCGCATCTGCCCCCAAAGGCGGCGTGAAGGATGCCCGATTGCGCGCGATCTGTTCGACCAGCTTGGCGAAATCCTCACCATCCTGCACCTCGGTCAGGCGGCGGATGGCGGCGGGGGCGAGGGTATCGGCCATCTCCTCGACAATCTCGGCGCGCATCAGGCGGGCGGCGCGGTCGTCCATCTCGGTAAAGGCGGGGGGGACGCCAGCCTCCAGCGGAAAGCGGCGCAGAAGGCTGCCGCAAAAGCTGTGGATGGTCTGGATGCGCAGGCCACCGGGGCTTTCGATGGCGCGGGCAAACAGCTGGCGAGCGCGGGCCAGGCGGGGGGTGGCCATCTCATCCTCGCCCAGCTCCACCAGATCACGGCGCAGGTCATCGTCGGGTTTCATCGCCCATTGGCCCAGCCTTCGGAAGAGGCGGTTCTGCATCTCGGACGCGGCGGCCTTGGTATAGGTCAGGCAGAGGATGTGCTGCGGCTCCACCCCGTTCAGCAGCAGCCGCGCCACACGGTCAGTCAGCACGCGGGTCTTGCCAGACCCCGCATTGGCCGAAAGCCAGGTGTTGCGGGCGGGATGGGCCGCCTCCATCTGCGCAAGGCTGGCGGGGGTAAGGGTCATGTCATGTCCTCACCCACCGCATCCGCCGTCATGTCCCATTCGCCAAAGCGCGACAGGTGGTCATAATCCGACGCGTCCTTGACCGCCTTCATTGCCCGCCGCGCGGTGTAGCCCTGGGTCGCCCGCCCGTAGCGGGCCATCAGCCTGCCAAACCCGGCCCAGACCCTGTCAACATCGCCCGGTTCCACCGGGATCTCGACCAGTTTGAACGCCGCTTTGACACCAACATAGGCCACACGCGCCACTTCGGCCGGGTCAAGGCCCGGAAAGGCGCCACGTTCGGCCATGGCGGCGGCCAGCAGCAGTTGCTTGTCGAAATGTTCCTGCTCGGCCTTTGAAGGCGGGTCGCCGGTCTTGTAGTCGATCACCAAAAGTCGCCCATCCGCCAGCCGGTCAATCCGGTCAGGCTTGCCGGTCAGGGTGAAATCAAGGCCGTCCAGCCGCGCGGCACCCTTCTTTTCCAAAAGGACCGGCACCCCACCGGTGCTGGCGGAAAACGCCAGAAACGCATCCGCCGCCTTTTCGATCCGCGACCGCCAGATGGCGCGGGCCAGGGGCCAGGCCACGCGGTCAGCCAGCACAGCATCGGCGATGCGCAACAGGTCATCGCGGGTGGCGGCTTGATCGCCCACAAAGCCTTCCATGATTTCATGCAACACCACGCCGCGCAGACGGGGGTCCGCCACGGGGCGCAGGGGGTCAAGCGGGTGCAGGCGCAGGACGTGTTTGGCATAAATGGCATAGGGATCGCGGATCAGGGTCTTGATCTGGGTCACCGACAGCTGCTTTGGCCGCGCGTCAACTGGCGGGCGGGGCGAGGGGCGCTTGGCCCCATCCGGCTTGCCCAAAGGCGTGTCAAAAGCCGCCGCCTGATCCAGCCAGACCTGCCCGCGGGCCTGCATTGCGGCCAGCGCTTCTGGTCCCCCCCGATCAGGCAGGCCCTTCATCAGGTTCACCAAGCGGTTCACCCAGCGAGAGGGAACAGTCTCAGCCTCGGCCCCCCGCACGGCGCGGCTTAGCACGACCTGCGGGGCCGCAACTGCCTGCTGATAGTCATGCGCCGAAAGCCCGATCTTGCGTTCAGGCAACAAAAGCCCCGCCTCTTTGCGCATGGCGCGGTTCAGCCAGGGGTCAGGCGGCGGTTGCGCAGGCCAGGTGCCATCGTTCAGACCCCCCAGGACCACCAGATCCGCGCCCTGCACCCGCGCCTCAAGCGTGCCCCAGATCATGATGCCGGGATGCACGCTTTCGGTCTCGCGCACTTCGTGGCGGTTCAGGACACCGCGCAGCAGGCTGGCATAGTCGGCAGGGGTCAGGATGCCGCCAATGCCGGCCTCGGCCTCAAGTTCGCAGACAGCTTTCAGCGCGGTCTGGCCGGCCTCCTTGTCCCACAAGCCGCCAGTGCCGGTGTCGGCAAAGCCCTGCGCCAGCGCCTGCGTCACCGCCAGATGCCTTGCCACGAAGGCGGCCAATGGCATCGGGCCAAGGGCTTCATGCCCGCAAAGCGTGGCGCCAAGCAGCGCGGCCCACCCTTCCGCCCCGGCACGGCCGCTGGCCGCTGCCCAGGCCGCCAGACTTTCCGCCGTGGGAAAGGCAGGGCCATGGCGTCGGGCGTAAAGCTCATACTCCCGCGTCAGGATAAGGTGCTGGCCACGGCCAAACTCCTGACCCTTGCCGGTAAAGGTCAGCGGGTGCTTCATCATTGCCAGGCCCGCGTCCACCGTCAGCCGCTGGCCGAAAAGGCCCGCCACCTGCCGCAGCATCCTCCCCGGCGCTGACAGTGCCAGCGGTCGGCCCGCGGAATCGTCCGGCCTTATGCCCCAGCGGTCCAGCGCAGCGGTGACCCGCCGCGTCAAGTTGCGGTCTGGCGTAACCAAAGCCGCACGCTGGCCGGTTTCCGCAGCCTGCCGCAGGATCAGGGCAATGGCCAAAGCTTCGGCCCGTTCCCCCGGGGCTTCGATCAGGGTCACGCCTTCGGTCTCAGACGGCAGGTCGGGCAGCAGCGGCCCCTCGGCCAGCCATTGGTCGGTGATCGGCGCAGGGCGCAGCGAAAGTGAGATCAACCGGTTCCGCCCCGGTGCTGGGGCCTTGGCGTCCGTCCAGCGCTGGACCGCATTGGGGGCGATCCCCAGCCCTTCGGTCACGCGGCGAAAGCGGTATTGCGGGTGATCCTCAGCGGTCAGCGCGTCATCCATGCTGTCCCAGACCGCGCCCGGCAGGTCAAAGTCGAACCCCGGCAACACGACCGCTCCATTCGGCAACCGCGCCACCGCCTGCATCAACAGCGCGGTCGTCCCGCGTGATCCGGTGGACCCGGCCACGATCACCGGATGCGCGGGCGGGCGTGCCTCCCACCCCTCGGCCAGGGCAATCACGGCCTGGCGCAGCCGCGCCTCACCCTCGGGCGCGTCGCCTTGCATCGCGTCGGACACGATCCCCAGAAACGCTTGCGTCCGCGCCCAGTGGGCGGAATGGTTGGCCACATCCAGCGCTGCGATCCGGGCGGGTGGAACGCCTTCGCCCTGCATTTCATCCATCAGAGTGGCCAAGCTGTCGGCCAGATCATAAAGCGCTGCACGGGGGAAATGCGTCGTCCCGGTTTGCAAAAGGCGGTCCAGCAGGACCGACAGTTCCAGCCGCCGCCGCAAGGGCGAAACGGGGGCGGCCAGGGGCATGTACCCAAGGCTGGCGGCATCGGTGACCAGCAAAAGACGCGGCAAAAAGCGCGCGCCATGGGTCTGCAAACATTCAGTCACGCGGCGGCGCATCCGCTGGGTGTTCAGGATCAGGGTGACCCGCGCCATCGCCTCGGGCGGTTGACCTGCCATGCGGCGCAAAAGCCCCGCGACCAGTTCAGCCGGAAAATCCACGCCGGGGGGCAGGGCGAAAAGGTTGGTGGCGATAGGGGTTGGGGTGGTGTCAGCCATGCGGGCCATGGTGCAGAAGGCGCTCTGCCTCGGCAATCCCCTCCGGGTGACCCACATCGCACCAGCCACCCTGATGGACGATGCCGTAAGCGGTGCCTGCAGGGATCATCTCATCCCAGATGCGGTTCAGGGAAAACACCGCCTCATCGACCCCCATCAGCCGGGCCGGGTTCAGGATCTGCGCGCCGATGTAGACGTGATCTTCGCCGCCCCTGCCCCGTGTGAGCCTTCCGGCCTTGTCCAGCCGGAAATCCCCCTTGGCCCCATGGCCCCGTGTGTCACCCACAGGCAGCAGCAGCAAAAGCGCCTCCATTCGGTCATCCCAGGCGGCGGCCAGCTGGGCCAAGGGATTCGCACCGGTCCAGATGCCATCGCTGTTCAGCACCGCCACCGGCCCTGACCCAAGGAGAGGCAGCGCCGCCCGCAGCCCGCCACCGGTTTCCAGAATCCGCGCACGTTCGTCGCTGATCGTGATGCCCCGGCCCGCCAGATGCGCCTCGAGCTGGTCGGCGTGCCAGTGGACGTTGACCACAACACGGCCCACGCCCGCACCTGCGGCCACGTCCAGCGCGTGGTCGATCAGCGCGCGCCCGGCCACGGGGATCAGCGGTTTGGGCCGGTCGACTGTCAGCGCGCCCATGCGGGTGCCAAAGCCTGCGGCAAAGATCATCAGCGGGAAGGGGAACATTGGCTCTCGATCCGGGTCAGGATGTCGGGGGTGGGTGCGGGCAGGACCTCATCGCAGGCAGCGCGCAGCCTTGCCAATGCCGGATGCGCAAGGTTGCGTTGCAACTGGGCCCAGACCCGGGGGATCAGCGGCAAATAACCCGGCTTGCCAGCCACCAGGCACAGCCGCGCAAAGACCCCCAGTATGCGCAAAGCCCGCAGCGCGCCAAGGGTGGCATAATGGGCAGCGAAAGCGTCAGGCGCGCTGCCCGTCGCGGTGGCAAAGCGGGCGATCATCGCGGTTTCGGTCTCAAGTCCCACATCCCGCCGCGCGTCTTGCAAAAGCGAGACAAGATCATAGCCCGGCTGCCCCATCTGCCCAAGCTGGAAATCCAGTAGCCCCACCCGCGCCAGCCCGGCCCGGCCCGGCAACCAGAGGAGGTTTTCCGCGTGATAGTCCCGCAGGATCAGCACCCGGGGACCATCTGCATGGGCGCAGATAGCAGCCTTCAGCGTGGTCAGGAACGGCCCAGGCGCGGGTTTTGTGCCGGTCGCGGCAAAGGCATACCAGTCAAGCGCGAACCCCGCTGACTGCGCCCAATCCGCGGCGGTCAGGTCCGGCAGTCCCAGAGGTGCGGGGGCGGTCTGCAGGTGGCACAGCACGTCGACGGCGGCTGCATAAAGCACAGCCTCACGCATGGGATCGGCCTGAAGCAGGCGCGCGACAAGATCGTCGCCAAGGTCTTCCAGCAGCAGAAAGCCTGCGTCGGTATCGGCCACCCTCACCTCGGGTGCCGACAGGCCAAGGGCGCGCAGATGCCGTGCCATGACGACAAAGGCCGCCGGATCATCGGCCCCGCCGGGTGGATTATCCATCAGGACGGCCGTTGCCGCCCCCGCCCGCAGGCGTTCGTATTGGCGGTCCGAGGCATCGCCCGCAAGGTGCCGCCGCGTTGCCCCGCCCCAGCCCGCATGGGCAAGAAACCGGCTTGCGGCCGCCGCGCGATCCGCCCCCTTGGGATCACGCATCGCCCAGCGCCTTGCGCAAACCGGGCCGCCCACCGCTGATCACTGCACGTCGCCCCTCGCCCCAGGCCTCCAGCCGCAGGTGCAGCGCGCCGGGGGGCTGATGCCCGCCCAGACGGTCCGGCCATTCCACCAGGCAGATCGCTTTGGCGAAAGCGTCATCCAGCCCAAGTTCCCACACCTCATCTGGGTGGGTCAGCCGGTAAAGATCGGCATGCCAGATCTCGACCCCCTCCGCCTCATAGATCTGCACCAAAGTGAAGCTGGGCGAGGGGACCTCTTCCATCCGCCCCAGCCGGGCCTGAATGAAAGCACGCGCCAGGTGGCTTTTTCCTGCGCCAATCGGCCCTTCCAGCAACAGACAATCCCCGGCCTGCGCCACAGACGCCAGCCGCACGCCAAGGGCTGCAGTGTCGTCGGCGGTCGGCAAAAGCAGGGTGGTGGTCGGGGGGGTGGCAGGGGCTGCGGTCATGGGGCTGAGTCTACGCATGACAAGCACAACCGCAAGGCCGCACCTGCGCCCGGCTGGCGGTTGCAGCGAAAGCAGGCTGCGGGCCCATGGTCAGGCCAGCAGCATCGTCCCCCCAAGGGTTTCCAGCACCGGCCCGCCGGCATCAACGCCCCGCGCGCGAAAGGTGATCAGCGTGGCCCCGCCGGTCAGCGGGCGAAAGCGGATGGTCACCAACCTGCCGTCCGAAAGCCGCGCTTCGCCATCCCAAGGGGTGCGGTCGCCCAGCGTGGTCACGAAATCGGTGGCATCATCCCACAGCAGGGTTGGGGCCGAGTTTTCGCGCCACCACGCGCACAGCGTGCCGATGCCTGCGTCCGACAGCAGCACCGCCGGATCGTGGTTCCACAACTGCGCGTAGCCGATGTTCGACATCACCAGCTGCCCACCTTGCGAGAAGACGGCCACCCCCTCATCCACCGCGTCGATCACCGATTGCCCCAGCTCAAGATCCGCGCGGTAGCGGCGGGTCTGCGTCATCTCATGGCTGATATCCTCAAACATCAGGGCCAGCGCGCCGTTCGGATGCGGCCGGCCGATCACGCGGTAGGTCTGGCCGCCTGGCAAGCTCCAGGTTTCTTCAAACAGGCCCATCGAGGCTTCTTCCTCAAGCTTGACCAACTGCTTGCGCCAGCTGCGGTAATCCTTGGGTTCGGGAATCATCGCCTTGGCGCGCATCGCGTCCAGCACCGACGACAACGTCGGGCGTGAGATCAGGAAATCAGGCGCAAGCGAGGTCAGATCAGCCAGCGCAGGGTTGAACAGCTGCAGCACCCGCTGGCGGTCAAAGATTGCCAGACCGATCGGCAGGTCGGCAAAGGTCTTGGTCAGCGTCTGCATGAAATCGCGCAGCGCGGTTTCGGCTTGCACGGCGCTATTGGCCGCAAGCGCATAGCACAGCACCTCATCCCCCAGGGGCGTGCGGATAAGGTCGAACCATTCCGCCCCACCATGCATCTGCAGCTTGGTGCGCAAGGACCGCGCCGCCGCGCCTTGCCCAAGAGCCACAGCCCCCGCGGCAAAAAGCTGGGGCAGCGGCCAGGACAGGTCTTGCCCCGCTGGCAAAAGCTCAGCCGCGCGGATCAGATAGGCGTGGTTGGCCCAGGTGACGGCCCCACCTTCGCCTTCGCGCCACATCAAGACCGGTGCCCGCGCCAGCACCGCCCGCTGCGCTGTCAGTTCCTGTTGCAAAGCGGCCATCACGGCACTGTCGCCGCTGCCACTGCGCTGTTCGGTTGCGTTGTCGATCATGGTCAGGCGGGTCAGCCCGGTCAGATGTTCGCCCCGCAGCAGGACCGGCGGCACCACCCCGGGGGCCGAGGTGAGCGTTACCTGACCCAGCTTTGGCAGGTTTTCCAGCACCTGCGGCAAGTCGGGAAACATCGGACCCAGCCGGGCCATCAGCCGGGACCAGGCGCGCGTATCCTCACCCTCGGGCAAAAGCGACCGGCCTGCAGGCGTGGCGTCCAAAAGCCGGTCACCGTCAAAAAGAAACATCGTGGCGGGGCCATCCAGCGCAAAAAGGCTGCGCTGCTGCGGCCGCCGTGCTTGCCAGCTGGCCAACAGAAGAAGGCTTGCCAGGGCAACACAGGCGGCGCTTAGCACCAACCCCAAAGCGGGCATCCAGTTCACAGGCATGACATCCAAAGGCATGACAAGACACCATCCATGATGATGCACTCATCCTAAGGGGATATTCCTTAACCGACCGTTAAGCCTGCCGGTTGAACCCAACGATCACTCCGCCGATCAATCCGCCAGTTAGCCTAGCCGTCGATCTTGCGATTCTTGCCCAGCGCGCCACCCGGGGCCACGGCCAGATCGGCCATCGACCAGACGGCCTCGACCACTGCGCCACAGCGTTCGGGGCGGTCTTCGGGCGGCAGGAAGGGATCGGTTGCATTGGCAAAGGTCAGGTCAGCGCCAGACCGTTCCAGCAGGGTCTTGGCGATGAAAAGGCCAAGGCCCATCCCTTCATAACCGGGGCGCTGTTCGGGCTCGGGGCCCGTCCGTCGAAAGCGCACGAAGGGGTCACCGATCCGCCCGATGACATTCGGGGGAAAGCCGTCGCCATCGTCGATGATCCGCACGGTCACCGTCCGATCCGTCCATTCGCCTTCGATCCAGACGGTCGTGTGCGCGAAATCGACCGCGTTTTGCACAAGGTTGCGCAGGCCGTGAATGATCTCGGGGCGGCGCAGGATGGTGGGCTGACGGTCGGGGCTGCCGTCGACCGGGGCGAAGGTGAACTTGACCTGCTTGCCGCGCGCCATGTGCGGCTCGGCCGCCTCACGCAGGGCGGCGCTCAGGGGGGCCTGCCGCAGATGCAGGTCATCCTTCCCCGCACGGCCCATGTCACGCAGGATGTCGCGGCAGCGGTCAGCCTGATCGCGGATCAGCCTTGCGTCGTCCAGAAGATCAGGACGGTTGGCCAATTCCTCCATCAACTCGGTGCTGACCAGCTTTATCGTGGCCAAAGGCGTGCCCAGCTCATGCGCCGCCGCAGCCACCACGCCGCCAAGGTCCGTCAGCTTTTGTTCCCGCGCAAGCGCCATCTGGGTGGCCAAAAGCGCCTGCGCCATCGACCGCATCTCGGTTGCGACGCGGCGGGAATAAAGTCCCAGGAACAGGATACCGATCACGATCGACAGCCAGAACCCGAACTCGAACAGGCGCGGAATGGTCAGCACCTGCCCATCGGCAAACTGCAAGGGCAGATGCCAGAACGCCGCAACCGTGATCAGCACGATTGCGATGCCGCCCAGAAAAACGGTTGACTGCAGCCGCAGCGCGCTGGCCGAAATGGTGACCGGCGCCAGCACCAAAAGCGCAAAGGGGTTGGTCAGGCCTCCGGTCAGGAACACCAGAAACGACAGCTGTGCCAGATCAAACAGCAGGGTAAAGAACGCCTCAACCTCACTCAACCGCTTGTTTTCAGGGAAAAGCGTGATTGAAAACAGGTTGGCCAGGACCGAGACCGCCACCGCCAGGTAGCACATCACCAAGGGAAGCTGCATGCCATAAAGCTGGTCGACAGCCACGATGGCGGCCAGCTGCCCGCCAATCGCCGTCCAGCGTAAGTGGATCAGCGTGCGCAGGCGGATCCAGTTGCTGCTGGCCCCCTCGACCGGAAGCATGATCCCCGCCGTAACCATTCTGTGACCAACACTTTCCTGCAAGGCGTTTGCCATTGTTAAGGCCGCCCGCATCTGGGATCAATGCGACGGGAACGACCAGCCAACAGGGACCCCGGATGACCCGAGTTTACGCCAGCCTTGCCGCCATATCCGTGGCCGCCCTTCTGGGGGTATCCACCTGGTATGTGCTTTTCAACCAAACCGATGACGCCTTTGCCCAATGCCGGCAGGGCCAGGTCGCGGGGGGCGATATCGGCGGGCCCTTCACGTTGGTCAATACCGCGGGTCAGACCGTGACCGATGCCGAGGTGCTGACCAAGCCCACGCTGGTCTACTTTGGCTATACCTTCTGCCCCGATGTTTGCCCCTTCGACATGGCGCGCAATGTCGAGGCGGTGGATATTCTGGAAGACCGGGGCTTTGACGTGACGCCTGTTTTCATCTCGATCGACCCTCAGCGGGATACGCCCGAGGCGTTGGGCGATTACGCCGCCAACATGCACCCCAAGTTGATTGCGCTGACCGGGTCAGAGGATCAGGTGAAAACCGCCTCGCTGGCCTACAAGACCTTTTACCGCCAGCAACCATCCGAGGATGAATTCTACCTGATGGACCATTCCACGTTCACCTATTTGATGCTGCCCGGCACCGGCTTTGTGGATTTTTTCCGGCGTGAGATTACTTCTGACCAGATGGCAGAGGGGGTCGCCTGTTTCATTGAGGCCAGCGCAGGCCAGAACTGATCTGCGCAGCCGCCCCTTTGGCCCGGACGAAAAGGAAAGACAAATGGCCGACGAAATTGGTGCAGACCTTGGGGCGGATCGCTCGCTTCTGCTTGTCGATGACGATGAACCCTTTGTGAAACGGCTGGCCAAGGCCATGGAAAAGCGGGGGTTCCTGCCCGATACCGCGCAAAGCGTGGCTGAGGGTCGCGCCAAGGCCATCGCCCATCCGCCGGCCTATGCGGTGGTTGACCTGCGGCTGGAAGACGGCAACGGGCTTGAGGTGATTGAGGCTTTGCGCGAAAAGCGCCCCGATTGCCGGATTGTGGTGCTGACTGGCTATGGTGCGATTGCCACGGCCGTTGCGGCGGTAAAGATCGGTGCGGTGGATTATCTGTCAAAACCCGCCGATGCCAATGACGTGACCCACGCGCTCTTGGCCAAGGGTGAGGCCCTGCCCCTGCCCCCGGAAAATCCGATGTCGGCTGACCGCGTTCGCTGGGAGCATATCCAGCGCGTCTATGAGATGTGTGATCGCAATGTCTCGGAAACCGCGCGCAGGCTTTCCATGCATCGCCGAACGCTTCAGCGCATTCTTGCGAAGCGCAGCCCAAAGTGAATTGCGATTGTTGCAAACCCTGAATTATAGGCCTATTCAATGGGCATAATAAATCAAAGGGGAAAAGCTTTGAACATCGACCTGAACGCACTATCGTTGAAAGAACTGAAAGACCTTCAATCTCAGGTGGCAAAAGCCATTGCCGGGTTTGAGGATCGCCGTAAACGCGAAGCCCTTGCCGAGCTTGAAGAAATTGCTCGTGCGAAGGGCTTTTCCCTGGCCGAGTTGACCGGTTCCACCCCGACCCGCAAGCGGACACCATCTACCGCGAAATACGCCAACCCGGCCAACGCAGCAGATACCTGGTCCGGCCGTGGCCGCAAGCCACGCTGGTTCTCCGAGGCGCTGGCCAAGGGCAAGAAGCCTGAAGATATGGCGATCTGACGGCGTTTCGGGCCTTATCTCAGGCCTGCGATCGCAGCCATTTCAGAAAAGCCCGGGCGGCGGCACGCTGCGGCCCGGGCAGCGTCACCAGGAAATAGGCGGGCAGCTTTTCCCGACTTTCATGTACCACGCGCAGGCGGCCTTCGGCGACATCGGCCTGAATCAGCGCCAGACTTTCCACCACCAGCCCCAATCCTTGCCGTGCAGCGGCAATAGCCAATTCCTCGCCGGGGAAATCGGTGGCGCTTAATGTGGTCGGCTCAATTCCAAGGTGGCGCAAATAATTGTCCTGCTCAGGCCAGTTTTGCGACAGGATCCAGTCCATTCCCGCCATATCCTGCGGCGACAATGCATCCCGGTCACCAATCAGCGACGGTGCCCCAGCAATCACCAGCCGAGCCGAGGCCAGATACGTCGCCTCTACCCCCGGCCAGTCGCCGTCGCCATAGCGGATAGCCAGGTCCATGCGTTCGCGGTGCAGATCGATCACGCGCGCATCGGGGTGCAGTGACAGGCCGATATCGGGGTGCTTTTCCCAAAAGTCGCGCAGGCGCGGCATCAGCCATTGCGCCGCAAACCCTGCGGTCAGGGTCACCCGCACCGGTTGATCCACCTCGCCCGCGCGCAGCGCCTCGACCCCGCGTTGCAGGGCGGCAAAGCCTTCGCCCAAAGCCTGGGCCAACTGCTCACCATCAACGGTCAAGCTGACACCGCGCCCGTCCCGCTGGACCAGCGATTTGCCGAAATGATCCTCAAGCGCGCGGACCTGCTGGGCGACAGCGGCATGCGTGACATTCAGCGCCCGCGCCGCCTGAGAGAAGTTCCGCACCTCTGCCGTCGCCGCAAAAGCGCGCAGCGCGGTCAGTGAGGGCAGGGCGCGCCAGTCGATCATATGATAGTCCATCTTACAGTTCAGCAGGCTTTCTGAATCGTATCATGGCCCATTGCATGGCAATAGGGGGCATCAAGATGCGAAGAAAGGAAAGATCATGTTGAACATATTTGCAGATGCCCTGCTTTTGGCCACCCGGTTTGGTCAGGTATCGACCGACGAAAACCGCAGCCGCCCGCAGCGCGCCGCCACAAACGAGTTTCGTGACAATGAAGGTCTGCGCACCGCTGACCGGTTGCGCAACCTTGGCCGCTAAAGTGGGCTGTTCGGCCTTTCAGCCACAAGCGTCCAAAAGCGACTGCACCTTCGAAACGTAATCCGCCCGCACGCCTGCGGGCGGACGAAGCCGTATTTCCAGGCCCTGCACCACCCCGGGCCGTGGTTTCCCGAACAGCTTGTCGGCCTCCGCTTCCGCAAAGCCAGCGATCCGCACCGCCTCAAGCCAGGCGCTGATCTTGTCCGCCGCCTTGATCGCTTTCTTGATCGGTGCGGGCAGCACCGCCGGCAGACCGAAGCGCAGGTGGATCGCCATGGACAACCGGTCGTCCAGCGCGCCATAGCCCGGCCCGACCGCCGCCTTGACCGGGCTGATCATGTCACCGATCACATATTCCGGCGCGTCGTGCAGCAAGGCCGCCAGTTGCCAGCGCACCGCAATTCCAGGATTGGCGCGGGTGAAGATCTCTTCGACCAGCAGCGAATGTTCCGCCACCGAATAGGGCCAGTCGCCCCGCGTCTGCCCGTTCCAGCGCGCGACAAAGGCCAGGCCATGGGCAATATCTTCGACCTCGATGTCGATGGGCGTCGGGTCAAGCAGGTCCAGCCTGCGGCCCGACAGCATCCGTTGCCACGCCCGCGGTTGCGCCTTTGCCATGCCAGCCCCCTTTTGCGCCGGCAGAATGGCCGAAGCGCCGCCCACGCTCAAGCCGCCATCCGACCCCGGCCGCAACCTGCCGCACCCTGCCCCAATTGCCGCGACGCCTCTTGCGTGCTATCTGCCCGCCAAACCCACGGATCAGGAGCAGCGGCGCATGCCGAAGGATTACATCGTCAAGGACATCGCGCTGGCCGAATTCGGCCGCAAGGAACTGACCATCGCCGAGACCGAGATGCCTGGCCTCATGGCCTGCCGTGAGGAGTTTGGCACCAGCCAACCCCTCAAGGGCGCTCGCATCGTCGGGTCGCTGCACATGACAATCCAGACCGCCGTGCTGATCGAGACGCTGACCGCCCTTGGCGCCGATGTGCGCTGGGCGTCGTGCAACATCTTTTCAACCCAGGACCACGCCGCCGCCGCCATCGCTGCCGGTGGCACCCCGGTCTTTGCAATCAAGGGCCAGACCCTGACCGAACATTGGGATTACCTCGACAAGTCCTTCATGTTCCCTGATGGCGCGAACATGATCCTGGATGATGGCGGCGATGCCACGCTGTACGTCCTTTTGGGCGCGCGGGCCGAAGCCGGGGAAGAGATCATCCCCGTGCCACAGTCCGAAGAAGAAGAAGTCATCAAACTGCAAATCGCCAAACGCATGAAGGAAACCCCCGGTTTCTTCACCAAGACCAAGGCCGCCATCAAGGGCGTGTCCGAGGAAACCACCACGGGCGTCCACCGCCTGTATGATCTGCACAAAAAGGGCGAACTGCCTTTCCCCGCGATCAACGTCAACGACTCTGTCACCAAGTCGAAGTTCGACAACAAGTATGGCTGCAAGGAATCGCTGGTGGATGGCATCCGCCGCGCCACCGACACGATGATGGCCGGCAAGGTCGCCGTGGTCTGCGGCTACGGCGATGTGGGCAAAGGCTCTGCCGCGTCGCTGCAAGGCGCTGGCGCGCGCGTCAAGGTCACCGAAGTTGACCCGATCTGCGCCCTGCAAGCCGCGATGGACGGGTTTGAGGTCGTGCTGCTGGAAGACGTCGTAGACAGCGCCGACATCTTCATCACCACCACCGGCAACAAGGACGTGATCCGGATCGAGCATATGCGCGAGATGAAGGACATGGCCATCGTCGGCAACATCGGCCACTTCGACAACGAGATTCAGGTCGCGGCCCTCAAGAACCATAAATGGACCAACATCAAGGACCAGGTGGACATGATCGAAATGCCTTCGGGCAATCGCATGATCCTTCTGAGCCAGGGCCGTTTGCTCAATCTCGGCAACGCCACCGGTCACCCGTCCTTCGTGATGTCGGCCTCCTTCACCAATCAGGTGCTGGCGCAGATCGAACTCTGGACGAAGGGCGACGACTACCAGCCCGGCGTCTACATCCTGCCCAAGGCACTCGATGAAAAGGTCGCGCGCCTGCATCTCAAGCGCATCGGCGTGAAGCTGACCGAACTCAAGCGAGAGCAGGCGGACTATATCGGCGTTGCTGTCGAAGGGCCGTTCAAGCCGGAACACTACCGCTACTGACCCCAAATCACGGTTCCGTGAGAAAACCAGCCCTTCGGGGCTGGTTTTTTGTTGATC
>JBBQVR010000092.1:0-14021 GCA_038211355.1 Rhodobacterales bacterium | reverse complement strand
GCCATGCTGATTGGCCACGGCCATGGCGGCGTCGATGGAACTGAGCGATGTGCCCATGACGCCGACCCGAACCGCTGGAACCCTGGCTTCAATCAGCCCGGACCATGGGCTTGGGAAATAACTGCGGGTCGCCTCGTCCGCGTCGGGGAAGTCATGGCCGGTGGCCAAGATTACACGGTCGAACGGGCCTTCAATGGTGCCATCGGCGCAGGCCAGAAAAAGGCCATCCTCTTCGGGGCGAACATCCACTACCTCGGTCTGTTCATGGACCTCGATTTCCATCCCCCCGGTCAGGGCGCGATCAATGAGAGCCAGCAACTGGTCCTGAAAATATTCCCCCAACAGAAGGCGCGGGGTGAACTGCCGTTCATCAAGGTCATCAGGATCAAGGCCGTAGGTGCGCAGCAGGTCATTCGGCTGTTCCTCAAGCCAATCAAGATAGGTGCTGGTGAAGGGCGGGATTTCGATACTGGCAATGTTCGCCAGCATGGATTTGCTGGATGTTTCGGGGGAATAGGGCAGCCCGATACCGATCTTGTCAGCCTTTTCAAAGAGGGCGATTTCCAGAGACACATCGCCTTCGGGTATCGTTTCTACCAGCCGTTGAAAGGCATAGATCCCTGTAGGCCCGGTGCCGACGATTGCAATACGCCCCACGTTGCGTCCCTTCATGCCCTGTCGGGGGTGAACGCGGTCACGGGCCAGAAGTTCCCTTCTGGGGGCGCTGGCGGCGATGCGCGCCGCATCAACTTTCGCGGCCTCAGTGCAGTTTCTCAGACGACCAGGGAAAGTTCACGTGGGCTTCCTTCACATCAGCGTATCAAAACGAATGATGCGCGGGGTTGGACCTCCGCTAAGGGCCGAGTGCGACGTGCACCCTATGGCTTGGTTGCACGCGCTGTCTTGATCACACCTCGGCGGCATAATTCCACGAACGGAAGGATGCACTATTGGTCAGGGTCGTCAGGGTGACACTTCCCTTCGTGTTTGGGCAGCTTGATGGTCGGCGCGGCTGGCTCAACGCCCCGGATCAAAGATGAAAGTGGTCGCCCATATCGGGCTCTTCACCGGTCATCTTTGCCTTGGCGATGCTGAACAGAAACCGCACGCCAGAGGTAGGGGTTACCCAGACCTCACCGCAGTCGATGCCGAAGCTTAAGAGCCGCACATCGGGGTCGTCGATGCCACCGTCAAACCAGGTATCGGCGACGGCGTTCCACAGCTCCTCAAGCTTGGCACGGTCAGTTGACAGCGCCAACGTGCCTTTCAGATGGGCATAAACGCCTTTGCCACCTTCGGCCACAACATAGCCGCAGGCGCTCGGCCCGTTCTCGACCGCCGCAACTGTCTGCGTACCCTGTGCGGTGATGAACCACAGCGTATTGGCTTCGCGGTCGCATTGATGCGACATCGGGATCAGACGCGCACCCTGTGAGGCGTCCAGCATGCCAGCATTTACAGTTTCGATACGATCCCAGAAATCTTCATGGCTCATTCAGTCGCTCCTTTTTGGGCGGAAAAGCCATCGCCGCCTGATACGACGGCGATGGCGAAGAGGGCTGGCCGCTCTCAAGCGGCGGCGGCGTTGATGCGGCCCTCAGCCATGCCGGTCAGCGCTTTATCAGCGTCACTTTCCTGCGCCAGCACACCGGCGAGCAGCTCTGCAACCTTTGGCATCTGCATTGCACGGGCATAGGCCACCATCGAGCCGTAGCGGGTGATTTCGTAGTGTTCCACCGCCTGGCAGGAAAAGATGATCGTCGCATCGCTGGCGTCGGTGCCGCCGAAGTCTTCCAGAAGGCTGGTCGCCTCGTCCAGAATCCCGTCGATTGCGTCGCATTTTTCGGCCTTGGGGCGTTTTTCCAACAGGGCGAACACCTCTTCCAGCACGTCAATCTGGCCAGCCGTTTCATCCCGGTGGCCAGACAGGGCGGCCTTCAGATCAGCGTCAGCGGCCGCCTTGATCATTTTCGGCAGCGATTTGTAGATCTTCTTTTCCGCGTAATACATGTCTTTCAGCGCATGTTCGAACAGATCGGCCAGTCCTTTGGTGGCTGGCTTCGGTGCTGGCTTGGGCGAGCTTTTT
This sequence comes from Rhodobacterales bacterium, assembly GCA_038211355.1. Lineage (GTDB taxonomy): Bacteria > Pseudomonadota > Alphaproteobacteria > Rhodobacterales > Rhodobacteraceae > Tabrizicola. Next base: position 11,935 of record JBBQVR010000092.1, on the reverse strand, counting down.
ACGTTTGCATCGGTCATGGTAATTTCCTTTTTCTGAGTGCCCTTGGCACGCGAAAAACCAGCGCGCTTCGGCATGCAAGGAGAACGTCCGCATCCCTACAAGGTTCCGCGCACGCCACCCCGAGCTCGCCTTTTAGCGCAACGCTGCCTTGGCCGTCGGATCAGGATTTGATGCTTGACGTTCAAGGCGAGGGGAATTAACCATCCACTTGGATGTTCATGGGAAGATATTTATGCCCGCGCTGCAAAAAACCACAGCCGACCCTCGCCCCAACGACAGTGAAAAGGTGACGATCAACCTTGGTCACATAGAAGCTGGGCAGATCGAACTGCTGGTGCTGGAGGGGTTCTATGCCAACCGCTCGGATTTTATCCGGACAGCCATCCGCAACTTGATTGATCGCCATGCCGTGGCCGTTGATCAGGCAATTGCGCGGCGGCGCGTGGTGCTGGGCCTGCACCGCTTTGGCCGCGCCGAGCTTGAGACGCTGCAATCGCAAGGTGAAGCGCTGGACATCCGCGTGCTTGGCCTTGCCGTGATTGATCCCGATGTCCCCGCCGATCTTGCCCGCGCCACCATTCGCTCGGTGTCCGTGCTGGGCGCGTTTCAGTGCAATACTGCTGTGAAAGCGGCGCTGTCAGATCGAATGTCCTGACCCCTCATTCCCGGAAAGACCACCATGAACAACCAATTCCTGTCTGGCATGGCCCAGGCAACCGCCCTGACGCGCGCTGGAAAGCTGACTGAGGCCACCGCGATGTTGCAACGTACGCTGCAAGGTCAGACCGACCAGCCAAGCGAACCTTCGGCTGCGTCACAGCACGCGGTGATTGACGGGGTGTTTACCGTCGTGACCCCAGCGGCACCGCAACCCGACCGGTCAGGCGCCACGCCGAAACCGCGCAAACCGCTTGGCGCAACCTTGCGCGACATCTCTCGCGGCGGGATGCCGGAGCAGGGCAACCGCACGGCCCTTCAGCCCGCCGACACGGCGCATTTCACCTTGCATCAACACCGCAGTGCCGTGGGCGCGCGGGATTTCATGCTGTTCCTGCCGGATCCGATGCCGCAAGAACCCTGCCCGGTCGTGGTGATGCTGCACGGATGCACCCAGTCGCCGCAGGACTTTGCGGACGGCACCCGCATGAACACCCTGGCACAGGCGCAGGGCGTGATTGTGGTCTATCCCGCACAGCAAAGCGGGGCGAACATGAACAAGTGCTGGAACTGGTTCCGCCCAGAAGACCAGCAGCGCGATACCGGTGAACTGGCCATCGTCGCGGCAATTGCCCGCGATGTTCTGTCATCGCACAATGCTGATCCGACACGGGTCTATGTGGCTGGCCTGTCTGCCGGCGGTGCTGCGGCGGTCTTGCTTGGGCAGGCTTACCCCGATGTTTTTGCGGCCATTGGCGTTCATTCCGGTCTGGCGGCAGGTGCTGCAAGCGATATTCCCCGGGCTTTTGCCGCAATGCGCAGCGGTGCGGGCGGCACGGCAACCCGGCACAGTATCCCGACGATTGTCTTTCATGGCACCGCCGACACAACGGTTCATATTGCAAATGCCCACTTCGTGGCCGATCAGGCGCAACGCGGCCTGATCGGCAAACGCAGCACGACCACGGCCAAGTCGGCCAATGGCCGATCGTACGACAAGGCCAACCTATCAGTCGCTGAGGGCAAGACGGTGGGAGAGGTCTGGCTGATCAAAGGCGCAGGTCACGCGTGGTCCGGGGGCAGCAGCGACGGCAGCTTTACCGACCCAAAGGGCCCCGATGCCAGCGCTGAAATGCTGCGCTTTTTCCGACAGCACAGGCTTGGCTGAACCCCTTGGCGTCACTGTGTCAGGCCTGCCAGTCGCCACGCATCGGAAATTGGATAGGGGCGGGCAAGGAACTGCTCTTGGATCAAAGCGTTTATCCCGTATGGAAACGCGCTGTTTGGCGGCGCGTAGATTGTTGGGATACGTCATGAACAATATCATTTATCTTGTCGGCCTGATTGTGGTCGTTCTGGCAATCCTGTCCTTCTTCGGCATGCGCTGAGCGAAAGACAGGTATCAGAAAAATGGAAAGAACAGAAGCAATCACCGACGCGTCGGCCTGACAGATACAGTTGCTAGAAGCTCAGATTTTGTGACAGAGCTTTTGCCGCACAGGTTGCGGCCGGGTCACGTGACCTTTCCCGGTCGCAACGCGAGTGCAGCGAGGACGCTTTGCTGCACCGAGACCTCCTGCCCGGCGACCGCTGCTGCCAGCGCCCGCAGCTCGGCCCGTGTTGCGTAAAGCTGGTCCATCAGCGACAGGACTACGGGCAGCGTGTCCTCCTCAATCTCAAGCGTGTAGCGCAGGGTGCACAAAAGCTGCACTCGGGCGCAGGCGGGAGCGGTGAACAGGGACATGCCGGCCTCATCGTGCGGCGTCACCAGCGCCGCGCCGATCCAGCGGTCCAGATCGTCGGGGCGCAGACCCTCGGTCGTGGCAAGAAGGTCATCCATGCGGATCATTTGAGCATCTCCTTGCGCGAAGTATCGGGGTATCTGGGCGTCCAACCCTCCAGAAAGGCGACGAGGTCCGGCTCGGTGGCCGCAGGCAACACAACCTTCAGCGTGAGGAACTGGTGGCCGCGCTGGCCGGACTTGCGGTTGCGCAGGCCACGATCCTTGAGGCGCAGAACCGTGCCCGTGTTCGACCCTTTGGGTATCGTCATCGCCACCCGGCCAGACACGGTGGGCACGTCGATGCGCGCGCCCAGCACCGCCTCTTGCAGGGTGACGGGCAGATCGAGATGGATGTTGTCGTCCTTGCGCTGAAAGAACGCGTGCGGATCGATGTGCAGCTCGACATAGGCATCACCGGGCGCACCGCCGTTGTAGCCGGGCATGCCCTGCCCTTTCAGGCGCAGCATCTGGCGGTCTTCGGCACCTTCGGGGATGGTGACTTGCAGGGTCTTGCCGTCTTGCAACGTGATGGTCCGCAAGGCCCCGTTGGCCGCGTCCAGAAAAGCCACCGGCAGGGCGTAGCTGACATCCTGCCCGCGTGCGCGCAATGGCTCACGCGGGCCGCCACGTTGGCCACCAAAGGCGCGGGCGAGGAACTCCTCCATCGTCGCGGCATCGGCAAAGCCGTCTTGTGCGGCATGGCCCGGTCCTTCTGCATAGTCACGGTAGAACGGCTGCTGCGGGCGTTGTGCCCGGGTCTCGGCACCAGCGGCGTCAATTTCGCCTGCATCAAAACGGCGGCGGGTTTCGGGGTCTTTCAACAGGTCATTGGCCGCACTGATTTCCTTGAACCGGGCGATGGCCTCCTTGTCATCGGGGCGCAGATCCGGGTGGTGCTTGCGCGCCAGCTTCTTGAAAGCCGCCTTGATCTGCGCGTCGGTGGCGGTTTTCGGCAGGCCCAAGGTCACATAGGGGTCTTTCATGCGGACTGTCCTTTCAGTTCGGGCTCGCCCGTGCGCAGCGCCCAGCGCCAGATCGGTTTCAACGCTTCCAGCGCCAGGAAGACCGCACTCCCAGCCACCGGTGGCAAGGCCAGCCACCACCCGGTCAGCACACCAAAGCCAAAGAGATCGCGCGCCGGGGACCAGAAAAAGGTCAGAGCCAGCAGCGCCCCGACCACCGGCAGCACCACCGCCAGCGCGCGGTTGGGGCGCAACACCGCCGTCAGGATGGAGCTGGAGGTGGACCGGTCGATCAGGATCAGTGCCACGACGCAGAAGACCAGCGTGGCAAACGTCAGCCCGCGCACCTGATCGACGTCAAGCCCGTAGGCGGGCGCAAACCAGGCAACCGAGCCTGCAACCCCAAGCACGGTCAGGCCTTGAATCACGCTCCACACGACCGTCGGCCAGGAAAACAGCGGCTCGGCCACCGGACGCGGCGGGCGGCGCATAATGCCGTCTTCCTCTTCCTCGGCTTCGAAAACCAGCGCGCAGACCGGGTCGATCACCATCTCCAGAAACGCGATGTGGACCGGGCCAAACAGCAATGGCATGCCAAACAGCAGTGGCATCAGCGCAAGGCCAGCAATTGGCACGTGCACGGCCAGGATAAAGCTCATCGCCTTGCGCAGGTTGTCGTAAATACGACGCCCCAGCCGGACCGTGGTGACAATCGACCCGAAATCATCGTCCAGAAGCACGATCGACGCGGCCTCACGCGCCACATCGGTGCCGCGTCCACCCATCGCCACGCCGATATTGGCGGCCTTCAGGCTGGGCGCGTCGTTCACCCCGTCGCCGGTCATCGCGACGACCGCACCCGCCGCCTTCAGGGCGTTGACGATGCGCAACTTCTGTTCCGGCAGGATGCGGGCAAAGATCGTGGCCGTCGCCACGGACTTGGCCAGTTCGGCATCGTCCATCGTCGCCAGATCGTCACCGGTCAGCACCACATCGCCCGGCAGCCCTGCCTCGGCAGCAATGGTGCGGGCGGTGGCGGGATGATCACCCGTGATCATGATGACGCGAATGCCCGCCGCCTGGCATTCTGCCACCGCAGCTGGCACGCTAGCGCGCAAGGGGTCGGCCAGCCCGACAAGGCCCAGAAGGCGAAAGGCAAAGCCGGTCTGCGCCTTTGGCAGATCGCCCGCAGGCCAGGCCGCCTCGGCCACCGCCAGCACGCGCAAGCCGTCGCGGGCCATCGCCTCAACCTCGGCCGTCAGGGCTGCGCGCCTGTCCGGGGGCAACCCGCACAGGACTGCCATCGCCTCGGGCGCGCCTTTTGCAGCGACAGCAAAGCCATTGCCAGCCTGCCAGACCTGCGACATCGCCAGCAAGTCCGAGGTCAGCGGATAGCTGCGGATCAACTTGCGGCCTTCCCCCGGAACCGTCTCACCGGCTTGCAGATCGGCCTTTGCAAGTGTGTGGAACGCCTTTTCCATCGGGTCAAACGGTTCGGGGGCCGAAGCCATCACCCCCGCTGCTGCCAGCTCGCGGAACGCGGGCGGCAGGGCCACGCCCGGGGCCAGCCGCAACGCAGTGCCGTCCGCCAGCCTGAGCGCGGCGATTGTCATGCGGTTTTCGGTCAGGGTGCCGGTCTTGTCGGTGCAAAGGACACTTGCCGCGCCCAAAGTCTCGATGGCCGAAGCGCGGCGGGTCAGCACCCGCACCTTCGATATGCGCCACGCCCCCATCGCCATGAAGACCGCCAGCACCATCGGAAACTCTTCCGGCAGCATCGCCATGCCGACGGCAATGCCTGCCAAAAGCGCATCCAGCCAGCCGCCGCGCAACACGCCGTAAAGCCCCACCACCAGCGCACTGACCCCGACGCCAACCCCCGCCATGGCCAAGACGACACCCCTCATCTGGCGTTGCAGATGCGGGGTCTCGGTTTCGATCTGGGCCAAGCTTTTGCCGATCCGCCCGATCTCACTGGCTGAGCCGGTGGCCGTCACCTCGGCCAAGGCCGAGCCGCCGACGATCAGCGTGCCCGAATAGACCTGCGGCTGATCCTCGCCGCCGGGTCGCAGCGCCGCGTCCGCACCTGCGCGCTTGCGCACCGGCACCGCCTCGCCCGTCAGCAGGGATTCGTCAGCCGACAGACCCGTGGCCTGCGTAAGCCGCGCATCTGCAGGCACCCGGTCGCCTTCCGACAGCACGATCAAATCGCCCCGCACCACCTCGCGCCCCGCAATCCGCAGGCGCACGCCGCCCCGGATCACCAAGGCGCGCGGGCTGGTCAGATCGCGCAGGGCCTCCAGCACCCTCTCGGTCCGCGCCTCCTGGACGGCGGTAATGGCAATGGACATGCACGCGAACGCAAGCAGGATCAGCGCCTCGGCGCGGCTGCCAAGCAGCAGATAGACCACGCCCCCGGCCAGCAGCAGCGCCAGCATCGGCTCGCGCAGCACGTCCAGCACGATGCGAAAGGGCGAGCGGCGACGGGCGCGTGGCAACTCATTCGGTCCGTCAGTGGCAAGCCGCGCCGCAGCCTCGGCTGCAGTCAGACCTTGGCCTCCCTGCGCCGCCTCGGTGGGTGCGGTGATCGGGCCATCAAGTTTGGGAATTTCCACCTTGGCCATCTGCGGCCCCGGTTTGATCAGGACCAGCCCAGCCGTAACGATCAAAAGGCCGCTGACGATCAGATAGACGCGCGCATCCCCCGCCGCCGGCATGACCGGCAGCACCGCAGAGGCCCAGTTGATCGCCGCATGCATCACGATCGCGGGCAGCACACTGAACCCGGTGTTGACCGACAGCCGGGCAAAGATTGCCGACAAGGCCACCGTCCCGGCAAGAAACACCGCCATCGGTAGCACGGTCTGCGCCATGCCGGGTATGAAGAACAAGGGCACGTGCCACAACGCCCAGATGGCCCCCAGCAGCGCCGCCGCCCAGCGCCAGCCGATGCGGCGCGTCAGGGCGGGCAGTGCATAGCCACGCCAGCCTAATTCTTCTCCCAAAGGGCCGCCAAGGACAGTGACCATGGCGATCTGGGTCACGAGGGCCATGCCATCACCCGGCAGGTGCAGATCACCCGTGGCGCCGCCCGTAGCCAGGTTCAGTCCAAGGCCAACCACCATCAGCAGCGGCGGGCCGAAAAGCGCCAGCACATACCAGCCCCAGCCCAGACGCCAGCGCAGGCAACGCCGTATCCAGCGGCCAAATCCGGCGCGGCCTTCGAACGCAAGAACCGTGACGACCGCCGCCACCCCCGGCCCATAGGCCGAGGCCAGCATCAGCGCCCCGCCCAGACCCGTCAGACCCAACCCCTGTAGCGTGACGATGGCCCAAAGCCCCCAGGTCCAGCCGAAGGTCAGCACCAGGAAGGTCAGCAACGCCGCTGTGTCTGCCCCGCCCCCGTCCTTGGTTTTTGTCCCCGCAGCCACCATCATGCCGACATCGCGGGGGCAATCGTCGGCTCGGCGATGCGCCTGGCCAGCAAAAGCACCATCGCGCCAAGGCCCCACAGAACCAGCGTCAGGTTGATGATCCAGCCAAGGAACGGGATGAAGTTCAACAGCGCCACCATGGCGACCCCGGCAACCAGCGCGCCGATCCGGCCCCAGATGCCGGGGTCCGCAGAACTGCCCATCGCCTGCACCAGTCGCAAGACCAGCGCATAGACCGCAAGCAGATACCCCAGCGTCCAGAAGACCAGTATCGCCAGCAACACAAACGGCACCAGCGGCAAGCCAAGGATGGTCATCGCGCTGACCGGCACCAGCCCGAACAGGCACGCCAACCCAAGAAACCCCGCCACAAGACAGCGCCCCGGCCGGGCCAGCGCGGATTGGCGCAAGGTTTCCACCGGGACGGGCAGAAAGGTCAGAAAGGCAGCCCCCAGTAACGCCAGAAAGCCCAAGGTCACAGCAAACCCGGCGACCGTCGCCACGACTCCGGGCAGCTTGGGAAGGCGGTCACGACCCATCATCTCGCCCATGTCGCGAAAGCGGTCGGTCATCTGCGTCTCGACAAAGGTCACGCGGTCCGGCGCAATCACACTGGCCGGGATCATCACGGGCGCCGACGCGTAATAGCGCAATGCGCCCGCGATTTTTGCCTGCGGCCCAAAGCTTAGGCTGCCTGCAGCCAGCACGACGTCACCGCCCACGGCGGCATTCAGCACCACCTCGGCGCCCGATGCGGTCAGCGCGCCGGTGACCGGCCCCTCGATGGTCAGCACGCCGCCCGACAGCCGGGCGTTGCCGGTGGTCACCGCATCGGGCGTGGTGCGCACGGTGAATCCGGTGGCGTTCAGATCCTGCCCGACAGTGCCGCGCAGCGTGACCGTTGCACCTGCAGCATAAACGCTGCCGCCGGTCGCGGCCTCAACCTCGACGTCAAAACCGGTCGCATGGGTATCCGCTGCTACCGTGCCGCGCAGGCTGACGGTCGCGCCCGCCGCCAGAACATCTCGCGGGGCGGCAAGCGTTTCCGTCGTCGACAGCCCCGACAAGAACAGATCGTCGCCGTTGCGCAAGGCTTGCGGCTCGGCAATGGCGGCAGTTGTGGTCAGCGCAAGGCAGATGGCAATCGCGCGAAGAACGGGGGCGGGCATGGCTGATCCTTTCCGGCGGGTCTGGACATGACCTTGGCCCAGATGCCGCGCCGCCGCATTGATGCAGGTCAGCGCAAGGCTGATTTCCGAACCGGCACTGATCTGAGGCAAGTCGGATGCCCCGCACGCCACCTATCCTTCAGTTGCTAATCGCCCGGCCCTCGCCGGCGATTCCAACCAGCAGGAGTGTTGTCCATGGCCCCCAAAGCCAACGCCGAAGCCGCAAAACCCGGTTTCCGCTTTCCTTCGGCCTTCACCATCCTGTTTGGTCTGATCGTCCTTGTGGCCGTCCTCACCTGGATCATCCCGGCAGGCCAATATGCCCGCGTCGCGTCCGAGGCCTTGGGCAAGGACGTGCCGGTCGCGGGCAGCTATGCCCCGACCGACGCCAACCCGCAGGACATCTTTGACGTGATCCTGGCCCCCATAGCGGGGTTCTACGATCCTGTCGCCTACACAGCCAACGCCATCGACGTGTCGCTGTTCGTGCTGATCATCGGCGGGTTCATCGGCACCGTCACCGCCACCGGGGCCATCGACGCAGGAATCGCCCGCGCCATGACCGGGCTGAAGGGCCGCGAGATCTGGATGATCCCGTTCCTGATGGCGCTGTTCGCCCTTGGTGGCACGACCTATGGCATGGCCGAGGAAACGTTGGCCTTCTACTTGCTGCTGATCCCGGTGATGATCGCCGCCGGATATGACGCTGTGGTGCCGGTTGCGGTCATCATGCTGGGTGCTGGGGTGGGTGTCCTCGGCTCTACCATCAATGCTTTCTCTACCGTCATCGCGTCGGATGCAGCCGGCGTGACATTCGCCGATGGTCTGATCCTGCGGCTGGTCATCCTTGGCCTGTGCTGGCTGGTCACAGTGGTCTTCGTCATGCGTTACGCCGCAAAGGTGAAGGCCGACCCGTCCAAATCCCTCGTCTACGACAAGAAGGCCGCGAATGAGGCCCATTTCCTGAAGGAAACCAAGGCCGAGGCCGCCAGTTTCACCGGCCTGCACAAGATTGTGCTGATCCTGTTCGCCGCCACCTTTGCAGTGATGATCTGGGGCGTGTCGATGGGCGGCTGGTGGATGGCCGAGATGAGCGGGCTGTTCCTGATCGCGGCCATCATCATCGGTATCATCGGACGCCTGGGCGAGGCGCGGCTGGTCGAGGCTTTCGTCAATGGCGCCCGCGACCTACTTGGCGTTGCCCTGATCATCGGCCTTGCGCGCGGGATCGTGGTGATCATGGACGCAGGGCATATCACCGATACCATCCTGCACTATGCCGAGGTCGGGGTGTCAGGCCTGCCCCGCACCGCATTTATCCTGGTGGTCTACTGGATCGAGGTTGGCCTGTCGTTCTTTGTCCCCTCCACCTCCGGCCTTGCCGTGCTGTCGATGCCGATCCTGGCCCCCGTGGCTGATTTTGCCGGGGTGAAGCGTGAGTTGGTCGTCACCGCATTTGCCACCGGCAGTGGCATGGTCAACCTGATCACCCCCACCTCTGCGGTGGTCATGGGCGGCCTCGCCATTGGCCGCGTCCCTTACGAACGCTGGCTGCGGTTCATCTGGCCGCTTCTGACCGTGCTGACCGTCATCATCATGGCCGCCTTGGCCGTGGGCACCCAGTTCGGGGGCACCCCATGACCCTGATCTTCAATACACTTCCCGATCCTGGCAGTTTCTGCCCGGCCAGACACGGACCACAGTCAACGCTCGTCACACCACGACCATCCACCGCAGAGCAAACTGTAATGGACAACTGCACCATCGGCACAGAGTGCAAGATTGCGGTCGAAAGCAACCACCGGATCGCCAACCATATGACCATGTTGGCCAGCTATATCCGGCTGAAACGCGTCGAGCTTTCGCAGCTGCTGGAGCAGCCCGACACGGCCGGTGTGCTTGGGCTGTTCGATGCCATCGGCGCGCAGGTGGCTGCGGTGTCCGACCTGCACCGGATGCTGTCGGCCAACAGCCTGTCGTCTTCCGGCGACATTGGCGCACAACTTGACCACATGTGCGCGGCCTTTCGCAACGGACCTGCCTCGGGTTCCGTCATCCACTACTCAAGCGGACCGGGCTGCATCCTGCCGGTGCGGCACATCCTTCCCGTGCTGCAGATCGTCAGCGAAGTGATGACCAATGCGCTGAAATACGGCCACAAGACCGGACAGGCGGGACGGGTCCGGGTCGGCTGCCAGCGCGACAGCCGCGGGCGCATCACGATTTCGGTGGATGATGACGGCGACGGTTTGCCCCCCTCCAGGGCGGGCGCAACCAAGCCGCAGGGGATCGGCGTCACGTTGGTCGCGGCCCTTGCGCGGCAGGTGGACGGAACGATTTCCTATCGATCGTCCCACGCTGGTCTTTCATTCACCCTGTCGCTGCCCGTCTGCGTTCAGACCGGCTTCGCGCAAAAGCATGCCAACGGTCAGTGCGAACCGGCAATCGCATGACACTCTCTGCGGTGGCTTTCCCCGCGTCCCAAATAGCGCCGCGCGGGCGGGCGACCTTCTTCCCGCCGGATGACAATTGGCGGCGCTTCACGCGGTGCCTGCACTTGGAACCGACAGTCCCAATCATGGCCACCCCCGGGTTGGCCGCCAAAACCGGAGCCACCCTATGACCCTGACCTACGGCGTCCATTCCGAAGCGGGCACCCTGCGCCGCGTCATGGTTCACCGTCCGGGGTCAGAAATGGCCCGCCTGACCCCCGCCAACCGCGAGGCGTTGCTGTTTGACGATGTGATCTGGGTGAAACAGGCCCGGGTGGAACATCTGACCTTCACCGACATGCTGCGCGAACGCGGCGTCGACGTCGTGTTTCTGCGCGAGATGCTGGAAGTGGTGCTGGCCGACCCGGTCGCGCGCAAATGGGTGCTGGATGCGCGGATCGCCGACAACACGGTGGGCGTCGGCCTTGCCACCGATCTGCATGCCTGCCTGATGGAGATGGCAGCCGAACCGCTATCTTCGATCCTGATCGGCGGGATGAGCCGGGATGAACTGCCGATCCCCGAAGCGGGGGTGGTGGTGCCGATGCTGCTGGCCTCGGACTTCCTTCTGCCGCCAATGCCGAACACCATCTTCACCCGTGACAGTTCCTGCTGGATCTACGGCGGCGTCACGATCAACCCGATGTTCTGGCCAGCCCGCAGGCTGGAAACGCTGAACGTCGCCGCGATCTACCGCTTTCACCCTGATTTCAAGGATGCGGGCTTTCCCGTCTGGTTCGGCGACCCGCTGGTCGATCACGGGCAAGCGTCACTGGAAGGCGGCGATGTGATGCCTGTGGGTAATGGCGTGGTGCTGATCGGCATGGGCGAACGCACAACGCCGCAAGCCGTGGGTCAGGTCGCGCGCAGCCTGTTTGCGGCGGGCGCGGCCACGCAGGTCATCGCCTGCCAGTTTCCCCGCGCACGGTCGGCCATGCACCTTGATACCGTTTTCACCTTCTGCGACCGCGATCTGGTGACAGTGTTTGCCGAGGTGACGGACGCGATCCAAACCTATTCCCTGCGCCCGGGTGAAGCGGGCGGCGTGCATGTCACCACCGAAACCGCGCCATTTCTGGAGGTGGTTGCCAAGGCACTTGGCCTCAAGGCCCTTCGCACCGTCCCTACTGGCGGCGACGCCTATGAGGCGCAGCGCGAACAGTGGGATGACGCCAACAACCTGTTGTGCCTCAGCCCCGGCGTGGTGGTCGGCTATGAACGCAACACCCATTCCAACACCCTTCTGCGCAAGGCGGGGGTCGAGGTCATCACCATCCCCGGCGCCGAGCTTGGCCGTGGCCGGGGCGGATCGCATTGCATGACCTGCCCCTTGATCCGCGACCCTCTTTAGGAACACATGATGCCCCAGAACCTTCACGGCCGCAGTTTTCTGAAACTGCTGGACTTCACCCCGGCCCAGATCCGCGCGCTGCTGCTG
>JBBQVR010000091.1:0-14297 GCA_038211355.1 Rhodobacterales bacterium | reverse complement strand
GGGCTATGCCCGGGCGCTGGAATGGTTTGACGCCGGGCTGCCCCGGTTCTTCGCCAGCTTGCGGCCGGGGGACCTGGTGATCTTTACCGCCGACCATGGCAATGATCCGACCTGGCGCGGGACCGATCACACGCGGGAACGGGTGCCGGTGCTGGGCTGGGGGGCTGGCCTGCACGAGGTGGGCCATTGCGGCTTTGTCGATGTAGGGGCATCGGTGGCGGCGCATCTGGGGGTTGGGGTGCAAGGGCCGGGGCGGAGTTTTCTGTGACCAGCCGCCGGGGGTTCCACACCCCCGGACCCCCGTGGGATATTCTTGCAGAAAGGAAGTTGCGTGGACGGATTGCCGAAGGTCGAATTGCATTTGCATCTGGAGGGAGCGGCGCCGCCGGGCTTTATCGCCGGGCTGGCAAAGGAAAAGCATCTGGATATAGCCGGTATCTTCGATGAGCGCGGGCAATACCGTTTTGCCGACTTCTGGGAGTTTCTGAAGGTCTATGAGGCGGCGACCTCGGCCTTGCAGTCGCCGCGCGATTATCAGCGGCTGGTGCTGGCGGTGCTGGAGCAATCGGCGGCATCGGGCGTGGTCTATTGCGAGACGTTCCTGTCGCCCGACTTTTGCGGTGGGCGCGACCTTGGCGCGTGGCGGGAGTATCTGCACGCGATCCGCGAGGCGGCGGAGGAGGGAGAGCGGGACCTGGGCGTGACCCTGCGCGGGATCATCACCTGCATCCGGCATTTCGGCCCCGAGAAGGCGCGCGAGACGGCAGCTTGCGCGGCGGCGACAGCGGGGGATTGGCTCGTGGGGTTCGGGATTGCGGGGGATGAGAAGATCGGTGCGCCATCGGATTATCGCTGGTCATTCGACTGCGCGCGGGAGGCGGGGCTGCGGCTGACCGCCCATGCCGGGGAATGGGGCGGGCCGGAAAGCGTGCGGGACGCAGTGCGCGATCTGGGGGTAGAGCGGATCGGTCACGGCGTGCGCGCGATCGAGGATCTGGCGCTGGTGGATGAGCTGGCCGAAAAGGGCATCGTGCTGGAGGTCTGTCCGGGGTCGAACGTGGCGCTGGGGCTATACCCCACGTTCCGCGACCATCCGATTGCGGACCTGGACCGGAGGGGCGTCAAGGTTACCATCTCAACCGACGATCCGCCGTTCTTTCACACCACGATGGCGCGGGAGTATGAGGCGTTGCACCGCGCCTTTGACTGGGATGAGGGGCAGTTTCGGCGCATTGCCCGTCAGTCGCTTGACGCGGCCTTTTGTGACGCCGATACCAAGGCCAGAATCGCAAAGTTGCTGGAGGCTTGAATGCTGGATCACCTGACTGTCGTGTCGCACCCTTTGGTCCAGCACAAACTGACGCTGATGCGGGAAAAGGACACCTCGACCGCCAGTTTCCGCAAGCTGTTGCGGGAGATCAGTCTGCTCTTGGCCTATGAGGTCACGCGCGAATTGCCGATGACCACCAAGCGGATCGAGACGCCGCTGGAGGAGATGGACGCACCCGCCATCGAGGGCAAGAAGCTGGCGCTGGTCAGCATCCTGCGGGCAGGCAACGGGTTGCTGGACGGGATACTGGAGCTGATCCCGGCGGCGCGGGTCGGGTTCGTGGGGCTGTACCGCGACCCCGAAACGCTGCAGCCGGTGCAATACTACTGCAAGCTGCCCGACCATATGGAGGACCGGATCAGCATTGTGGTTGATCCGATGCTGGCCACCGGCAACTCCAGCGCGGCGGCAGTGTCGCTGTTGAAGGCGGCGGGGGCAAAGCAGATCCGGTTTCTGTGCCTTCTGGCCGCGCCCGAGGGGATTGCCCGGATGAAAGAGGCGCATCCCGATGTGCCGATTGTCACGGCGGCGGTGGACAGCCATCTGAACGACCACGGCTATATCGTGCCGGGTCTGGGCGATGCCGGGGACCGGATGTTCGGCACCAGGTAACCAGGATCAGCCGCCGCAGATCCCCTGCAGCGCCACCCAGGATTCGTCCGGGATCAGGGGTGTGGGGGCCAGCCCCTTGTAGGGGTCATCGGCCGCCAGCCGGATCATCTGCGCATTTTGCGGGTCCACGGCCATAGCATAGGGCGTGGCGGGAACCTGGGCTGCCTCAAACGCGGTGATCAGCGTGGCGTCGGGCAGGGCCAGGAGGTCAGCGCGCAACATAGCCTCACCGTAGCCGCGCAACGCCTCGACCGGAAGCTCGGTCGTGGTCAGAAGCTGGAAGGTGGCGCGCAATCCGGCGTGGTTCAGGACCGGGATCATCGGGTCATTCGCCCGGGCGCGCAGCCGTTCGACAAGGGCTGCACCCGCCGCAGCCTCGGGGCCATTGGCGGATTCGATCAGGGCGCGGGGCAGGATGATCACATCGCCGGGCAGATGCAGGGGTTGGTCCACGCCTTCGGGCAGGACATAAAGGATGGGTGTGTCAACCGGGCCGAACACCCGGTCCGCCAGACCTGCCAGCGCCTGCAGGCCAAGCTGGTTGTCGCAGGGCGCGCCGGTGACGCGGGCCAGATCATCGAGCGCATACTGACCGATTTCCGCTCGCAGAGCCAAGGGCACCACCGAGGCGGTATGCGTGACCAACGCGCCCGGCAGCCAGAACGCACCGCCTGCCACCAGCACCAGGGCGGTGCCGGCAAGGATCAGCCCACGCAACCGACCGGGCCGTGCGGTCGCGGCCTTGACGGCGGCGCGGACCGTATCAAGGGCGGCCACCATGTCAGGATCGGTCAGTTCCAGGCTTTCGCTGCTTTCGGCGCCGGGGGCGAAAAGAGGCGGCTCATCACTGCGGTTCACCCGTTCGATGGCGGGCAGGGACCAGTGGCTTAGGGCGGTGCCGCTTTTGGGGTCGATCAGGATCAGCGTTGCATCGCCAAAGCGGACCTGCACCTCACGGCGTTGGTCCTGAGGCGTCTCGCGCCACAGGCCAGGACATTCCAGCCGTTGATACTTTTTCAGCGCCGTCATCGGCTTGTTGGGGTCTCTGCCTGTTTGGCGGATAGTCTAGCCGCTGTGGTGGCGCTTCACAATGTCCGAAGCCTTTGCCATGACGGCGGGCGGTTTCAGGGACTTTGCCCATCTGCGACCGGATCAGGGGACCGCGCGTCGCGTTCAGGCGGGCGAGGGGCAGGGCAGGCGGGCACCAATCCAAGGGATGAGGCAGGCACACCGATGACCGATACCCCGAACCGAACCCTGGCTGCGGCCGGGGCTGTGCTGATCTACGCCTGCGTCATTGCGTTTACTGACAACTATGTGCGGGTCATCGCGCAGGATGCCGGGCTGTGGCAGTTTCACGCCACCCGCACGGCGATGGCCATGGTGATCCTGGCCGTGCTGGCGGTGCCGTTGGGTCTGCGGTTGCGCCCGCGCCGGTTTGGGGCGGTCTTTGCGCGGTCGGCCATCCATGGGGCGGCGATGCTGATCTATTTTGGCGCGCTGGCCTTTCTGCCTGTCGCCCAAGTGGCGGCGGGGTTGTTCACTGCGCCGATCTTTGTGCTGCTGATCCAGCGCGTCGCCTATGGCCAGCCGATCAGCGGCGCGCAGGTGCTGGCGGTGGGGATCGGCTTTGCCGGGGTCGTGCTGGTGCTGGGCCCCGAGGCGATGTCGGGTGCCACGCTGGCCGCGCTGCTGCCGGTCATCGCGGGGGCGCTCTATGCGATGGGCAATATCGCCACCCGGCAATGGTGCGCCGGCGAAAGCGCCGAGGTGCTGGTGGCCGGGTTCTTTGGCATGCTGGGGGTGATGGGGCTGATCGGTCTGGCCGTTTTGGTGGTGGTCCCGGTCACGGTGCCAGAGGGGGCTGCGGGGTTTGTGCAGCGTGGCGCGGTCTGGCCCACGGGCAGTTTCCTGTGGTGGACCTTCGTTCAGGCCGCAGGGTCGCTGCTTGGGGTGGGCATGATCATCAAGGCCTACCAGATTGCGGATGCATCAAAAGTGTCGGTCTTTGAATACATCATCCTGCCAGCCTCGGCCGGATGGGGGTTTGTGCTGTGGGGTGAGGTGCTGACCTGGGCCGCCGTGGCCGGGATGGGGCTGATTGCGCTGGCGGGGGTGCTGATCGCGCGTCAGTCGTTGCCTGCGGTAGTGCCCACAGCCTCACGCCAGTGACGGCGGCAGAGGCTGACGTAGGTTTCATTGCCGCCGATCACCACCTGATCGCCGTCCTTCAGCGCGCGGCCGTCGGGGCCTTTGCGCACCACCATCGTGGCCTTCTTGCCGCAATGGCAGATCGTGCGGACCTCTCGCATTTCATCGGCCCAGGCCAGAAGGGCGGCTGAGCCGGGGAAGAGGTTGCCCTGGAAATCAACCCGCAACCCGTAGGCCATGACCGGCACGCCCAGATCATCCACCGCGCGGGCCAATTGCCAGACTTGATCCTTGGTCAGAAACTGCGCCTCATCAATGAAGACGCAGGCCACCTTGCCGGTGGCAAAGCGCTGTTGCAGCTTGGCGAACAGGTCTTCGCCGGGGCCGAAGGTATCGGCATCCTCACCGATCCCGATGCGGCTGGCGATCCGGCCCATCCCTGCGCGGTTGTCGAACTGGGCGGTAATCAGGTAGGTGACCATCCCCCCTTCGCGGTAGTTGTGCGACGCCTGCAGAAGCGAGGTCGATTTGCCTGCGTTCATGGTGGAATAGTGGAAATAGAGCTTTGCCATGGCGCAAAGCCCTAGCCCATCCCCGGGGGCCGTCGCAAGCGTTGCCCTGCGGAATAGAGGTAAAACGGCGGACCCGGCTACTGGGAAACCGACGGAGCGTTCCGTCATACTGACAAACTTTGGCCGGGTCCGCCGCACTTGGCCGCTAGCCGCGCCCCGGATACCCCGGACCGATGCGGTGGACCCCCACAAAACCCGACGCTGGGGACATCGGAACACTCATTACCATTCCTGATGGGCCTGCGGCCTGTCAGGAACCTCTTTCTGAATGACAAAGCCTTGCCATATGGTTAATGGGAAAAAAGCAATGTGTTTCCCTTGGCTGCGCGGTGCGGCTTTGTGCTGGTGGAGTGGGTATGTCGGTCGCGTCCTATCTGAAAAAGCATACCGAGGCCTTGGTGAAGGACGTCGGGATCGAGGCCGCCAGCACTGTGACCGGCAAGTCGAAGGCCACGCTGGGGCGCTATTATTCCGACAGCGAAGAACACGAAGACCGCTTCATGCCGATTGACGTGGTGGCGGCGCTTGAGGCGGCCAGCCGCTTTCCCCATGTCACGGCGGCGCTGGCCGATCTGCGCGGGGTTACGCTGTCTTATGATGCGGAAAAGCGCAATTCGACGTCCAAGGGTGTCAATCAGGACGTGGTGGCCCTTGCCCAGCGCTTTGCGATGCTGATGGCCGAATACAATCAGGCGATCGGTGACGGGAAAATCTCTATCAACGAGGCCAAGCGCCTGTTGCGGGAAACGCTGGCGATCCAGCAGGTCATTCTGGAAATGAAGCTGAACCTTGAGGAAGAGGCGGGCTAAGCCCGCCCCTTACCGTTATCGTTCACGCAGGGCGACGCTTCGCCCCGCCGCCAGCAGCGCCTTCGGCCCGGCGCGGCACAAAGCTGCCGCCTTGCGGCTTGGCTGCCCCACCGCTGCGCGGCTTTTGCCCGCCCGGCTTTTGCCCTGCGGGGCGCTGGCCCTGCGGTTTGGCCGGAGCAGAGGAGCCCGCCTTCTGGCCGCCCCGCCCACCCGGACGCTGGCCACGGTTCTGGCCCGGCTTGGGGGCCGCTGCGACCATATCGGCCGACCACGGCGCGCCGCCCAGAACTGGGATCGGCTTTTTCAGCAGCTTTTCAACGGCCAGAAGTTCGCCCATCTCAGCCGGGGCGCAGAACGCAACTGCGGTACCTTCCGCCCCGGCGCGCGCGGTGCGGCCGATGCGGTGGACGTAGTTTTCCGGCACGTTGGGCATGTCGAAGTTATAGACGTGGCGGACCGTCGGAATGTCGATGCCCCGTGCGGCGACATCGGTGGCGACAAGCACGTCAAGCTCACCGCCCCGGAACTCGGCCAGGGTGCGATCCCGCTGGTTCTGGCTTTTGTTGCCGTGGATGGAGCCGACCTTGAAGCCCCAGGTTGCCAAGAGCTTCATCAGCTTTTCCGACCCGTGCTTGGTGCGGCCAAAGACCAGCGCCTGTTCGGTCGGGTGCTTTTTGAGGTATTCCTCCAACAGCCGCGCCTTGTCGCCGTTCGGGATGTAGTGGACGCCCTGAACGATCCGTTCGATCGGCTTGCCGGGCGGGGCCACCTGCACCTTGACCGGATCGCGCAGATAGGTGTCGGCGATTTCCGAGATGTCCTTGGGCATGGTGGCCGAAAACAGCAGCGTCTGACGCTTCAGCGGGATGTGCTTGGCGATTTTGCGCAGGGAATGGATGAAGCCCATGTCCAGCATGTGGTCAGCCTCATCCAGGACCAGATAGGCGCACTGGTCCAGTTTGACATCGCCACGCTCCAGCAGGTCGATCAGACGGCCGGGGGTAGCCACCAGCACGTCAGTGCCCTTGGACAAGGCCTGCGCCTGCTTGAAGAGCGAGGCCCCGCCGACAACCATCGTCACCTTGACGGCGGTACCCTTGGTGAAAACCTCAAAGTTGTCCTTGATCTGACCGATCAACTCGCGCGTTGGCGCAAGGATCAGGGCGCGGACGTTCTTTGGCCCCGGCGGGTGGCCAAGGTCCAAAAGGCGGTGCAGGATCGGCAGACCGAAGGCGGCGGTCTTGCCGGTGCCGGTCTGTGCGAGGCCCATCAGGTCACGGCCTTGCATGATATGGGGGATGGCCTGCGCCTGAATGGGCGTGGGCGTCTTCAGCGTGGTCTTCTCCAGCGCCTTGAGGATGGCGGGCGACAGTCCGAGGTCGGCAAATGTGGTCATGGGTAGGGTTCCATACGTCAAAGGGGCCTGCGACCCTCGCCCCGGGCCAATGCCCGTGACCGTGCCGCAAGCGGCGCCCCTGCGTGAATTTGGGAACCTTCATGTCCGGGCCTTTCGGTGCTCACGCGGCACGGGCTTCGGACACCGGGCAAATGGGGCTTTTGCCCACCAAAGTCAACCCTGCGCCCGTTGCGGGGCAAAATGCGGCTGAGCGGGCGGGCTTTTTGGGCCGATGGGGCCGTATGCCGTGGGGTAGGGCTGTCCGGCTGGACGTTTTCACCGTCCGGGCGTATCAATTGACGGTGGCCAGCAGTGGCCCGGATTGCCGGCACAACCCTGCGACCCATTGCCCGGGGCCTAAGACAAAAGCCTATATTTCAACAATATACCGAGAAAACCCTCCATGCCAAAGCTTCACCGTATTGCCGCCCTGTGCGTTCTGGCCGCCGCGACTGCGTGGATCGCCACGGGCGAGTTTGCCGCCGTTGGCAGCGCGCAGGGTGAGGCGGGTCAGGAAAGCCCTACCCTCGAAACGGTTGCGGATAGCGGTCCCGTCCTGCGCACGGTGGCGGCGGTTGATCCGGTGTTCATGGATCACGCCCGCACCATCCGGCTGTCTGGCACCACCGCCGCTGACAAGCGCGTGGCGCTGGCAGCCCGCGCCGATGGGGTGATCGCCTCGCTGGGGCTGGTCAAGGGTGGCACGGTTGCGGCGGGCAGCGTGGTCTTGACGCTGGAAGGCCCCGAAACCGTGGCGCAGGCCGAAATCGCCGAAATCACGCTTGCCCAGCGGGAGCGTGAGCTTGCGCTGGCCGAAAAGCTGTTCGCCGGCGGCACCGCACCCGAAACGCAAGCGACCAATGCGCGGTCTGCCCGCGATGCCGCTGCCGCCGAACTGGCGCGCGCGACGGCGGCTGTGGACCGGTTGGAACTGAAAGCGCCGTTTTCCGGCATTGTTGATACGGTCGAGGTTGAACTTGGTGAATGGGTCCAGACCGGCACGCCGGTGGCCACGATCCTGGCGCTGGACCCGATCCTGGTGAAGGCCGAGATCAGCGAAGTGGACCTTGCCAGCATCGCCGTTGGGTCAAAAGCCGTGATCCGGCTGGTGACTGGTGCGGAACTTGAAGGCTCTGTCCGGCAGGTGGCGCGCGAAGCCTCGGCCCAGACGCGGACCTTTCCGGTCGAGATTGCGCTGCCAAACCCCGGCAACGCGCTGCCTTCTGGCATGACGGCCGAGGTGATGCTGGCCGCCGCCCCGGCCCGCGCGGTGCTGGTGCCCCGGTCGGTAATCACGCTGGCCGACACCGGCGCGCTGGGGATCAGGGTCGTCGGTCCCGACAACCTTGCCCAGTTTGCCCCGGTCACCATCATTGACGACACACCCGAAGGTCTGGTCGTGACCGGCGTGCCGGAGGGGGTGCGCATCGTCGTGGCGGGGCAGGATCTGGTCCGCGACGGTGAGGCGGTCACGGTCGTCGCGGCTGAGGGGCTGACGCCATGAAACTTGTCGAAACCGCCATCGCCAATGCCCGGCTGACGCTGTCGATCCTGATCTTCCTGATGGTCGCCGGGGCGATGTCCTATGTCAGCATCCCGAAAGAGGCTGAGCCTGACATTCAGATTCCGATTCTGTATGTCAGCCTGCATTACGACGGCATCTCGCCCGAAGACAGTGAGCGGCTGCTGCTGCGCCCGATGGAAACGGCGCTGAAGTCGATCACGGGCATCAAGAAGATGACCTCAACCGCCTATCAGGGCGGCGGCAATGTGCTGTTGGAGTTTCAAGCCGGGGCCGATCTGGGCACTGCGCTGGAAGATGTGCGCAACAAGGTGGCGCAGGCCCGCGCGGAACTGCCCGATGGCGCCGATGAGCCGACGGTGAACGAGGTCAACCTGTCGGAATTCCCGATCCTGGTCATTACCCTGTCGGGCGACGTGCCCGAACGGGTGCTGGCGCAGGCCGGGCGCGAATTGCGTGACCGCATCGAAGACTTGCCCCCGGTTCTGAACGCCAACCTGCAGGGCGTGCGCGAGGATCTGGTTGAGGTGGTGATCGACCCGGGCAAGCTGGCCAGCTACGGCTTGCGCCCCGATATCCTGATTGCGGGCTTTGCCGCCGGCAACCAGCTTGTCGCCGCAGGGGCACTGGAAGGCGCGATGGGGCGCTATGCGATCAAGCTGCCGTCGCTGCTGGAAACGGCGGAGGACGTGGCGAACCTGCCCGTCATCTCGACCCCCACAGCCACGGTGCGGGTGCGCGACATCGCCACCATCCTGCCGACGCTGAAAGAGCCTGAGACGATCACAAGGCTGGATGGCCGCCCCGCCGTGGCGATCGAGGTGTCAAAGCGGTCCGGCGCGAACCTGATTGAGACGGTGGATGAGGTGAAGACCATCACCGAAGCGTTCCGCGCCAATCTGCCTGAGGGGACCGAGGTCAGCTTTAGCCAGGACAAGTCGAAAGACATCCGCCAGCTGCTGTTTGACCTGCAAAACTCGGTTCTGACGGCGGTGATCCTGGTCTTTATCGTGATCCTTTACGCCCTTTCGGCGCGTGCATCCCTGCTGATCGGCCTTGCGATCCCGGCGTCGTTCCTGATGGGGATGCTGGCGCTGTCGCTTTGGGGCTTCACGATCAACATCATTGTCCTGTTCTCGCTGATCCTTGCAGTGGGGATGCTGGTCGACGATGCCATCATCGTCACCGAATATGCCGAACGCCGCATGTCCGAAGGGATGGAAAAGCGCCTGGCCTTTGCGACCGCGTCGCACAAGATGGCAGGGCCGGTGATTGCTGCCACCATGACGCGGGTGGCTGCGTTTTCCCCCTTGCTGTTCTGGCCCGGCATTGTGGGTGAGTTCATGAAGTTCCTGCCGATCACCCTGATCGTCACCCTGTCGGCGTCGATGATTTATGCGCTGATCTTCGTGCCCACCCTTGGCGCGCTGATCGCCAAGCCGTTCAAGCACCCGCCCGAACCCAAGGACGGGGCCTATATGTGGGTCGTGGGCAAAGCGGTGCGGCACCCGGTGATCACGCTGTTTGTGGCATTGGGGCTGTTGGTTTCGGTCCCCTACGCCTACACCCACTACGGCAAGGGGATGGAGTTTTTCCCCAACGTCGAACCGGAGTTTGGCCTGCTTTACGTCAAGGCGCGGGGCAACCTGTCCATCGCGGAAAAGGATGCGCTGGTGAAACAGGCCGAGGCGCGGATTCTTGGCTGGCCCGGCATCGCGACGGTCTACACCCGCACCGGCGGCGGCGGCGGGGCGGGCAATGACCTGGCCCCTGATGTGATCGGCACGATCCAGTATGAATTCGTCGACTGGCGCGAACGCAAAGAGGCGAATGCCATCCTGACCGACCTGCGCGCCGCCATGGTCGGCATCCCCGGCGTGGATATCGAGGTGTCGGTGCCTCAGGCCGGGCCGCCTACTGGCAAGGCGATCCAGATCCAGCTGTCTGCCGATGATCCGACCAACCTGAACGCAGTCGCCCGCGCGGTGGCTGACCAATTGGCATCCGTGCCCGATGTCATCGACATCTCGAACGGGTTGCCCCCCCCCGGCGTGGATTGGGAGCTTGCGGTCGACCGCGCTGCCGCCTCACGCTATGGCATCGCGCCCAGTACGGTGGGGGCGATGGTGCAGCTGGTGACGGGCGGGCTGAAGCTGTCGGACTTCCGCCCTGCCGGGTCGGATGATGCGGTGGATATCGTGCTGCGGCTGCCGGAAGACCAGCGCACAATCGCCGCGCTGGATCAGCTGCGCATCCAGACGGCGGAAGGGTCGGTTCCGATTTCGAACTTCGTCACCCGGTCCGCGGCCCCCACGACCGGCATCCTGACTCGGCTGGACAGTGCCCGCACCGTGACCGTGCAGGCCGGTGTCCGCGAAGGCGTGCAGGCCGATGCCGTCCGAGCCGCCGTTGTGGCCTCGCTTGAGGCGGCGGGGCTGGACAAGATCGGCATCCGCTGGAAACTGGCGGGTGAGGACGCCGAACAGGCCGAGGCGATGGCCTTCCTGGCCAAGGCCTTTGGCGCGGCGATTTTCCTGATCTTCGTGGTGCTTCTGGCGCAGTTCAACAGCTTTACCTCGGTCGGGCTGGTGCTGTCGGCGGTGGTGATGTCGACCATCGGCGTGCTTCTGGGCCTGATGATCATGGGCCAGCCGTTCAGCGTGGTGATGACCGGCATTGGCGTCATCGCGTTGGCCGGGGTGGTGGTGAACAACAACATCGTGCTGATCGACACCTTTGACACCCTGCGACGGGAGGGAAAGCCGAAGATCGAGGCGATCCTGCAGACCTGCCGCGAGCGCGCAAGGCCCGTGGTGTTGACGGCGTTGACGGCGATCCTGGGGGTGTTGCCCATCGCCTTCGGCCTGAACCTTGAACTTCTGAACCATGAGGTGACCATCGGCGCGCCTTCCACCCAATGGTGGATCGCGCTGTCATCGGCCATCGTCTACGGGCTGGCCTTTGCCACCTGCCTGACGCTGGTCATCATCCCTTCGCTGCTGATGCTGGTCACCCGGTCGGACAACCCGCGCCCCTGGTTCTGGCAACGCGCCAAGCGCCGGGCGTGGCAGGCCGAACACCGGCCGAACCGGGCCGGTCATGGGTCAGCCCAGCCGGCCGAATAGCGCGGCAACCTGACCCGGAAAACGAAACGGCCCGCTTCTGGTGAAGCGGGCCGTTTCGGTTTGAACCATCAGGTTCTCTTTGGTGGAGCCAGGGAGGATCGAACTCCCGACCTCTTGAATGCCATTCAAGCGCTCTCCCATCTGAGCTATGACCCCACCGGAGAAACCGCGACGTTGCCGCCGCGATGCCGGGTGTTTAGGGTAGGTCGCCGGGGGGTGCAAGGGGATTTTTCAACCCATCTGCGACCCCCGGCGGATGGGATCAGACCTCTTCCTCGTCGCCGGCAACGTCGGCCAGATCGTCCAACGACACGTTGTCGTCAGCGTCTTCTTCCAGCAGGTCGTCGTCCAGCTCGGTGTCGTCGGCGACCGCTGCTTCCAGCAGATCGTCTTCGGCCTCCAGATCCTCGACCAGGACGTCGTCATCCTTTTCGGGCACCGCGCGCGAGATCACGCTGGCGGCCATCTTGCGGCGGACGGATTCGATATCCACGACCTCGCCCGTGTAGGGGCTGACGATCGGGCTGCGGTTCAGGTCGTAAAAGCGCCTGCCGGTCGTCGGGCAGATACGCTTCGTGCCCCATTCTGCTTTGGGCATGGTGATCCCTTCGGGTGGTGTGTAACGGGAAAATGGTCGCTTGCCACAGGTGCGGGCGACTGTCAAAGGCTTTCGTGCAGCGCCACAGGTGGCTATCCTGTGCGGCAACATCAAGGGGTTTGCCATGCCGGTCCTTCCTGGCCCGCCGCCGGTCGAGGTGCATCTGAAACGCGTGGCCCGGGCGCGGCGGTTTTCGCTGCGCGTGTCGCGGCTGGACGGCAAGGTTACGCTTTCCATCCCCGCCCGCGCGCGGGAGGGTGAGGCGATGGCCTTCCTGCGCGGCCATGAAGGCTGGCTGCGTGAAACCCTTGGGGCAATGCCGGATTCTGCGGTGCGTGCCGTTGGCCTTGGGTCCGTGATCCCGGTCGAGGGGCGCGATCTGACACTGGTGCCGGGCACAGGCCGCGCGGTGCGGGTTGAGGGCGACCAGCTTTTGGTGCCGGGCGATCCCGCCAGTGCCGGGCCACGGGTGGCGGGCTGGCTGAAGGCCCTTGCCCGCGACCGGCTGGCGCGGGCCAGCACGCACTATGCCGGGCTGGTCGGGCGCAGCTATTCCACCCTTGCCTTGCGTGACACCCGGTCGCGCTGGGGGTCCTGCTCGCCTGACGGGCGGCTGATGTATTCCTGGCGACTGATCATGGCCCCGCCTTCGGTGCTGGATTATGTCGCCGCCCATGAGGTGGCGCATCTGGTCGAGATGAACCACTCGCCCGCCTATTGGGCCGTGGTGGGCCGGATCTATCCCGGCTGGGCGGTAGAGCGGGCCTGGCTTCACACCCACGGGCAGGTCCTGCATCGGCTGCGCTTTCAGGATTGACCCCCGCGCAGCCGGGGTGTTCCCTGTATGGCATGTCGATCACCCCGCGCCCCACCGACCCCAACGCCGCCGCACACGAACGGCTGTACCGGTCCTTGCGCCAGCAGGTGATGCACGGCGAGATGGACCCCGGCCAGTCCCTGACCCTGCGGGGCCTTGGAAAGACCTTCGGCGTGTCGATGACCCCCGCGCGTGACGCGGTGCGCCGGCTGGTGGCCGAGGGGGCGCTGACGCTGTCCTCATCCGGCCGGATCTCAACGCCCGAACTGACGCCAGAACGGATTGAGGAGCTGGCCGCGATCCGGGCGCTATTGGAACCCGAGATGGCCGCCCGCGCCCTTCCCCGCGCCCACTTTGCGCTGATCGAAAGGCTGGCGGCGATCAACGTCCTGAACGGCGAAGCGGCGGTCAAGGGTGACGCGGTCGGCTATGTGCGCACGAACCTTGAGTTTCACCGCACCCTCTACCTGCGCGCCCAGACCCCGGCGATGCTGGCAATGTGCGAGACGGTCTGGCTGCAACTGGGGCCAACGATGCGGGCGGTCTATGCAAGGGTGAAGCGCAGAGAGCCGCCCCAGCACCACCGGGTGATCCTTGCGGCCCTGAAGGCGGGGGATGAGCCGGGGTTGCGGCTGGCGGTCAGGACGGACGTGACGCAGGGGCTGCGACATCTGGCAGGGTGACCTCTGCACGCTGAGTGCGGCTTTTGGGGGCAGGCGAAAGCGATTGGCCTGCCAATCCGGTGGCTGCGCGGTGCCATGTGTTGCGCAGTCAGTGCATTCCTGCACATCTACCTGCCAGATTTGCGCCTTGGCGCGCAGCCCACTTCGCTCCATCTTCAGGGGAACCGAATTCCAGCAGGAGTGACCGACATGTCCATCCGTCCCGTGATCGAAACCCGCCGCGCCCAGCCCCATCTGGAGGGCGCGGGCGTCCATCTGCACCGCGCCTTCGGGGGGGCGGACCCGCTGGCAGAAGATCCGTTCCTGCTGTTTGACGATTTCCGGGGCGACCGGCCGCGTGATTACATGGCCGGCTTCCCCTGGCACCCGCACCGCGGGATCGAGACGATCACCTACGTTCTGGCCGGGACGGTGGAGCATGGCGACAGCCTTGGAAACCGCGGCATCCTTGGGCCGGGGTCGTTGCAACTGATGACCGCCGGGCGGGGCATTCTGCATCAGGAGATGCCGAAGGGTGATGCCATGGGCCGGATGCACGGGTTCCAGCTGTGGGGCAACCTCTACTTTTGTCCGATTATTTTTAGACGAATTTATGTGACTGTTGATATTGCTCTTTCCCTTAATGTTTCTGGGTCCGGGAATGACTTTATACTCATTCAGAGAGAAGCAGATGAATTTTACA
>JBBQVR010000090.1:0-14339 GCA_038211355.1 Rhodobacterales bacterium | reverse complement strand
AGGCATGGAAGTCGAAGTGCTTTCCGGCATGAGCGGCCTCTTGGCAGAGCATCGTCCCAAGATGTTCATCGAAGTTGACAATGCCAACGCAGCCCGCTTTCAGGCCTGGCTTGGCGAGGCTGGCTATCATGTGCTTGAGGAATTCAAGCGCTACCGTGTGAACACCAATTATATGGTCGCCCCCAAGCCGTGATAGATGAAACCGTGATAAACTCTGGGTTCTCTTGCATGCGAAGTGGCTGGCCTCTTTCGCGCAGGCCAGTCGCGCCACAACCATTGGCCCGGAGGCCTGTGACATGACTACCGATATGCCACCCACTCCCCCACAAGATGAGGCGGAGTATAAGCTGACCTTCACCGAAGATGTCACAGAGTTCGTGACCAGCCAATACGCGGCCGTCGGGGCATCCGGTGGAACCATTCTGGAATATGGCAGTAGCGGGTCCACCGTGCTGGCTGCAAAGTCGGGTGCGCGCGTGGTCAGTGTCGAAAGCGACAAGGCCTGGGCAGAGCGGCTGTCGCTGCATCTGGCCGGGATATCGGCGACGGCGGTGGTGCATTATGTGGACATCGGCGAGACCAAGGAATGGGGTCATCCAAGCAGCACTGCGGGTGCCAAACGCTATCACCGCTATGCGCTGTCGGTGTGGGACCGTCCTGACCTTGGCGTTCCCGACCTTGTGCTGGTTGACGGGCGATTCCGGGCGTCCTGTGTTGCGGCCGTGATGCTGCGCGCCACGCGCCCGACGACGGTGCTGTTCGACGACTACGTCCCGCGCAAGTACTACCACGGGATCGAAAGTCTGATCCGCATCGAAGAAACCATCGGCCGCATGGTCCGGTTTACCGTGACCCCAGGCCCGATCCCACCCGACATGATGACCGAAGTCATCGGCTGGTTTTCCGACCAGCGCTGACCCCTTCACGCCCAATTCAGGAACGAAATACATGCTTGAGATCAAGAACCTGCACGTCAAACTTGAAGACGAGGACAAGGTCATCCTGCGCGGGGTCAACCTGAGCATCGGACCGGGTGAGGTGCATGCCATCATGGGGCCGAACGGGTCTGGCAAGTCAACGCTGTCTTATGTGCTGGCGGGCCGTGATGGCTATACGGTCACCGAAGGCTCAGCCACGCTGGAGGGCGAAGAGCTTTTGGCGATGGAGCCTGAGGTCCGCGCGGCAGCAGGGCTGTTCCTGGCGTTCCAGTATCCGGTGGAAATCCCCGGTGTGGGCAACATGACCTTCCTGCGCACAGCGGTGAACGCGCAGAAAAAATCCCGCGGCGAGCCGGAACTGACCGCGGCCGAGTTTCTGAAGCTGGTGCGCGAAAAGGCCAAGACGCTGAAGATCGACGCCGACATGCTGAAGCGCCCGGTCAATGTGGGCTTTTCGGGGGGCGAGAAAAAGCGCAACGAAATCCTGCAGATGGCGATGCTGGAACCCCGGATGTGCGTCCTCGATGAAACCGACAGCGGCCTTGACGTTGACGCGATGAAGTTGGTGGCAGACGGGGTGAACGCGCTGCGGGGGGCCGGGCGGTCTTTCCTTGTCATCACCCACTACCAGCGCCTCTTGGACCATATCAAACCCGACGTGGTGCATATCATGGCGGCAGGCCAGATCATCCGCACCGGCGGCCCGGAACTGGCGCTGGAGGTTGAGGCGAACGGCTATGCCGACATCCTGGCCGAGGTGAACTGATGGCCCTTCTCAAGCTGAAGGATGACGCGCTGGCGGCGCGGCTGGCAACGCTGCCGGCGGGCGCTTCTGCCGGCTGGCTGGCCACCGCTCAAGATGAGGCAGGCACTCGGCTTGGGGTCATGGGCTTGCCGCTGCGGCGGGATGAATACTGGCGCTACACCGATCCCGCCAGTCTGAACGCGCCCGACGCCCCGGTCGCCGCCCACTTTGCTGCGGGCGATGAGGCCCCGGTGTTTGAGGCCATCGACCGGCTGCAGATCGTCTTTGTCGATGGGGTGTTCGACCCCGCCGCATCAGATGACCTTGCCCTTGCAGGGGTTGAGATTGAGCGGCTGGCTCAGGCAGGCACGGCGGATATCCACTGGGCGCAGGGCCTTTATGGCGTGCTTGAGGCGCGGGGGCAGTCCCCCGTCGCCCGGCCCTTTGCAGTGCTGGCCTCGGCACGGGCCACGGATGGTATCTTGATCCGCGTTACCGGACAGGCCGCCAAACCCATCGCGCTGATTTATCACCATGTGTCAGAGGCTTCGGATGTAATCCTCCACCATTGCGTGAAGCTGGAACCGGGCGCCAATCTGACCCTTCTGGAAAGCGGCCCCGGTGCCGCCCGCCTGACCAAGGTGCTTGAGGTTGATGTCGGCGAAGGGGCCGCCTTCCACCACATCCGCGTGCAGGGCCGCGATCATGACCGCCGCGCCGCCACCCATCTTTTCGCGCAGGTGCAGGCTGGGGCGCTGTTCAAATCCTTCACCCTGACCGCGAATGGCCGACTGACCCGGAATGAGGCGGTGATCGAGCTTGTCGGTCCCAATGCCAGCGCGCATCTGGCCGGGGCGGCGGTTGGTGATGGCGATTTTCACCATGACGACACCATTTTTGTCACTCATGCGGCCCCCGACTGCGAAAGCCGTCAGGTCTTCAAGAAGGTGCTGATGAACGGTGCCACCGGAGTGTTTCAGGGCAAGATCCTGGTCAAGCCCGCCGCGCAGAAAACCGACGGCTACCAGATCAGCCAAAGCCTGCTGCTGGACGGCGACAGCCAGTTCCTCGCCAAGCCCGAGCTTGAGATTTACGCCGATGACGTGAAGTGCAGCCACGGCTCAACCTCGGGTGCAATTGACGATACGGCGCTTTTCTACCTGCAATCGCGGGGCGTGCCGCGTGCGGCGGCCCAAGGGTTGCTGGTGCTGGCTTTTCTGGCGGAAACCATTCAGGAAATCGCCGATGAGGCGATTGCCGAAGATATCCGCGCCCGTCTGGAAGGCTGGCTTGCGCGCCACGCCGCCAAGGGGGCGAAATGACAGTCACCACGGATCTGGTTGCCTCTTGGCGGTCGCCGCGCGCGGCGGTCCGGCGGCATCTGGCGCGCGGGGTGTCTGAGCCTTTTGCGTTCACGCTGCTTCTGGTCTTTCTGATCCTGGCCTTTGTCGGTCAGTGGCCCGCCGCCGCGCGCGAGGCGTATCTGGCCGATGAACCTTCGGCAGCGCCCCGTATCCTTGGTCGGGGGCTGGCGGTGCTGGCGACGATCCCGCTGTGGTATGGCCTTGCTGCGGTGTCGCGCGTCATCGCCCGCGTCATGGGCGGCCAGGGCAGCTGGTACGCGGCACGCATCGCCCTTTTCTGGGCGCTTGCGACAGTGGGGCCTCTGATGCTGTTGCAGGGGTTGGTCATCGGGATGATCGGCCCGGGACCGGCGCTTTGGGCGGTCAATTTCGGGGTCGGGCTGGCGTTCCTGTGGCTATGGCTGACCATGTTGCATGAGGCAGAGCGCGGATGAGCGGATTGAGCGATCAGATCATTGCGTTGGCCCGGCAATCGTTGGAGGATCCGCGCGCCAGTGTCCGCAGCCTTTTGGCTTTGGGAGTACCGTTGCCGGCGCGGACCATCGGGCTTTTGCTGATGGCTGTCGCCTCGGCCCTGGTGATGCACCTGGGCTTTGTGCTTTTGCCGCCGACGGATGACCCGATGGCCCTGTTCATGATGGCCAGCCCGTTGCGGGCGGCGGTTGTGCAATGGCTGGTGCTGGCGGCCTCGGTTCTTCTGATCTACCGGATCGGGCGGGCCTGGGGTGGCAAGGGCAGCCTTCCGGACACCCTTTTGGTCGTGGTCTGGCTGCAGGTCATCATGCTGGGGGTGCAGGCGCTGCAACTGGTGGTGTTTCTGGTGGCACCCGGTCTGGCGGCGATCATCAGCCTGGCGGGGCTGGTGCTGTTCTTCTGGCTGGCGACCAGCTTTATCGCAGAGTTGCACGGCTTTGCCTCACGCGGGGCGGTGCTGGGGGGGATTTTGGTGGCAAGCGTCGGGCTGGCTATGGTGCTGGTTCTGGTGCTGACCCTGATCTTGGGGCCGGGGGCCCTTGGCAATGTATGACGTCACAACGGTGCGGGCCGATTTCCCGATTCTGTCACGGCAAGTGAACGGCAAGCCGCTGGTCTATCTGGACAACGGGGCATCGGCGCAAAAGCCTAAGGTGGTGATTGATGCGGTGACACAGGCCTATTCGATGGAATATGCCAATGTTCATCGTGGTTTGCACTACCTGTCCAACCTTGCCACCGAAAAGTATGAGGCTGTGCGCGGCACAATCGCACGCTTTCTGAACGCCGCTTCCGAAGATGAGATCGTGTTCACCTCCGGCACGACCGAGGCGATCAATCTGGTGTCTTACGGCTGGGGCGCACCCCGCCTGCAGGCGGGCGATGAGATCGTCCTTTCCGTGCTGGAGCATCACGCCAACATCGTCCCCTGGCATTTCCTGCGTGAACGTCAGGGCGTGGTCCTGAAATGGGTTGAGGTGGACGCGAACGGCGATCTTGACCCGCAGGCGGTGATTGACGCCATCGGCCCGCGCACGAAACTGGTGGCGGTGACGCATATGTCGAACGTGCTGGGCACGGTGGTCGATGTGGCTGCGATTTGCCGGGGCGCGCGTGACAAGGGCGTGCCGGTGCTGGTGGATGGAAGCCAGGCGGCGGTGCATATGCCGGTGGATGTGCAGGCGCTGGGGTGCGATTTCTACGCCATCACCGGGCACAAGCTGTACGGCCCGTCCGGCTCGGGTGCGATCTGGATCAGGGCCGAACGGCAGGCCGAGATGCGCCCGTTCCTCGGTGGCGGTGACATGATCCGTGAGGTGCATCGCGACAGCGTTATCTGGAACGACCCGCCGATGAAGTTTGAGGCGGGGACGCCGGGCATTGTCCAGCAGATCGGTCTGGGCGTGGCGCTGGAGTATATGATGGGCCTGGGAATGGCCAGCATCGCCGCACATGAGCGGGTGTTGCGCGACTATGCCCGCGACCGGCTGACCGGGCTGAACTGGCTGAACCTGCAAGGAAATTCACTGACGAAGGGGGCGATATTCTCGTTCACGCTAGACGGGGCGGCCCACGCGCACGACATTTCCACCATTCTGGACAAGCGTGGCATCGCCGTGCGGGCAGGCACCCACTGCGCCATGCCGCTGATGGAGCATCTGGGCGTCACTGCGTCATGCCGTGCGTCCTTCGGGCTGTATAATACCGTGGAGGAGGTCGACACGCTTGTGTCCGCGCTAGAGCTTGCCC
Organism: Rhodobacterales bacterium; assembly: GCA_038211355.1. Classification (GTDB taxonomy): domain Bacteria; phylum Pseudomonadota; class Alphaproteobacteria; order Rhodobacterales; family Rhodobacteraceae; genus Tabrizicola. The sequence goes on along the minus strand of JBBQVR010000090.1, from coordinate 9,069 downwards.
ATGATCTGTTCAGCGACGCCTAGACCCTGATGGCAAAGGCCCGCACCGTGGCGGTGTCGGTCTGGCCCGCGCGGTTGCCGAAATTGTCTGAATGGATCAGCGACAGCTGCCTTTCCACCCCCGAGGGCGCAGGCGGTCAGATCGAATGCCGTCTTTTTGACGCTTGGTGCCGAAGATTTCCCGCAAGTCCCCCAACCGCCGCCCCCCGTTGCGCCAGCGCGGATGTGTGCGGTCGCCGCTGCCTTTGCCGTTGAAACCCTTGTTGCATTCCGCTATGCAGCGCGGGAAGCATCCGTAGCTCAGCTGGATAGAGTGCTGCCCTCCGAAGGCAGAGGTCACAGGTTCGAATCCTGTCGGGTGCACCACCTTACACAAATGCGACCATATCCTGCCCTACGGATCGGGCATTTGACCCGGTTTGGCCAGCGTCAGGATCGTGTCCACCAGCCGCTGGGCCGAGGGGGTCAGCCGTGATCCGCCCCGTGTCACGATGCTGAAGGACGCGACGGTCAGTCCCAGATCAATTGGCAGCGACACGAAGGGCACCGAGGGGTTGCCAGACAGGCTGTCCACAACCGGTGTTGCCAGGGGTGCTATCGCGTCGGTCTGGTTCAAAAGCGCCAGCGTGAACAGGAAGGATGAGGTTGAGATCCGGCGTCGCGGGAGCGGCAGGCGCAACTCGGCCAGGCGGGACAGGACGGTCTGGGTCAAAAGCGTTTCATCTTCGCCCATCACCCAGTCATGGCGTAGAAGATCATCCTGCGTGATCCGGGGTTGCAGCAACAAGGGATGGCCCCGGCGGACGACCAGCGACAATGGCTCGGCCGCGATGTCGACTGCCTGCAGCCGGGTTTCGCCGGGTCCAAGCCGGGCAAGGGCAAAGTCCAGCGCCCCGTCGCGCAGCTGATCACAGAGGTGGACAGACGTGGCCACCGTTACCTCGGCGCGAAACTCGGGGTGGGCGCGCTGCAGGTCGGTCAGGGCGGGCAGCACAAGGCTGAGGGCAGGGCCGGTGACCGCACCCACCCGCACCACGCCGGCAAGGCCGGTTGCGGCTTCGGCCATTTCACGCGCGGCGTCGGTAAGCTCGATCTGGATGCGGGCGGCGCGACGGGCAAGCGCCTCGCCGACGGCAGTCAGGCGCAGGCCGCGCCCATGACGTTCGCGCAAGGGCAGGGCCAGCATCGCCTCCATCTCGGCCAGCAGGCGCGAGGCAGCGGGCTGGGTCAGCCCGACGCGCTCGGCCGCTAGTCCAAGGGCACCGGTTTGGCCAAGTTCGGCCAACAGGCGCAGCTGTGCGGGCTTCAGCTTGCGCAGCTGCGAGACAAGGTTGGCATGGGGCGAAAGCATGACATTTCCGGTATGAATCAAAGCTGATACAGCATTTGACAGATATGTGACTTCTGCGCAATCTGCGCCGCATCCGTAGTCACTGGCCCGGTTGACGTGCCTGTTTCGGATGCAAACCAAATATCATCGGGAGGAAACAGATGATTTTGACCCGCCGCGGCCTTATGGCCCTTGCCGGTACCACCGCCGCCCTGTCGGCGCTGCCTGCCTTCGCTCAGGACAAGGGGTCTGTCGGTATTGCGATGCCGACGAAATCCTCGTCCCGCTGGATTTCTGACGGCGAGTCGATGGTGAAAGCCTTTACCGACGCCGGATATGTCGCCGACCTGCAATATGCCGAAGATGACATCCCGACGCAGCTTGCCCAGATCGAGAACATGATCACCTCTGGCGTCAAGGCGCTGGTCATCGCGGCCATCGACGGCACCACGCTGTCGAACGCTTTGGACAACGCGGCAGCGGCCGGGATCAAGATCATCGCCTATGACCGGCTGATCCGTGACTCGGGCTCGGTCGACTATTATGCGACCTTCGACAACTTCAAGGTTGGCGTGCAGCAAGCCGAAAGCCTGGTTGCCGGCCTGAACGAACGCTTTGCCGGCGTGAAGCCTTGGAACGTCGAGCTGTTCGGCGGCTCGCCCGACGACAACAACGCCTTCTTCTTCTACAACGGCGCGATGTCGGTCCTGCAACCCCTGATCGACGCGGGCGACATTGCCGTGCCGTCGGGCCAGATGGGCATGGACGTGGTCGGCACGCTGCGCTGGGATGGTGCCGTGGCACAGGCGCGGATGGACAACCTTCTGTCGTCGAACTACGGCAGCACGCAGTTGCACGGCGCGCTGTCGCCGTATGACGGGCTGTCGATTGGTATCCTGTCGTCGATCAAGGGCGTGGGCTATGGGTCGGGCGATCTGCCGATGCCGATCGTCACCGGTCAGGACGCGGAAATCCCAAGCGTGAAGTCAATGATCGCGGGCGAGCAGTACTCGACCGTCTTCAAGGACACCCGCGAACTGGCCAAGGTCACCGTGGGCATGGTTGATGCCGTCCTGTCGGGGACTGAGCCGCAGATCAACGACACCGCCACCTACGACAACGGCGTGAAAGTGGTTCCGTCCTACCTCTTGGAGCCGGTTTCGGTGAACCTGACCAACTATGAAGAGATCCTGGTTGGTTCGGGCTATTACACCGCCGATCAGCTGCAGTAAGCTGATCCAAAGGGCCCCCGCCTGTGCCGCTCCCGTGCAGGCGGGTCCCCCCTTTTGGGTGGAGGGACAATGACAGCATTGTTGGACATGCGGGAGATCTCGATGGTCTTCCCGGGCGTCAAGGCGCTTGACCGGGTCAGCCTGTCGGTTGAAGCCGGGGAAATCCATGCGATTTGCGGTGAAAACGGCGCGGGCAAGTCCACGCTGATGAAGGTGCTGTCGGGCGTCTATCCGCATGGCAGCTTTGAGGGTGAAATCAGTTATGACGGCACCCCCTTGCGCAACCGCCGCATCCGCGACAGCGAAGAGCGGGGCATCATCATCATCCATCAGGAACTTGCGCTGATCCCGCTGCTGTCGATTGCCGAAAACCTGTTTCTCGGCAATGAGGTGGCGTCAAACGGTGTCATCTCTTGGCCTTTGGCAATGCAGAAGACCTCGGAACTTCTCCGCCGGGTGGGCCTGAATGAACCGCCAAGTGTGGTGGTGGGCAAGCTGGGCGTCGGCAAGCAACAACTGATCGAGATTGCCAAGGCGCTGTCCAAGAATGTGCGCCTGCTGATCCTGGATGAACCCACCGCTGCCTTGCAGGAGGCGGATGCTGATCGTCTGCTGGACCTTATGCTTGAGCTGAAGGCCCAAGGCGTCACGCAAATCATCATCAGCCACAAACTGAACGAGATTTCCCGCGTTGCCGACCGGATCACCGTGATCCGCGACGGGGCGGCGGTATCGACCCTGACCAAGGCCGAAATTTCCGAAGACCGCATCATCCGCGACATGGTTGGCCGTGACATGGCGCACCGCTACCCCGAACGCACCCCCAACCCCGGCGCGGTGCTGTTTGAGGTGGAAGGCTGGTCCTGCATGCACCCCGAACAGACCGGGCGGCAGATGATCAAGAACGTGTCCCTGAACGTCCGCAAGGGCGAGATTGTGGGCATCGCGGGCCTGATGGGCACCGGGCGCACCGAGCTTGCCATGTCGATCTTCGGGCGCAGCTATGGCAAGGGGCACGCCGGTCAGGTGCGGATGAATGGCAAGGCGGTCGATGTCTCGACCGTCACCCGGGCCATCGACGCAGGGATTTCCTATGTAACCGAGGATCGCAAGGCGCTTGGCCTGATCCTTGAAGAGCCGATCTTGAAGAACATCAGCCTTGCGAACCTTGCGGGCATTGCGACGCGGTCAGTCCTGAACAAACGGCGTGAGGCGCAGGTGGCAGAAGGCTACCGCAAGCAACTTGCCATCCGCACGCCGGGGGTGCAGCAGAAGGTGGTCAACCTGTCGGGCGGCAACCAGCAGAAGGTGGTGCTGTCAAAGTGGCTGTTCACCGAACCCCAACTTCTGATCCTGGACGAACCCACCCGCGGCATCGACGTGGGCGCGAAGTTTGAAATCTATACGATCATGAAGGAACTGGCCGAAGCCGGCCGGGGGATATTGATGATCTCGTCCGAGATGCCGGAACTTCTGGGCATGTGCGACCGGATCTATGTGATGAACGAAGGCCGGATCGTGGGGGAATTGACCCGCGGTGAGGCGAGCCAGGAAAAGATCATGGCACTGATTGTGAAAGATGTGGGGAGGGCGGCCTGAATGGCGGACCAAAAGCAAAGCGCGCTGGCAGGGCATCTGCGCGAAAACGGGATGCTTCTGGCGCTGGTCGCCATTGTGGTGCTGTTCTCGATCCTGGTCTCGGCCCAAGGCAAGCCGATGTTCCTGCAAGCCCCGAACATCACCAACATCTTTCTGCAAAACGGGCATGTGATCATTCTGGCGTTGGGAATGCTGCTGATCATCGTGTCAGGCCATATTGACCTGTCGGTCGGGTCCGTCGCGGCCTTTACCGGCGCTGTGGCGGCTTGGCTGACGGTCGATCTTGACCTGCCCGTGCCCGTGGTGATCGTGCTGACGCTGATCGTCGGCGGGGTGATCGGGGCGGCCCAAGGCTATTGGGTGGCCTTCTGGCGCATCCCGTCCTTTATCGTGACGCTGGCGGGCATGATGATCCTGCGCGGGGCGACGCTGCTGCTCTTGGGTGGACAGAATATCGGGCCGTTCCCGAAGTCGTTTCAGGCGATGTCCTCGGGCTTTATTCCTGACCCGACCGGCTTGATGAAGCCGCATGGCCTGACGTTGATCATCACGGCGCTGGCGATCGGGGTGATTGTCTGGATCGGCATGCGCGCGCGGCGGCGGGATGTCGAATTCGGCGTGACACCGGAACCCACGGGCCTGTTCTGGGGCCGTACCGCCATTATCGCGGTGGCGGTGGGTTTTGTTGGGTTTCAGCTGGCGTCGTTCCGGGGCCTGCCGAATGTGCTGATCGTGCTGACGATCCTGACCGTGATCTACGCCTTTTTCACCGAAAACACCGTGCAGGGTCGCCGCATCTATGCCGTAGGCGGCAATGAAAAGGCGGCTAAACTGTCGGGCATCCGCACCGAACGGCTGGTGTTTTTCTGCTTTGTCAACATGGGGATGCTGGCCGCGCTTGCGGGCATGATGGTCACCGCGCGCCTGAACTCGGCCACGCCCAAGGCCGGCACCGGGTTTGAGCTGGATGCGATTGCTGCCGTCTTCATCGGCGGGGCGGCGATGGCGGGCGGGTCGGGCAAGATCATCGGGGTGGTGATCGGGGCCTTGATCATGGGTGTCATGAACATGGGGATGTCGATCCTTGGGGTTGGCATCGACTACCAGCAGATGATCAAGGGGCTGGTGCTGCTCGCCGCCGTGATCTTTGACGTCTACAACAAGAACAAGTGAGACAGGACATGCATCTATCCACCGTTATCGGCGCGGGCGTTGTTGCGCGTGAGGGCGCTGAGGCGCGTCTGGTCCGGGGCACGACTTCCGTCTACGCGCTGGCCGAGGCTGCCATTGCAGCGGGTCACGGGCTGGCGGCTGAGGTCGCGCATCGTGGCCTTGGCGAAACCGTGGACCTGACCCGCGCTACCTTTGCGCTGCCGGTCAGCCACCCGGACCCAGCGCATCTGCATCTGACGGGGACGGGGTTGACCCACCTTGGCAGCGCCTCGGCCCGCGATGCGATGCATGCCAAGCTTTCCGGTGACGAAACCCTGACCGACAGCATGAAGATGTTCCGTATGGGGCTGGAAGGCGGCCGCCCCGCCAAGGGTCAGGTCGGCGCGCAGCCGGAATGGTTCTACAAAGGCAACGGCCATGCCGCCATTGCCCCCGGTGCCGCCCTTGAGGCCCCCGGTTTTGCAGAAGACGGTGGCGAAGAGCCGGAGGTTGCCGGCATTTATCTTATCGGCCCCGATGGCACCCCGCACCGCATCGGCTGGGCCTTGGGCAATGAGTTTTCCGACCATGTGACCGAACGGGTGAACTACCTCTACCTTGCGCATTCCAAGCTGCGGGTGGCATCCTACGGGCCTGAGATTCTGGTCGGCGATCTGCCCGCCGACCTGCGCGGCACCTCGCGCATCCTGCGCGGCGGCAAGACCCTGTGGGAAAAGCCGTTCCTCAGCGGTGAGGCGAACATGTCCCACACCATCGCCAACCTTGAACACCACCACTTCAAGTACGGCATCTTCTGCCAGCCCGGTGATCTGCATGTGCATTTCTTCGGCACCGCCACCCTGTCCTATGCCGATGGCATCAAGACCGAGGCGGGGGATGTGTTCGAAATCGCCGCTCCCGACTTCGGCCAGCCTTTGCGCAATACCCTGTCCTTCGCGCCTAAGTCCGCAGGCGCGACCCAAGTTCTTCCGCTCTGAAGGAAACCAGATGACCAAGTTCAAGCCCGCCGCCTGGCCCCGGAAACTGCGCAGCCAGGAATGGTTTGCGGGCACCTCAAAAGATGCGATCTATCACCGGTCCTGGATGAAGAACCAGGGCCTGCCCGCCGACCTGTTCGATGGCCGCCCGGTGATCGGGATTCTCAACACCTTCAGTGAGTTGAACCCCTGCAACGCCCATCTGAATGATCTTGCTGAACGGGTTAAGCACGGCGTCTATGAGGCGGGCGGGTTCCCGGTGATCGTCCCCGTGTTCAGTGTGTCGGAGTCCGGCTTTCGCCCCACCGCGATGATGTTCCGCAACCTTGCCGCCATGGCGGTTGAGGAAACCATCCGCGGCCAGCAGATGGACGGCGTCGTTTGTCTGGTGGGCTGCGACAAGACCACGCCAAGCCTGCTGATGGGCGCGGCAAGCTGTGATCTGCCGACGATCATGGTTTCGGGCGGGCCGATGCTGAACGGCTATTTCCGGGGGGAGCGTGTGGGGTCCGGCACCCATCTGTGGAAATTCAGTGAGGCTGTGAAGGCGGGCGAAATGACCGCGGAGGAATTCGTCGAGGCTGAGGCGTCGATGTCCCGCAGCCCCGGTTCGTGCAATACCATGGGCACCGCCAGCACTATGGCCTCGATGGTCGAAGCTTTGGGCATGACCCTCTCCGGCAATGCCGCGATCCCGGCGGTGGACAGCCGCCGCCGCGTGATGGCGCACCTGACCGGGCGGCGCATCGTGCAGATGGTGAAGGATGATCTGAAGCCCTCCGACATCCTGACCCGCGACGCCTTCATGAACGCGATCCGCACCAACGCCGCCATCGGTGGTTCCACCAACGCCGTCATCCACCTTCTGGCCATCGCGGGCCGCGTCGGCATCCCCCTGACGCTGAACGACTGGGATGAATGGGGCCGCAACGTGCCGACCATCGTCAACCTTATGCCGTCAGGCAAATACCTGATGGAGGAGTTTTTCTATGCCGGTGGCATCCCCGCCGTGATCAAGCGGCTGGGCGAAGCGGGGCTTCTGGCCCGCGAGGCGCTGACCGTCAGTGGTGGCGCGATCTGGGATGATGTGCAACCCGCCCGCATAGACAATGACGATGTGATCCTGCCCGCTGACAAGGCGTTGACCCAGTCCGGCGGCATTGTGGTGGTCAAGGGCAACCTTGCCCCCGATGGCGCCGTGCTGAAACCCTCCGCCGCGACGCCCGCGCTGATGCAGCACCGGGGCCGCGCGGTCGTGTTCGAAGACATCGACGACTACAAGGCCCGGATCGAGGATGAGAGCCTTGATATCGACGAGACCTGCGTGATGGTCCTGAAAAACTGCGGCCCGCGCGGCTATCCCGGCATGGCCGAGGTTGGCAACATGGGTCTGCCGCCCAAGGTTCTGCGCAAGGGCATCACCGACATGGTCCGCATCAGTGACGCGCGGATGTCGGGCACGGCCTATGGCACGGTGGTGCTGCACACCAGCCCCGAGGCTGCGCGCGGTGGCCCCCTCGCCGTGGTGCGGTCGGGTGATTTCATCGAGTTGGACGTGGCGAACCGCCGCCTGCATCTGGACATCCCCGAGGCCGAACTTGTAGCCCGTCTTGCCGCCTGGAAACCCCCGGTCGAACCCCCAACCAGCGGCTATGCGAAGCTTTACCACGACCACGTCGAAGGCGCGGACAAGGGGGCCGACATGGACTTTCTGATCGGCTGTCGGGGCAATGCCGTCGCGCGGGAAAGCCACTGATGACCAAGCGCGCCGTCTGTCTGGTGGGCATCGGAAAAATTGCGGTTGATCAGCATGTTCCGGCGCTGTCTTCAAGTGATGCCTTCACATTGGCCTGCACGGTATCCCGTAAGGGCAGCGTGCCGGGTGTGCCCGCCTTCACCACGCTGGACGCAGCCCTTGCCGCCCATCCAGAGGTGGAGGTTGTCTCGCTTTGCCTGCCGCCCGTGCCCCGGTTTGACGCGGCCGAGGCTGCCTTGAAGGCAGGGCGACATGTGATGCTGGAAAAACCACCCGGCGCGACGCTGGCCGAGGTCCATACGTTGCAGGCCATGGCCGCCGCCAAGGGCCTGACGCTTTACGCCACCTGGCACAGCCGGATGGCGCAGGCGGTGGCCCCGGCAAAGGCGTGGCTTGCGGGGAAAACCATCACCCGCGCGCATATCACCTGGCGGGAGGACGTGCGCAAATGGCACCCCGGTCAGGATTGGGTGTTTGAGCCCGGCGGGATGGGCGTCTTTGACCCCGGCATCAACGCCCTGTCGATCCTGACGGATATCCTGCCCGCCCCGGTTCATCTGACCGCCGCCACGCTGACCTTTCCGTCCAACCGCCAGACCCCCATCGCGGCGGCACTGACCTTCAGCGGAAACGTCACCGCCGATTTCGATTGGCGGCAAGAGGGTCCGCAAACCTGGGATATCGTGGTGGAAACCCCGCAGGGCCACCTCGCCCTGCGGATGGGTGGCAATGTGCTGGAGCTGGACGGCAAGCCAGTGACCGGCAAGGCCGACATCATGGGCGAATACCCCGCCCTCTATGCCCACTTGGCCAACCTTGTCACCGCGCGCCAAAGCGACGTTGACCTTGCCCCGATGATCCATGTCGCGGATGCGCTGACCCTTGGCCGCCGTGACGTGACGGACGCCTTTCATTTCTAGGATAACCCCATGCTGACCGGAAAACACCTGATCGCCGGCGAATGGGTGGGCAATGCCCAGACCTTCGCCTCAACCCCCGCCCA
>JBBQVR010000089.1:0-14404 GCA_038211355.1 Rhodobacterales bacterium | reverse complement strand
CGGCGGAAGGCTACCGCGCCATCGCCTTTGACATGCCGCCGATGGGCTGGTCGTTTCGCGATTCAGGCAGCGATTACAGCCGCCAGACCCAAGGCCAGCGGCTTTTGGCGCTGGTCAAGGCGCTGGGCGTGCGGCCGGTGGTCGTGGCCCATTCGTTTGGCGCGGGCGCTGCTGCCGAGGCAGCCATGGCGGACCCTGCGGCGCTGGCCGGGCTGATCGTCGTTTCCGGCGCCCTCGGACTTGGCGGGGCGGAAGGCGGCGCGCCACCATGGCCGCTGGGCAACCCCTTCATGCGCGAACTGGCGGTGTCGGCCAGCGTGACCAACCCCTTGGCCTTGGGCCCCCTCTTGCGCCTGGTCCTGCACCGCAAAGAGGCCGCGACGCCCGAGGTGATCGACATGCTGCTGCAGCCCATCCGACGCCCCGGCACCACGGCGGCAATTGCCGACTGGTTGCCCACGCTCTTGGTGCCGCCGGAAGGTGCCGCCTCGACCACGGCGGAAGGGTGGCAGGCGCTGACCCTGCCCCTTGCCTTCATCTGGGGCGACCGCGACACTGCCACGCCCTTGGTGCAGGGTGAGCGTCTGGCCGATCTGACCGGCGCGCCGCTGTTCATTCTGGATGAGGTCGGCCATATCCCGCAGATCGAAGACCCGGTCCGCTTTGACGCAACCCTTCTGACAGCGCTGGCTGAACTGATTCCCCAAGCCGTCGCCCCAACCCCCTGAGAGCGCCATGCCCTTTACCCTTGCCACCTGGAACATCAACTCAGTCCGCCTGCGCGAAGGGCTGGTGGCCCGGCTGATGGCCGAGGAAAGCCCTGATATCCTTTGCCTGCAGGAATGCAAAAGCCCGGTAGAGCTGATCCCGCTTGGGCAGTTTCAGGCGCTTGGCTACCGCTACATCGTGGCGCGGGGGCAAAAGGGCTATAACGGCGTGGCGATCCTGTCAAAGCTGCCCATCGTTGATGCCGGTGACAAGGATTTTGCCCAGCTTGGCCATGCCCGCCACGTCGCGGCGCGGCTGGAAAACGGGGTGACGATCCACAACTGCTATGTCCCCGCAGGTGGGGATATCCCGGACCGTGAGCAGAACGTGAAGTTCGGGCAAAAGCTGGATTACCTGACCGAAATGCGCGATTTCTTCCGCTGGGAACGCCCTGACCGGGCCATTCTGGTCGGTGATCTGAACATCGCCCCGCGCGAAGATGACGTGTGGGACCACAAGGCCCTTCTGAAGATCGTCAGCCACACCCCGATCGAGGTTGACCACTTCAACACCGTGATGGAGGCGGGCAGCTGGCAAGACGTGACCCGCAGCGATATTCGGGATGGCAAGCTTTACAGTTGGTGGAGCTACCGCGCCGCCGACTGGGACACCGCCGACAAGGGCCGCAGGCTTGACCATATCTGGGCCACGCCCGACATCGTGAACGCCAGCCACCAAAGCCGCATCCTGCGCCCCGTCCGGGGGTGGGAGGGGCCGTCAGACCACGTTCCGGTGTTCGCGACGTTTGACCTTTAGACAGCCTTGTCAGGCCACCCCGCGGGTTACTGACCCGCCACCAGCGCCGCCATGATCGCCTTGGCGCTGTCGCTGTCCCACTCGGCGTCGCCGATCAGGCGGGCAACTTCCTGGCCTTCGGGGTTCAGGATAACCGTTACCGGCAGGCCCATCACGCCCATGCCCCGCGCCAGTTCGGATTTGGGATCGCGCAGGATGGGCAGCAGCTTTATGTCGGCCTCTTCAAAGAATTTCTCGATCCCGGTCACAGCGTTGCGGCCGGTGGCGACGGGCACCACGGCAATCTCGGGCATCGCGGCCTGCAGCCGGTCAAGCGACGGCATCTCATGCCGGCAGGGTGCGCACCAGGTGGCCCAGAAGTTCAGGACCACCCATTTGCCCTTGTAGTCCGCCAGCGCGTGTTCGGCATCGGCGGCATCCAGCAGAACCACCTCGGGCACCGGGGCGGGGGACATGTGGATCGCCAGTTTCTTCATGTCGCCGTCGCGCAGGGCGGCGACATCAGCCGCCGCGACATTTGCGCCAAGGATCAAGGCCGTGTAGAGGACGACCACAAGTTTCCGCACGCTGCACCCCTCGAAAGTCCTGCCCATGTCAGCCACCCCAAAGACCCCTGCCGCCAACCAGATGTGGGGCGGGCGTTTCGCCTCTGGGCCGGACGCGATCATGCAGGCAATCAATGCCTCAATCGGGTTCGACCAGCGGCTTTACGCACAGGATATCGCAGGCAGCCGTGCCCATGCCGCCATGCTGGCCGCACAAGGTATACTGACCAATAAGGATGCCGAGGCTATCGGGGAAGGCCTTCTCACGGTCTTGTCAGAGATTGAAGCCGGAAACTTCCCGTTCCGGGTCGAGCTGGAGGATATCCACCTGAACATCGAAAGCCGCCTGACCGAGATTCTGGGTGAAGCAGGCAAGCGCCTGCACACCGCCCGCAGCCGGAATGATCAGGTGGCGGTGGATTTCCGGCTGTGGGTGCGCGACCAGTGCGATGCGGCGATTTCAGGCCTGACCGCGCTGATGCAGGCGTTTCTGGCCCAGGCCGAGGCGGGAGCAGATTGGGTGATGCCGGGCTTTACCCACCTGCAGACCGCGCAGCCGGTGACATGGGGCCACCACATGCTGGCCTATGTCGAGATGTTCGCGCGGGATCGGTCCCGGTTTGAGGATGCGCGCAAACGGATGAACGAATGCCCCTTGGGCGCTGCGGCCCTGGCGGGGACCAGCTTTCCGATTGACCGCCACATGACAGCAAGCGCCCTTGGCTTTGACCGGCCGACGGCAAACAGCCTTGATTCGGTCAGCGACCGCGATTTCGCGTTAGAGTTTCTGGCAGCCTCCAGCATCACTGCGATGCACCTGAGCCGTTTTGCCGAAGAGCTGGTGATCTGGTCATCGGCCCAGTTCCGTTTTGTGCGGCTCTCGGACCGCTGGACGACGGGTTCGTCGATCATGCCACAGAAGAAGAACCCGGATGCGGCGGAACTGCTGCGCGCGAAACTTGGGCGGATCCTCGGGGCGACGGTGGCCCTGTTCACCATCATGAAGGGCCTTGCGCTGACCTATTCCAAGGACATGCAGGAAGACAAGGAACAGGTCTTTGACGCCGCCGATACGCTGATGTTGGGCCTTGCCGCGATGACCGGCATGGTCGGCGACATGACTGCCAACCGCGAGACGTTGAAGATTGCCGCCGCAAGTGGCTTTTCAACCGCGACCGATCTGGCCGACTGGCTGGTGCGCGAACTGGGCCTGCCCTTCCGTGAGGCGCATCACGTGACGGGCACGCTGGTGGCCCTGGCCGAAGGCGCGGGCGTCGATCTGCCGGACCTGACCCTGTCGCAGATGCAAGCGGTGCATCCCGGGATACGCGACGATGTGTTTGCCGTGCTGGGGGTCGAAAACTCGGTCCGCAGCCGGATGTCCTATGGCGGCACGGCCCCTGACCGGGTGCGCGAACAGGTGGCGCGCTGGAAGGCCGTGCTGGGCTGACCTGTCGGTTTCCCGCACCTTGTGGGGCAGGGCGCGGGGTGGCACAGTCGCGCAAACGCCCCGTAAGTTGAGGTTTCCATGCCACGCCCGATCCTGCTTGCCACTCTTGCCCTGTTGACGTTCAGCCTTGCTGCCTGCGGCACTGATGGTGACCCGCAGCCGCCGACAAAGTCCGGCATCACCGTGTCGGGTGAAGCGCAGATTGGTGTGGTAGTGAAATGACGCCGCTGCGGCTGGTCTTCCTTGCGCTGGCGGTCTGGGGGGCGGTGCATCCGATGTACTGGTTCGTGACCTACATGAACGAGACCGGCACCGGGCTTTCCGGCCTGATCGACGCCTGGTATGTCAACGCCTCGACCACCGGGCTGACCTGGGACCTGACGATTGCCGCCATCGCCCTGACCGTCTGGATTCTGGCCGAGGCGATTTCGCGCAAGGCCTGGTGGCATCTGGTGGCAATCCCCGCGACCTTTTGCATCGGGGTCAGCTGCGGGTTGCCGCTCTATCTGTTCCTGCGCTCGGGCAGGGTTGCGGCGTAGCGGAGTTTTGGAAAACTCCGCACCGGAGCCTTTGAAGGCTCCGGCCCGATTTCTTTGAAGAAATCGGCACTTTGCACCAAAGCCACGCCCGGATATGACGGCGCGACGAACCCCGGGGGCGACGCATGGACCATTTTCTTTACCGCAACGGCACCCTTCACGCCGAAGACGTGGCGATAGCCGACATTGCCGCCGCTGTCGGCACGCCGTTCTACGTCTATTCCACCGCCACGCTGACCCGGCATTACCACCTGTTCACCGAGGCGCTGTCGCCGCTGCCCCACCTTGTTTGCTTTGCCATCAAGTCGTTGTCCAATGTCGCCGTCCTGAAAACGCTGGGAAATCTGGGCGCGGGGATGGATGTGGTATCCGCCGGGGAATACCTGCGCGCCAAGGCGGCAGGGGTGCCGGGCGACCGGATCGTGTTCTCCGGCGTCGGCAAAACGCGCGAGGAGATGCGGCTGGCCCTGACCGGCGGCATCCGCCAGTTCAACGTCGAGTCTGAGCCCGAATTGCGGGCCCTGTCCGAGGTGGCCACCAGCCTTGGCCTGACCGCGCCGATCACCATTCGCGTCAACCCGGATGTGGACGCCAAAACGCATGAAAAGATCGCGACGGGGAAAAAGGAAAACAAGTTCGGCATCCCCATCGCCCGCGCCTCGCAGGTCTATGCCGAGGCAGCAGCCCTGCCCGGCCTGCAGGTCATCGGGATCGACGTTCATATCGGCAGCCAGCTGACCGAGCTTGAGCCGTTCGAAGAGGCTTACCTGAAAGTCGCCGACCTGACCCGCCAGCTGCGGAGCGAGGGCCATACGATCACTCGGCTTGATCTCGGTGGCGGCCTTGGCATCCCCTACGCCCGCTCGAATGAAGCGCCGCCTTTGCCCACCGACTATGGCGCGCTGATCAAGCGCACGGTCGGCGATCTGGGCTGCGAGATCGAGATCGAGCCCGGCCGCCTGATTTCCGGCAACGCTGGCATCCTTGTGTCCAAGGTCATCTACGTGAAGAACGGCGAGGGGCGCGATTTCCTGATCCTCGATGCCGCGATGAACGATCTGGTCCGTCCGTCGATGTATGGCGCGCATCATGACATCATTCCGGTGACTGAGGCCCCTGTCGCCGCCCCCACGCAAGAGTTTGACGTGGTCGGCCCAGTCTGTGAAACCGGCGACACCTTCGCCAAGGGCCGCGATCTGCCGCTGGTGGCCGAGGGCGATCTGGTCGCCTTCCGGTCAGCGGGGGCTTACGGCGCGGTGATGGCCTCGGAATACAACACAAGGCCGCTGGTGCCCGAGGTGCTGGTGCATGGGGATCACTTCGCTGTCATCAGGGAAAGACCGACCTTTGACGAAATCCTGAACCGCGATACCATTCCTGCGTGGCTGTGACATCCCGTCCGGCCCAGAGGCAGCCCTGATGACCGGAAAACCGTCCCAGCCGCCGTTGAAATCGGCCCCCCTCAAGTCTTTGATCTGGCCTGTGCGCCTGACATTGACCGGGTTGTGGGCGGAACGGTTGGCGCGGGCGTTCTGGCCCTTGTGGTCGTTGGCACTGCTGGTGCTTGCCGCGCTGGCCTTCGGACTTCAGGACCTTGGCCCGCTGCATTGGGCGCAGATTAGCGGTGGGGTGGCGGCGGTGCTGGCGCTTGGCCTTGGGGTGCTGGGCTGGCGGCGTTTTGCCAAACCCACCGTGGGCGATGCGCTGATCCGGCTGGACGGCACCATGCCCGGCCGGCCCATCGCCACGCTGCTGGACACGCAAGCCATTGGCCGCGACGACCCCGCCTCGCTGGCGGTATGGGAGGCGCACCGCGCCCGGATGACCGCCCGTGCCGCACAAGCGCAGCCCGTTGCACCCGACCTGCGGCTGTCGTCGCGCGATCCGTTTTCGTTGCGCTATGTAGCGCTTACCGCGTTCGTGATGGCGGTCCTTTTCGGATCGTTCTGGCGCGTCACCTCCATCGCCGGTCTGGCCCCGGGCGCGGCCGAGGCGATGCCCGGCGGCCCAAGCTGGGAAGGGTGGGCCCAGCCGCCCGCCTATACAGGCAAGCCCTCTCTGTACCTGAACGACATCACCGCGCCGGGGCTGGAGCTGCCCACCGGCACCCGACTGCAGATCCGGCTTTATGGGGCCGAAGGTGGATTGACGGTTGCCCAGACCGTGGCCGATGCCCACCCACCGCCCCCGCCAGTGGTCCCGGAAGGGGAGGCGACCCCCAATGTAACCCCCGCCGCAGCCGTACCTGATGGCATGGCCGGGGTCTTTGACCTGACCGTCACAAGGTCAGGCCGGCTTGCCATCGAAGGCCCCAATGGCCGCGAATGGGACGTGACCGCCCTTCCCGATGGCCTGCCCAGCATCGCGCTTTCGGGTGAAATTGGGCGTGAGGCGGATGGCCGCTTTACCCAAGAGTTCACCGCAAGCGACGATTACGGCGTCGTTGCGGGCCGGGTGACCATTGCGCTGGACATGACGCAGATCGACCGCCGCCACGGCCTTGTCCCCGACCCGGAGCCGGTTGAGGCTGTCACCCTTGACCTGCCAATGCCCCTGTCAGGTGAGCGGACCGAAATCACCGAAACACTGGTCGACGACCTGTCAAAGCACGTCTTCGCCAACCTGCCGGTAACCATGGTTTTCGCCGCCGTCGATGCAGCCGGACAAGAGGGGACCTCCACCCCCTACGCCGTCACGCTGCCGGGCAAGCGGTTCTTTGACCCCCTCGCCGCCGCGCTGATCGAGATGCGCCGCGATATCCTTTGGAACCGGATCAACGCCCCCCGCGCGGTGCAGATCCTGAAGGCCGTGACGAACGCCCCCGAGGGTTTCATCCGCCACGACCGCGCCTTCCTGCGCCTGCGTGTCCTGATGCGCGACCTTGAGGCGAAAGAGGCCAGCCTGTCGGTCGAAGACCGCGATGTCCTTGCGGAAGAGCTGTGGACCATCGCCCTGATGGTCGAGGAAGGTAACCTGCAATCCGCGCTTGATCGCCTGCAGCGCGCGCAAGACCGCCTGCAGGAAGCCATCGAAAACGGCGCCTCGCCAGAAGAGATTGACCGTCTGATGGCCGAAATGCAGCAGGCGCTGAACGAATACATGCGCGAACTGGCCGAAGAGGCGCAGCGCAACCCGGGCGACCAGCAGCAGCAAGGCCAGATGCAGGGTCAGATGATGTCGGGTGACCAGCTGCAAGAGATGCTGGATGAACTTCAGCGCCTGATGGAAGAGGGCAAGACCGCTGAAGCGGCCGAGCTCATGGAACAGCTGCGCCAGCTGATGGAAAACATGCAGGTCGTCGAAGGGCAGGGCGGTCAGGGCCAGGGCTCTCCCGGTCAGCAGGGCATGCAGGATCTGGGTGAGGCGCTGCGCGACCAGCAAGAGTTGTCCGACGACGCCTACCGCGACATGCAGCGCGGCGAAGGCGGCCAGCAACCGGGCGAGGAACCGGGGCAAGAGGGCCAGGAACCGGGCGACCAGCAGGGCCAGGGCCAGCAGCCCGGCGATCAGGCAGGCAACGGCGGCGAAGGCAATCTGACCGACCGGCAGCGTGGGTTGCGCGAACGGCTGGATGATCTGCAGAGCGGCGAATTGCCGGGCGACGGCACCGAACAGGGCGAAGAGGGCCGTCGCAACCTTGACCGCGCCGGTCGTGCGATGGAAGAGGCCGAAGAGGCGCTGCGCCGCGGTGACCTTGATGGCGCCCTTGACCGTCAGGCCGAAGCGATGGAGGCGATGCGCGACGGCCTGCAAGACTTTGGCGAGGCTTTGGCCCAGGAACAGCGCGAACAGCGCGACGGTCAAGAGGGGCAAGAGTTTGGCAGTGCCGACCCCAACGGCCGTGACCCGTTGGGCCGCGAACCTGGGGATACCGCGCGCATCGGGTCGGACGAGAACATGGTGCAGAACGACCCCAACGCCCGCGCGCAGGAACTGCTGGACGAGATTCGCCGCCGGTCAGGGGATCTGAGCCGCTCGGGCGAGGAACTGGATTACCTCAAGCGCCTCTTGCAGCTTTTCTGACCCGGCATCCGGCAACAGCGCCGGAATTTTCGAAAATTCCGGGCCGGAGCCTTTGAAGGCTCCGGTCCGATTTCTTTGAAGAAATCGGCGCTTGGTGGCCGGTGAGAGGGGGCTGGCTTGCGGGCATCCCCGTTCCGCGCCACAGTCACTGGCATGACCACCACCACACCCCATAACCGTCTGATCGCCCTCGACCTGGCCCGCACTCTTGCCATCGTCTGCATGGTAATCTTTCACTTTACCTTTGATCTGGCGCTGTTCGGCTTCATCCCGTCCGACACGATGATCCAGCCGTTCTGGTATTACTTCGCCCGAACCATCGCGGGCAGTTTTCTGTTTCTGTCCGGGGTAAGCCTGTGGCTGGCACATGGGCAGGGCGTCCGCTGGCCCGCCTTCTGGACACGGTTTGCCAAGGTCGCGGGGGCTGCCGTTCTGGTGACCATCGCCAGCATCTGGTTTGTCCCCGGCGGCACGATCTGGTTCGGCATCCTGCATTCCATCGCCGCTGCCAGCCTTTTGGGCCTTGTCGCCCTGCGCCTGCCATGGGCGCTGACCCTAGCCCTTGCCGCCGTTATCTTCGCCGCCGCCTGGGGCTCGCGCTTTCCCGCCTTCGATCCGCTGTGGCTGGTCTGGACCGGCCTTGCCGAAAGCCGCCCGATGATGGGCGACTACGTGCCCCTAGTGCCCTGGGCCGCCCCCGCGCTGGCCGGGGTTGCCGTGGCCAAGGCGCTGCGGATCGACCGTTGGCAGGGCAGCGCCCCCACGGCCACGCTCAGCAGGCTCAGCTTTCCCGGGCGGCACTCTCTGGTGATTTATCTGATCCACCAGCCCATCCTGATCGGTCTCTTCAACGCTTACCTCTGGGCGTTCCAAGGCTGACCCCGCTTCCCCTTGTCCCGCCTTTGCGCTAAGCCCCATCCCGCACCTGAAGGGACCCGCTCCGATGAAATTCACCCTGTCCTGGCTGAAAGACCACCTTGAGACCGAGGGATCGGTTGACACGCTTGCCGAAGCGCTGACCGACCTTGGGCTGGAGGTGGAGGGGATCGAAGACCCCACCGCCGCCTTGGGCGCCTTCCGCATCTGCCGGGTGATCGAGGCCGTGCAGCACCCCAACGCTGACCGCCTGCGCGTCTGCCGGGTGGAAACCTTCCCCGACGGTCCGGGCGGGCGGGCTGAGGAAGTGCAGGTCGTCTGCGGTGCGCCCAATGCCAAGACCGGCCTTGTCGGCGTCTTTGCGCCCCCCGGCACCCATGTTCCGGGGACCGGCGTTGACCTGAAGCCCGGCAATATCCGCGGCGTGGACAGCAACGGCATGCTGTGTTCGGAACGCGAGCTGATGCTGTCGGACAACCACGACGGCATCATCGAACTGCCCGCCGATGCGCCCCTTGGTGCGCGCTACATCGACTATCGCGGCGTGAATGACCCGGTGATTGAGGTCAAGGTCACCCCGAACCGCCCCGATGCGCTGGGCATCCACGGCATCGCCCGCGACCTTGCTGCCCGGGGTCTGGGAACGCTGAAGCCGGTCGTCGCCACCCCCGTTGCAGGCCGCTTTCCGTCACCCATCACGGTCACCATCGACCCTACGCTGAAGGCCAAGGGTTGCCCGCATTTCGTCGGTCGCCTGATCCGGGGCGTGAAGAACGGCTCCTCACCTGACTGGATGCAAGCCAGGCTGAAGGCCCTCGGCTTGCGGCCGATCTCGGCCCTTGTGGACATCACCAACTACTTCACCTTCGGACTGAACCGACCGTTGCACGTCTTCGACGCCGCCAAAATTGAGGGGAACGTTCTCAGGATTCATACCGTTAGTGGCCTGCTGCGCTTCATGGGTGACGAATTCGCCAACATTCGAGCGCTTGACGGAAAGACATACGCAATCAAAGAGAACATGATGGTCATTTCTGATGACAAGCGTGCGCTAAGCATTGCTGGCATCATGGGTGGCGAGGCCTCGGGCTGCTCCCCCGAGACGACCGATGTGTTCCTCGAATCCGCCTTCTGGGACCCGATCACCATTGCCGCCACGGGGCGCGCGCTGAAGATCAACTCTGACGCGCGCTACCGGTTCGAACGTGGGGTCGATCCAGCCTTCACCCTGCCTGGGCTGGAGCTTGCAACCCAGATGATCCTTGACCTTTGCGGCGGTGAGCCGTCCGATGTCGTGCAGGACGGTGCCCCCATCGACACCACGCGCAGCTATCAGCTGAACGCTGCCCGCGTGGTCAGCCTTGTGGGCATGGACATTCCCGAAGCTACCCAGCGCGCCACGCTGCAGGCGCTTGGCTTTACTCTGAACGGCAACGCGGTGACCCCGCCGTCATGGCGCCCCGATATCCTTGGCGACGCCGACCTGATCGAAGAGGTTGCCCGCATCGCCAGCCTGACCAAGCTGCAAGGCGCGCCGATGGCCCGCAGCCTGCCCGGCGTGCCACGCCCGATCCTGACGCCGTTGCAGGTCCGCGAACGCACCACGCGCCGCACCATCGCGGCCTTGGGTTACAACGAATGCGTGACCTACAGCTTTATCGACGCCAAGGCGGCGGCCCTTTTTGGCGGCGGCACTGATGCCGTGCGGGTCGACAACCCGATCTCGTCCGAGATGTCGCATCTGCGGCCTGACCTTCTGCCCGGCCTTCTGGCCGCCGCGGCCCGTAACCAGGCGCGCGGCTTCATGGATCTTTCGCTGTTCGAGGTTGGCCCCGCCTTCCAGGGCGGTGAACCGGGTGACCAGCATTTGCAAGCCGCGGGCCTTCTGATCGGGGCCGCCGCCCAGCGTGACCCCCACGGCAGCCGCCGTCTGGTTGATGTCTTCGACGCCAAGGCCGATGCCGAGGCGGTTCTTGCCGCCCTTGGTGCCCCCGCCCGTACGCAAGTAAGCCGCAAGACGGCGGGCTGGTGGCATCCGGGGCGGTCCGGCGTCATCGGCCTTGGGCCCAACACGCTGGCCACCTTTGGCGAGGTTCACCCCCGCATCCTGCAGGCGATGGACGTGAAAGGCCCTGCCGTGGCCTTCACCATCCTGATCGCCAATGTGCCCGCGCCCAAGGTGAAAACCCCCACCCGTCCGGCGCTGGCGATCAGCGACCTGCAAGCGGTGGACCGCGACTTTGCCTTCGTGGTGGATGCGCGCGTCGAGGCCCTGACCGCCGTGAACGCAGCCCTTGGTGCCGACAAGACGCTGATCGCCAGCGTCCGGGTGTTTGACCAGTTTGCGGGTGAAAAAGCCGAGGCGCAAATGGGCGCGGGCAAGAAATCCATCGCCCTGACCGTGCGTTTGCAGCCTGCCGAAAAGACCCTGACCGAAGCCGAGATTGAGGGCGTTTCAGCCAGGATCATCGACAAGGTGACCAAGGCCACGGGCGGCACGCTGCGCAGTTAGGCCCGCCCCTGTCCCCGGCTTAGGGCCGGGGCGGGGTTACTTCTTGGCCCGCCAGGTGTTGATCCACGCCCCGATCCGGCCAAAGAACCCGCGCGCTTCTTTCCGCGCCGCCTCGGCCCGGTCGCCCATGGCGTCGAATGTCTCGCCCACATCGGCAAGGGCGGGGTCCACCATCCGCTCGCGGAATTGCAGCACCATGCGACGGGCCATGAAGACCGTGAAGACCAGGAATGCCAGGATGATGATGTTGACCCAAGGGATCAGCGTTACATCCGGCCCGTCAACCGGGGTGATGGCCACCGCGTTCGGAAAGGCGGACAGCAATGGAATGCGCCAGCCGTAATGCGTGACCGCCACCCAGCGCGGCGCTTCGCGCGTGGACCGCAGGTTCGTGGCCTCAGCCTGCAGGGTGCTGCTGTCCCACTTGAAATACGGCGGCCAGAACCAGCCGGTATCCTCATTGCGGTAGACCATCACCGTCGTATCATCCTCAAACACCGCGTCGATAAAGCGGATGTCGCGGGTGGTGCTGGTCTCGGCCCCGGTGCCGGTATCCTCGATCGAATAGAAGATCCAGTTCGCGCCGATCTGCGTGATGCGGTTGCTGGTGTCGACAACCCGCACGATATCGCGCTGCGGCAGGGTGTAGTGCAGGAACAACCCCACCACCAGGACCGCCAGAATACGCAGGCCCCATTTGATCTTGGTCCACATGGGCAGGTCCCTTCAGTGCCAGTTGACGAAATAGATCGTGGCCAGAAACCCGATCGTCGGAACAACATAGATAAGCCATAACAGACGTTTTTTCAGCCCCTTGTCATAGGCCTGCATCCCAGCCTCGATAAAGGCCGTCCGTTCAGGTGGTGAGGCATCCTCGCGGGCGGGGTCGGTATCCCATTCCTTCTCCAGCTTCTCACGCCGGACGGACCGGGAATAGATGCTGGTCAGAAAGTAGATGATCGTCAGCATCACATACATGACGAAGGCAAGTCGTAGCCAGCCCATCTATCGTCTCCCTCCCCATGGCCCGGACACAGGCCCCCGCGCCGGTTTCGGCCCTTCGGTCATCTGCGGGCGGTGCGCCTCGTCCATCCCCGGCTCGGGGCCAAAGAGGGCGGTGCGCGCGCCCTCTCTGTCTACCTGATACTCCCGCGCGAGGAATTCGGCCACATGGGTTTTCTTCGCATCCGTCCAGGTGGCGTATTGGGCGTAGAACAGTTCCTTGTGGACGATGAACATCTGCCGCACGTCCATGGGCGCAAGTTCGGACAAAAGCATGTTCACCAGATCGCGGTCCTTCCCGGCGCGGCCCCGCAGCGTGTAGAAATACGCCGGGTGTTCGCTGTTGATCTTCGGCCATGGCCCTCCCGCCTCCACCCAGCGCAGCAGGGCGGCAAGGCCGAGGAATTCCTCTGGCAGCGCACTTCCCAGACGGTATGCCACCTTGCGCAGTTCCGTCCGCCGCGCGTTGCCCACCTCAATCCCCAGCCGGTCCGCCGCGTCGATCAGGATGAAGTCCATCTTCTGCCGCAACACCGCCGCCGCATCCATCCCCCGCGCCTGCACGATCGGCTCGGTCAGGTTGTTGCGGTCCAGCCAGTCGGCAATCTGGTTGCGGTGGGTCAGGTCGTTGACCTGCGGCACCGGCACTGTGCCCAGCGATTTCCAGTCCAGCGAGGATATCGCCGCCGGAAACCGCACATCGCGGAAGATGTAGACCCCGCCGAAATGGCTGGTCCAGAAGTTGTCCTGCTTGAACGTCATCACCGGAAGGCTGATCGGCACCCGCGTCACGTCGCCCGTCTTTTTCGCCAGCCCGATCATCTCGGCCACCAGCACGTCATCGCGCCAGCCGTCGGGTTCCTGCCGGAAGCGGTCGATCATCTTCGCCAGCTTGCCCGCATCCGCCACATGCCCGCCGATGGTATCCGCCTCGACCGTCACCTGCCTTATGTCGAACAGCCGCGCCGGTGTGTCGACCGCGTAGACTGAGTTCTGCAACTCCCCCGCTACCGCATCCCGCGCCGTCAGGGCAAAAAGCTGCGCCTCGTTGGTCTCGATGAACTGCGTCAGGATCCCCCGGCTGGTCGAGAACTTGATGTTCAGCAAAGGCGCATCCTTCTGCGCCGTGGTCAGCAAGATGAACTGCCGGTTGGATCCGTTGGGGTTGAGGTAGAGGTCGTCGTTCAGCTCATCCCCGATCTCGGGTGAATAGCCGGACAGGTCGATGTGGAAATCGTCAAGCTTGGTGGTCTTCCCCGTCAGATGCTTGAGCGCCCGGTTGTAGCGTTCGATAAGGGCGGGCGAGGAGACCTCGATCAGGTTCCCGAACATCAGGCCGTGTTGGATGAGGCGTTTCATGATGGTTTTCCCTCTGTCCGGGTGCCCCCCACCCCCAGCCCCTCCCCACGGGGGGGAGGGGAGGCTCCTGTCTCAACCGTCCCGCGCAACGCCGCAGGTCCGGTGCCTCCCTCCCCCCGCGTGGGGGAGGGCTGGGGTGGGGGGGCGTCTGCCAAGGGCTCGCCGCCCACCGCATCGAAGATCACCTGCATCACTCCCTCGATATTCCCCGAAACCTCCGGATTCCAGAACCTAAGCACCTGAAACCCCTGCGAGGCCAGCCACTCATCCCTTGCAGCGTCGCGTTCCCCACCATGCCCACCGCCATCCACCTCGATCACCAACCGCCGCCCCAGATCGGCGAAATCCGCGATGAACGGCCCGATGGGCGCCTGCCGCCGGAAGTGTAGCCCCAGCATCCGGTTCAACTCCCGCAGCTTTGCCCAGAGTTTCCGCTCCTGCGGTGTCATCTCATGGCGCAGCTTGCGGGCATTGACGCGGGTGGTGGGATGGATTCCGGTCATGGTTCACGTCCCTTGACTGACGCCCCCCACCCCAACCCTCCCCACGAGGGGGAGGGAGAGCCAAGCCGCCC
>JBBQVR010000088.1:0-14468 GCA_038211355.1 Rhodobacterales bacterium | reverse complement strand
TCTTCAAGGGGAAATCGCTATGAACGCCCGCAACCTGACCCTCTTTGCGCTGGTCGCGTGCCTCTATCTTTCGACCGGGTTCCTGCAAAGCTGGAACCTGTCGCTGTCAATCCTGAACGCGGCCTTGCTGGCCACAATTGCCGCCCTGGGCGTCAACATGCAGTGGGGCTATGCCGGGCTGTTTTCCGTCGGCACCATGGGATTTACCGCGCTTGGCGGGCTCGCTGTCGTGCTGGTCTCAGCCAAGCCGAACAGCGACAACTGGCAGGCCGGTGGTCCCGGCATCTTTCTGGCGCTGGTGCTGGGTGCGCTGGCCGGGATGGCGGCGGTCTTCGCTTGGCGCAGGCTGGCCCCGGGGCGGAATCGAGCGCTGGTCGTGGCGGCCATTCTGATCGGCGGCTTCTTTCTGTTCCGCGCGGTCTTTGACCCCGCCGTGACCGCGGCCGAGGCGGTGAATCCCCAGAACGCTGGCAATATTGGCGGGCTTGGCCTGCCCTCGCTTCTTGCCTGGCCGATGGGGGGCTTGCTTGCCGCGGCGGTGGCCTGGGGCATCGGCAAGACCGCCCTTGGTCTGCGATCAGACTATCTGGCAATCGCCACGCTGGGGATTGCCGAAATCATCGTCTCGGTCCTGAAGAACGAAGACTGGCTGGGCCGCGGCGTCAAGAACCTGACCGGGTTGCCCCGCCCCTGGCCCGTCCCGCTTGAGGTAGAGTTGCAGCAGCAGGCCGGTTTCCTTGACTTCGTGGCGAACTGGGGGTTGGACCCGATCACGGCTTCGACCATCGGCGTCAAACTGCTTTACGCAGGCATGTTCGGCATCGTGCTGGGGCTGGTGATCTGGACCTTTGAACGCGCGCTGAACAGCCCCTGGGGCCGGATGATGCGCGCAATCCGCGACAATGAGGTGTCTGCCGCCGCCATGGGCAAGGACATCACCGGGCGGCATTTGCAGGTGTTCATCCTTGGGTCCGCCGTGATCGGCTTTGCCGGGGCGATGATGACCTCAATGGACGGGCAAATGACGCCGGGCACCTATAACCCGTTGCGCTTTACTTTCCTTGTCTGGGTCATGGTGATTGTCGGCGGATCGGGCAACAACTGGGGCACGGTTCTGGGCGGTCTGCTGATCGGCTGGCTGTGGCTGGTGGTGGAAAACATCGGCCCCAACATCATGGGGTTCATCACCGCTGGCCTGCCTGAGGGTGTGGTCAAAGCCCATCTTGTGGGCAGTGCCGAACACATGCGCCTGTTGTCGATGGGGGTGATCCTTCTGCTGGTGATGCGCTTCTCTCCGCGCGGCCTCATCCCCGAGAAGTGATCCTCGCGACATTATTTGTCGCAAAACCGCATGACCCCTGGCTCTGCCCCGGCCAATCTCTGCCGGGAAAGAAAAGGAGTCGTCCATGAAAACCCATTCCCGCGTGGTCGTCATTGGTGGCGGTGTCGTTGGTTGTTCGGTGCTTTACCACCTGACCAAGCTGGGCTGGTCCGACGTGATGCTGATTGAGCGGGCCGAGCTGACCGCAGGGTCAACCTGGCACGCGGCGGGTGGGTTTCACACGCTGAACGGCGATACCAACATGGCCGCCCTGCAAGGCTACACCATCCGCCTGTATAAGGAGCTGGAGGCGATCACCGGCATGTCCTGTGGCCTCCACCATGTCGGCGGGATCACCCTGGCTGACAACATGGCGCGGTTTGAACAACTGAAAGCCGAACGCGCCAAGCACCGCTACATGGGGCTGGATACCGAGATCCTCGGACCCGAGGAAATCGCCAAGCTGACTGACGGAATGGTCAACCTCGAAGGCATCATCGGGGCGCTTTATGATCCGCTGGATGGCCACCTTGACCCCTATGGCACGACCCACGCCTATGCCAAGGCTGCCAAGATGGGCGGCGCCGAGATTGTGCTGCATACACGCGTCATCGCCACCAACCCCACGGCTGAGGGCTGGGAAGTGGTCACCGACAAGGGTACCATCATCTGCGAGCATCTGGTGAACGCCGCCGGCCTTTGGGCGCGTGAGGTTGGGGCGATGGCGGGGGTTTATCTGCCCCTTCTCCCCATGGCGCACCAGTATCTGGTGACCGACGACATCCCCGAAATCGTCGCCCGTGGGGGCCGCGAATTCCCGCATGTGATGGACCCCGGCGGTGAATCCTACCTGCGTCAGGAAGGCCGGGGCTTCTGCATCGGCTTTTACGAAAAACCCTGTGAGGGGTGGAGCATCGACGGCACCCCCTGGACCTGGGGCCAGGAACTGCTGCCCGACGCCTATGACAAGATCGCCGACAGTATCGAGTTTTCCTACCGCCGCTTCCCCGCCCTGCAGCGCGCAGGGATCAAGCGGGTGATCCACGGCCCCTTCACCTTTGCTCCCGACGGCAACCCGCTGATCGGCCCGGTGCAGGGGTTGCGCAACTACTGGTCGGCCTGCGCGGTCATGGCGGGCTTCAGCCAGGGCGGCGGCATGGGTCTGGCGCTGGCGCAATGGATGATCGAGGGCGAGGTCGAGCGTGACCCACGCGGCTTTGATGTCAGTCGCTTCGGCACCTGGACCAGCCCCGGCTACACCGTGCCGAAGGTGATCGAGAACTACCAGATGCGGTTCAGCGTTTCCTACCCGAACGAAGAACGCCCCGCCGCCCGCCCCATCCGCACCACCCCGATGTATGAGGTGTTCGATGGCATGAACGCCGTCTGGGGCCAGCAATACGGGCTGGAGGTGGTGAACTACCACGCCCTGCCCGGCGAGCCGCGCTATGAGGAGCCGTCGTTCAAACGCTCCAACGCATGGGAGGCGACGCGCCAAGAGGTTCTTGCCGTCCGCAACGGTGTCGGCATCAACGAAGTGCAGAACTTCGGCAAATACCGGATCACCGGCGCAAAAGCGCGCGACTGGCTTGACCGGATCATGGCCGGCAACATCCCCAAACCGGGCCGCCTGTCCCTGACGCCCATGCTGGCCCATTCCGGCAAGATCATCGGCGATTTCACCGTATCCTGCCTGTCGGAAACCGAATTTCAGCTGACCGCCAGCTACGGCGCGCAAGGCTGGCACCAGCGCTGGTTCGAACAAAACGCCATGGACGGCGTGACGGTCGAGAATATCTCGGACGCGCGCTCCGGCTTCCAGATTGCCGGGCCGAACGCGCGCGAACTGCTCTCCCGCGTCACCCGTGCAGACGTCAGCAGCGATGCCTTAAAGTTCATGGACGTGCGCCGCATGACCGTGGGCATGGCCAACTGCATCGTACAGCGCGTCAGCTACACCGCCGATCTGGGGTATGAGATCTTCACCGATCACATGTCGGTCCGCCACCTGTGGGACACGCTGAACGCCGCAGGCGCTGACCTTGGCCTGCGTCCCTTTGGCATGCGCGCAATGATGTCGCTGCGGCTGGACAAATGGTTCGGGTCGTGGGGCCGCGAATTCTCTCCCGATTACACCCCCGCCGAGACCGGCCTTGACCGCTTCATCCGCTGGAACAAGCCCGCCGACTGGATCGGCAAGGCCGCCGCACTGGCCGAAAAGGCGTCCGGCCCGAAACGCCGCCTGGTCAGCTTCATCGTCGACGCGCAGGACGCCGACGTCGTCGCGTGGGAGCCGATCTGGCTGGAAGGTGCTGTCGTGGGCTTCTGCACCAGCGGCGGCTACAGCCACACCACCGGGCAGTCCGTCGCCATGGGCTTCCTGCCCGCAGACCAGGTGCAGGATGGTCTGGCCTGTGAGATTGAGATCCTTGGCGAACGCCGCGCGGCAACCGTCCACCTGGCGGCACTGTGGGATGACGGCGGCCGGATGCGGGGCTGATCGACTTCCTCTTCGACAAATATCCGCAACAGGAAAAGGGTGCGGGGTGAAGGGGGGCAGACGGCCCCCCTTCTTCCATGGCATCATCGTACGATGACACCACAAATCCTGATCGTGGCTGCCGGAGCATCCTCGCGCATGCGCGGGGTCGACAAGCTGCTTGAGCTGGTCGACGGCCAGCCCCTTTTGACCCGCATCACAAACGCGGCCTTGGCAGCCGGGGCCAAGGTGACCGTCACCCTGCCCCCGGACCGACCCTTGCGCAAGCTGGCGCTGGACGGCTTAGCGGTGACGCAGGTTGTCGTGCCCGATGCCGTGACAGGCATGGCCGCCAGCCTGAAGGCCGGGATTGCCGCAACGCCGTCAGACGCCCCGATCCTTATGCTGCTGGCCGACCTGCCAGAAATCACTGCAGATGACCTGACCCTCATGTTGCGGGAATGGCAGGCCACGCCAGACATGATCCTGCGCGGCACGGCCAAGGCAGGCAAACCCGGTCACCCGGTCTGCCTGCCCGTCTGGTGCCGCCCGGACATCGCCCGGCTGCAAGGCGACGAAGGCGCGCGCAGCCTGCTGGTGCGTTATAAAGACCGCCTGCGCCTGGTGGCCCTTCCGGGCAACCACGCCACGACAGACCTTGATACGCCGGAAGACTGGGCCAACTGGCGCAATCGCTGACGGTCAGTGCGCCAGCAAGACCCGCGCCTCATGCGCCTTCAGCGACAGACGCGCGGCCGGGAAAGCATCGGCCTTGCGCGCAAGACCGGGGAACAAGGACAGCACCTCTTGCCGCACCTCGGCATCCATGGCCGACAGCATCCGGTCAGCTGGCTGGAAGCTTTCGGTCCAGATGCCATCCGACTGCACAATCTCATGCCGGTCAAAGAGGATGTGGATATAGCTGACCCCCTCCATCGGCAGGACACGGGTCACCCCGGCCTGACCCAGAAGGTGTTTGGCAGCAACCAGAACCTCGGCCTCGCCGAACATCAGTTCCGCCCGCGCGCGCTCAATCAGAACGCGGTGCTGGGGTGACACGCGCATCACCCGGTTCGGCCCGTCGTTCAGCGCGTCTTGTGCGATTTCCACCGGTTGCAGATCAGGGTCCGCCATCAGATCCAGCACCGACAGATCCCTCCGCCCGACCCAGCGCAGCGGTTGCAGGCCATTGTCGCGCGTCATCACCAGATCACCCGGAACCAGCGCCTCAACCGGAACCTCGCCACGGTCGGTCAGGATCATCACGCCGGGGGTAAAGCAGGGGAAGATGTTCTCGATGTCGAAAAAGTCGATCCGGGCGATCTCATTGTTCGACGCGTCCAGGATCTTGATATAACCGTCTTCAAACAACGGGTTATTCGGGTCAGTTGAGCCCCGGACGATGACCACCCGTGAAAAGCCGAAAGCGGACAGGTCAATGGTGTCATTGTCGCCCGGCGCAGTTCCTGGTCCGCCGCCGCCATAGACCACCTCATACGGCGCGATGGTCGGGTTATCGACATCCCCGCCCAACACCGTGGTCACATCGTTCAGCCCGAAGACAAAGACGTCGTTCCCATCCCCGCCAAAGACCGTGTCATTTCCGGTTCCGCCGGTGATGGTGTCGTTGCCATCCTCACCGTACAGGACGTCATTGCCAGCGTCGCCAAACAGCACATCATTGCCAAGGCCGGCAAAGACCGTGTCATTGCCGCTGCCGCCATAGATCAGATTGGTGCCAGTATTTTGTACGGCATTGGTATCGTCGATCAGGTCGTCGCCATCTCCACCAAAGACCGTGTCATTGCCTTCGCCAAAGAAGATCGTGTCGTTGCCCGCGCCGCCATCGATGCTGTCATCCCCGGTCCCGCCCGAGATCTGGTCATTGCCCGCGCCACCCAGGATCGTGTCATTACCAGCATCGCCGACCAGCGTGTCATTGCCTGCGCCACCGTCAAGGGCGTCGTTGCCGGCGCCACCATCCAGACTGTCGTTCCCGGTTCCGCCATCCAGAACGTCATTGTCCGCCCCGCCAAGCAAAGTGTCATTGCCCACGCCGCCAATCAGCGTGTCATTGCCAAGGCCGCCGGTGATGGAATCGTCATCAGCAGCATTGATCGCATTGAACTGGATGTCCGACACCCGGATCGCCTGCTGCGCCGTTTCGAGGTTGTCATAGGTGATCACGAAATAGGCGACCGGACCGGGAATATCGATCAGGACAGAACCGCGCACATCGTCCGGGAACACTCCAAGGCCATCTGCCGCTTCGATCGTGTTCCCCGTCACCGACAGCGAGGCTGATGTCTCGGTGAAGTTGACCGTGATTTCATTGCCATTTGCATCAAAGGCGCGGACGATGACACGGTCACGAAAGCCGCCGTCATCGATGTCCGAAATCCGGAACCGGACGTTCTCGACCGTATTGGCAAAGCCGGAGCCGGAAACTGAGGAGAAGTCTACTCGAAGAGAAGTCGAATCCTGCTGCGGCGTTTGCCCGCCAGGGCGGAAAAGTTCGGCACTGGACCCGGCGTTAAACGTTTCGCCTGGGGCAACATAGATTGGCCGGTCAAAATCATTGCCGGTCGCATTGTTGCTGCTCTCGACCGAAAATGTCGCCCCGGCGAAACCCTGAGTATAGGTTGTCGAAACGTTGATGCCGCCGGTGTCTTGGGTCACGCCGCCGGCAAGGTTAGCCTCGTCCCCACCGGTCAATGTCCAGTTGAAATCCAGTGGAGTGCTGACTGGGCTGGCAACGTCCGGCCCGCCGCGCAGCACGTCATCACCGGTGCCGCCGTCGATGGTGTCATTGCCCATGCCGCCATCAACGGTATCGTTGCCGGCCCCGGCAGAAACCGAGTCATTCCCAGAACCAGAGGTCAGAACGTTTTCACCCGTCGTGCCGGTGATTGTGTCATTCCCAGAACCAGAAATTGCATTTTCAAAACCGTTAAGCGTATCGGTGCCTTCGCCGGTCGCCGACTCACCAGCCAGGTTGATATTCATATTGGCTGTCACGCCGCTGTAACTGGCCGTGTCAATGCCCGCACCGCCGACCATTGAGTCATTGCCAGCGCCGCCGCTGATCGTATCGTCGCCACTGTCGCCGATAAGCGTGTCGTTGCCTGCACCGCCGCTGATCAGGTCGGCCCCATCGCCGCCTTCGATCCGGTTCGCCGCGCCATCTCCGGTCAGCACATCGTTGAACGCCGAGCCGATGAGATTCTCGATCCCGCTGAGAGTATCGCCCGCCGCGTCGCCGCCGGTGTTGGCGCTGCCGTTGATGGTGACCGAAACACCCGTCCCGGATGTGACATAGCTGGCGGTGTCGTTCCCGTCTTCGCCCTGGAGGGTGTCGGCACCATCCCCGCCGATCAGGGTGTCGTCATTGTCGCCGCCCCGCAGCAAGTCGTTGCCGGTGCCGCCGAAAAGCAGATCGTTGCCAGCATCCCCACGGACAGTGTCATTTCCGGCATCACCGTGAACAACATCGTTTCCTGCATCACCTCGCAAGCTGTCATTGCCGTCACCGCCAAAAATGGTGTCATTGCCACCGCCCGCACGCACGGTGTCATTTCCGGCAAACATATTGTAGACGTCGCTAGATACAGGATTTTCGTTCTGATTGTTGATGTTATCGTTGCCGCCGGTGCCAGTGATCGTTGCCATATTCTTTGCCCTCTGCCTCGTTCAGCGTCCTTGCCCCCTAACCAAGACCCATTTGGGTCAGGATCAGGGTGAAAACGCGTATTCTTTGTGCCCTGTTGCCGTCAGCAACGGGGATTGCTTTCTTACGTCACGGTCGCTTGCTGCGATCTGCCTTTGCCTGCGCCTTGGAAATCATCAGCGCGCAGGCTCGGCAAGGTCGGCTGCCATCATTGTTGGTCGTGCCGCGCCATAGGCATCTTTGCCTGCGGCGGTCTTCAGTTCTGGGAAGATCTCGAAAATCTCCAGCCGCTGGGCATTGCCGATGCCTTTCAGGCTTTGGTCTTCGGGCTGGAAGCTTTCGGTCCAGATCCCGTCGGCCAGAACAATTTCATGCCGGTCACACATGAAGTGGATGTAGGTCGTGCCGCTGGACTGCACCGTATGCACGCCGTGGGTCGTCAGATGCTTGGCCGCAACCAGCACCTCACGCTCGCGAAAGCGCAGGGTCGTGCGTTCATTGGCAACCAGCACCCGGTGGTTCGGCGACAGCATCATGTCCCGCTCGGGCAGGCCCTTGCCCAGGGCTCCTTGGCGAATGAACACCGGCAGCAGATGCGGATCAGCCTGGAAATCATAAAGGAACATCTGCGTCTTGCCGATCCAGCGCACCAGTTGCATCCCGTTGTCGCGCGTCACGACACGGTCACCGACGACCAGATGCTCAGCCGGGCATTCGCCGCGCTGGGTGGTGATCATCGTGCCCGGCGTAAAGCAGGGCGTGCTGCGCATGGGGGCCTTGGTCAACGGCAGTGGATTGGCTTGGCTGGCTGACTTTTTCTCAGGCATCTCGACACCGGTCCTCGATTGCACGTCCGCGTTGTGGCAGACCTGTCCATGTTTCAGTATCTGCTTCTATTGCTTACTGAAAAGAAAAAATGCCGTGTTGATATTCGTTAACCAAAACGTAACACATCCACAGCGCGAGGGTCCACGACCGCAGCCGCCAGCCCATGCCGTGGCCCTGGCGGCAAACGGGGTCGGCGCGATGGTATGATTTCGGCTAAGTCAATAATAAAAAATGATATTATCGCCTGATTTGCGCAGAAAGGCCCCGATGTCAGCGACACATTCAACATGTTTTTGCAACTGCGAGTAGAGCCCTATTGCACAAGAAAAAATCGTTACCTGCGATCCCTGACCAGCGCAGTGTTTCCCGATGCCGCATGGTCAGCACAAAATGGCACAAACTGGCAACGACTTGTCAGCGTCGCGCCGAATCGGCACCAGCGCGACCCGGCCCGATATACCGGTTCTGTGCGGGCTGCCTTTGCCCCTTCGCAGGGGTGAATACAGGGATTGTGTGGTGCCCGAGGCGAGACTCGAACTCGCAAGCCTTGCGGCGGAGGATTTTGAATCCCCTGCGTCTACCATTCCACCACTCGGGCCACGGGCGACGGTTTAGTCAAGCTTGCGCTGGCCGTCAATCGGGACCTGTCGCAAACGCCCTGCCTGTCAAAGCTGTGTGGCGGCAAACGTATCACAATCTGCCATCTCGCCCGAGTTGAGCCCGATCATGAACCAGCGCGACCGTTGTTCCGATGTGCCATGGGTAAAGGTGTGCGGCATCGGGCGCTGGCCTGCACTGCGTTGCAAGGTGTCGTCACCAATCTGGCGCGCGGCATTCACCGCCTCTTCCAGATCGCCCTTTTCAACCACTCCCAACGTTTCAGCCGCCTCGCGCGCCCAGATGCCAGAAAGGCAATCTGCCTGCAGCTCAACCCGGACCGAGATGGCGTTGCTTTCCTCGGTGCTGACCTGCCGGCGGATGCGGTTGGCCTCGCCCAGGATGCCCAGTTCGTTCTGGATGTGGTGGCCGATCTCATGGGCCACGACATAGGCGGCGGCGAAATCACCCCCGGCCCCCAGACGGCGCGACAGGGTGGTGAAGAAACTGGTGTCGAGATAGACCTTGCGGTCGGCCGGGCAGTAGAAGGGCCCCGTCGCCTCGGACGCGCCACCGCAGGCGGACCGGGTGCCCTCTTTGAACAGCACCAGCGTTGCCGGGCGGTAGGTTCGGTCAAGCTGGTCCTTGAAGACCTGGGCCCAGATCTCTTCGGTGTCGGCCAGCACGACCGAGACGAACTGACCTTCCGCGCGGTCCTCGGCGGTCAATTCTGTGGGGGCCGATGCGGGGCCGGAGGCCGACTGGTCTTGCAAAAGCGGGCTCACGTCGATGCCAAGGAACCAGCCGATCAAAAGGACCGCAACCAGCCCGACTCCACCGATCCCGCCCGCCCGCGCGGTGCCGCCGCCCCCGGTCCGGCCCGCAGACCGGCCCCCGGCCTTACTTCGATCTTCGATGTTAGAACTGCCGCGCCGGCCTTTCCAGTCCATGGTCCTGCTCCCTGTCAGATCGCGTGTTCCCCGCTTCGGGACCTGCCGTGATCCATTGAAGATCAACATGTTGCTTGCGCCACTTTCGGGGTTCGTCCCCCCGGTGTCAGCGCGCCTGTGACCAAGACTAGCCGCAACAGACCGTTGCCGAAAGCACCAATCCTGCCCGCGCAGGCGTGACTTTCCCCCGGACGCGGGCCGTCGTATGGTCGCGCCCGACGCACCCCACCTGACCCAAGCCCACTTGACCCAAGAAGGCCCTGCCCCGATGATCCTGACCCGCCGCACCCTGACACTGATAGCGACGCTGGGCTCGGCCGGGATGCTGGCGGGGGCTTTTGCCTTTCAGCATATCGGCGGCATGGCGCCCTGTCAGCTTTGTCTGTGGCAACGCTGGCCGCATGCGGCGGCGGTGCTGATCGGGGCGGTGGCGCTGGCAACCGGCTGGCGCGGGCTGGCCTGGCTGGGCGCGCTGGCGGCGCTGGCCACGGCGGGCATCGGCATCTTTCATGTGGGCGTGGAACAAGCCTGGTGGGCGGGCCTTGCCTCTTGCACGGCCGGGTCGATCGCGGGCATTTCGGCGGCGGACCTTTTGAACCCGGCGGTGGATGTGGCCGCCCCGGTGCGTTGCGATGCGATTGCGTGGTCGATGCTGGGCATCTCGATGGCCGGGTGGAACGCGCTGATCTCGCTGGGTCTGGCCGGCGTCTGGATCGCGGCGGCGCTGCGGCGCGACTGACGGCCGCCGTACGCTGCTACGGGTGGCCTTCGGCGCTGTCGGGTGCAAAGCCGCACAGCCGCTGGTGTTCCTGAATGGCGAAGCGGTCGGTCATTCCTGCCACGTAGTCGGCGACAGTTCGGGCAAGCTGGGTCTCATCCTCGGCCGCCTGCACATCCGCCTGCCATTCCGGGGGCAAAAGGCCCGGATCGCGCAGGAAAAGCGGAAAGAGGTCATCCAGCTTTTGCGTCACCTCGGCCCGCACGGCCATCACGCTGGGCGCGCGGTACATGCGGTGGAAGAGAAAACTGCGCACCGCTTTGAGGTCTTGAAAGAGGGGCTTGGAAAAGCGGATCACCGTCGTGCCTAGCTGGCGGATATCATCGACCGATTTGGGCTGGGCGCTGGCCAGCCGGTTCTGCGCCACCGCGATCACGTCTTCGACCATCCGGCCAAAGACCCGGCGCAGCGCTTCATGCCGGCGGCGCATCTTTTCAAGGCCGGGGTAAAGGCGGTCCACCTCCTCGAACGCGGGACCGGTGACGGGAAGCTCCATCAGGTCAGCCTCGGTGAACAAGCCCGAGCGCAGGCCGTCATGCAGGTCATGGTGCGAATAGGCCACGTCATCGGCGATGGCGGCGACCTGCGCTTCGGCAGAGGCGTGGGTGTCGAGCGCCAGGTCCCATTCGGCGTTCACCTCGGCCAAGGCATATGGAAGCGGGCCAGCTTCCGCAGAATGGGCATGCTTTTTGTCGGCATTCGGGCCGATGACCGGACCGTTGTGCTTGGCGATGCCTTCCAGGGTTTCCCAGGTCAGGTTCAGCCCGTCGAAATCGGCGTAATGCCGTTCAAGTCGGGTCACGATCCGCAGGGCCTGGGCGTTGTGGTCAAAGCCGCCATAGGGGGCCATCAGACGTTCCAGCGCATCTTCGCCGGTATGGCCAAAGGGCGTGTGGCCAAGGTCATGCGCCAGCGCCACCGCCTCGGCAAGGTCGGTGTTCAGGCCAAGGACCCCGGCGATGGTGCGCGCCACCTGTGCCACCTCGATCGTGTGGGTCAGACGGGTGCGGTAATAGTCGCCCTCATGTTCCACAAAGACCTGCGTCTTGTGTTTCAGGCGGCGGAAGGCGCTGGAATGGATGATCCGATCCCTGTCCCGCTGGAACGGAGAGCGGAACGAAGACAGCCGTTCCGGCCAGCGCCGACCCTGCGATGCATCGGGCTGACAGGCATAGGGTTGCAGCATCAAGACCTCGGCTTGTTCGCGGCGGTTGAGTGACCTATATTCCCCCCATGCGTGGAAGGATACAGGAACAGCCATGGAACTGACGCTTCCCCCCAAGGTGACCGACCGGGCCTTTGCCCGACTGGCCGAGATTGCGGAACTGACCGGCGAGGTGAAGTCGCTGCGTGTGGCCGTCGACGGCGGCGGCTGTTCCGGTTTTCAGTATGACATCCGGCTGGATGAGGCAGGCACCGATGATCTGGTGCTGGAAAAGGACGGGCAAAAGGTGCTGGTCGACAGCGTCAGCCTGCCATTCCTGTCCAATGCCGTGATCGACTTCACGGATGAGCTTATCGGCGCGCGTTTCGTGGTGCAGAACCCCAATGCCACCTCAAGCTGCGGCTGCGGCACGTCTTTTTCGATGTAAGAACAAATTAGCGGTGGTCCGGGGCCCTTGGCGCGCTACCTGCGCCGCAAGGATGCGGGGGATGCCGGATGACAACTGTCTTGATGCTGGGATCGGCCCCGATGGTTGCGGAAGCGGCCCACTGGCCCCGTGCGCCGTTTGACCGGGTGGTCGCGATCAACAACGCCTGGCGGGTGCGGCCTGATTGGGACGATGCGGTTTTCCCGTGGGACTTTCCCGAAGATCGGCGCCCGGGGGCGGGGGCTGGCCAGTCGCTGGTGACCGAAGATATCTTCGTGCCTGCGCAAAACGCCCTTGGCGGCTTTGTCTATGCTGGTGCGACGATGGCCTTCACCGCGGGCTACTGGGCGCTGCATGCGCTGCGGCCGTCGGTGATCGCGGCCTTTGGGTGCGACATGCACTATTCAGCCACCGGCCAGACGCATTTCTACGGCAGCGGCGCGCCAGACCCGTTGCGCAAGGATATCACCTTGCGCTCGCTTGAGGCAAAGTCGGCGCGGTTGATGGTGCTGGCGGCGATGCAAGGCTGTGCGGCGGTGAACCTGTCGACAGGGCCTTCTCGGCTGATCTTTCCGCGGGTGGCGCGGGCAGCGGCGGCCCATGCGCGGCCACGGCCGTTTTGCCCCGACCTTGCCGGAGCCGCGCTGGAGGCAGAGGCGGCGCTAGGTTACTTTGTGCCTTCGGGCAGGTACTGGGAAGAGGCGCACGCCTTTGACCCTGCCGAACTTGACCGGGTGGATGCGCTATGGCTGCGCGCCGCCACCCTGCCGTTGCGCCAGACCGCTTGAACCGTCAGGGCAAGACGGCCTAGATGGGGCAAGCGGAGGGTTAGCCCATGAAACTTGCCACCTTCAACATCAACGGCATCAAGGCCCGGATTGACGCGCTGCCCGCATGGCTTGCGGCGTCCACCCCGGATGTGGTCTGCCTGCAAGAAATCAAGTCGGTCGATGACGCCTTCCCGCGTGAGGTGTTCGAGGCCCTGGGCTACCGCGTTGAAACCCATGGCCAAAAGGGCTTCAACGGCGTGGCGATCCTGTCAAAGCTGCCCCTGACCGACATCCGGCGCGGCCTGCCGGGCGATGACAGCGACGAACAGGCCCGCTGGATCGAGGCGGTGGTGGACGGCGCGCGCCCGGTGCGGATCTGCGGGCTATACCTGCCGAACGGCAACCCGGCACCGGGGCCGAAGTATGATTTCAAACTGGCGTGGATGGCCCGGATGGAGACGCGGGTGCGCGACCTTCTGGCCAGCGAAGCGCCCTTCATCTGCCTTGGCGATTACAACGTCATCCCGCAGGCGATGGACGCGGCCAAGCCGGAAAACTGGGTGACCGACGCGCTTTATCTGCCGCAGAGCCGTGAGGCGTACCGCCGGATGCTGAACCTTGGCCTGACCGAGGCCATCCGCACGCGCAACGCAGCACCGGGGGTCTATACCTTCTGGGATTATCAGGCAGGCGCCTGGGAGCGGAACAACGGCATCAGGATCGACCACCTTCTCCTTAGCCCGCAAGCCGCCGACCGGCTGGAGGATGCGGGAATCGACAAGGCCGTGCGCGGGGGGGACAAGCCGTCCGACCATGTGCCGGTCTGGGTGCAACTCGCGGCATAGAACAAATCTTTTCGAAAAGATTTGCAAATTCCTTCGAAGGAATTTGGTCACCCGGCAGTCACGTCGTGCCCGTAAAGCCAATCGAAGCGCGCCAGCATCGTGCCCGGCGAGATGCGGCCCAGAAGGCGCAGGCCGGTATGGCCGACAAGGCGCGGCAGGCCGGACAGGTGATAGGCCCGGGCATTGCCATTGGCGGCGGCGACGATGCGGGTCGTCCGGGGTTTGCGCACCGCCTGGTAGGCGGCAAGGGCTGCGGCGGTTGTGTCATGGCGGGCAAGGCTTTCGGCCAGCACCCAGGCATCCTCAAGCCCCATGCTGGCCCCTTGGGCAAGAAAGGGCAGCGTCGGATGCGCGG
Organism: Rhodobacterales bacterium; assembly: GCA_038211355.1. Taxonomy (GTDB): domain Bacteria; phylum Pseudomonadota; class Alphaproteobacteria; order Rhodobacterales; family Rhodobacteraceae; genus Tabrizicola. The sequence goes on along the minus strand of JBBQVR010000088.1, from coordinate 286 downwards.
CATCACCCAGGATTGCCACTGCGCCCTGTGGCAGGGTGCGGGTCCAGATCCCGGCAACTTCATGCTGGAAGAGGCCCCAAAGCCAGGGGTCCTCAACCCGGTCAAGCCAGGCTTTCACGCGGGGGGAAAAGCCGGCGAAGGCAAGGCGCAGATCCATCGGATCATCGCGCAGGGTCCAGCTTTCCTCGGCCCATTTCGCGCGTTCTTCCACGGCCACGATGTTGCGCAAGGTACCACCGCGCAAGGGATAGCTGACCAGATGGCGGCCCGGACCCATATGCACCTC
>JBBQVR010000087.1:0-14780 GCA_038211355.1 Rhodobacterales bacterium | reverse complement strand
CATAGATCGCGCAGCCCTCGGCCTCCAGCTCGGCGATGATCTGGTACATCCGGTCCTTTGACGTCCAACGCACGATGGGCAGGGCGAAGAAATGCACCTCTCCCCCCATCCGGGCGGTTTCGTGGTGCCAGTAGATCTCCTCGCCGTAGCGCTCAAGCTGGCGCTGGCAAAGGGCAAAGTCGAGGGGGGGCGCGTAGGCGACCTGCAGGTAGGTCCAGATGCCGGGTTCGACCTTCAAAGCTTGCAGCGTGGTGTGGTTCCAGCCGCATTCCCAGACCGGGGGCAGGCCGGCCGCGTCCATCTCGGCATCGGTCTTGACCAGCACGACGGTGCCGCCGTGGTCAGCCACGAGGGCCGCGAAGGCGTCAAGGCTGGCGGGCGCGACCATGGCAAAGATCGCGTCGTGGGTGGGGGGGAAGATGCCGTCGAACTTCTTGTAAAACCGCGAGAACCGGCGTTCGCAGACGGTGAGCAGGAAGCTTTCGATCCCCCGCGTCTCGGCCTCGACCGAGGCTTTCAGCGCCACGTCGTAGCCGTCAAACAAGGCCACCACCTGCCGGTAATCGACCGCGGGGGTCAGACCGTAATCAAGTGCTGTGATGATGCCGTTGGTGCCGTAGGCGTGCTGGACCTTCAGGATCTCCGCCCCCCGAAGCTCGATCACGCGGGGGGTTTCTTCCACTGTTATCAGCCGGATGTAGGTGATGTTCGTCCCGTCCCGCAGCATGCCGTTCTTCAACGACCCAATGCCACCCGACCCGCCCGAGACGAACCCCGCCATCGTCGCCAGCCGCTTGGTCGAGGGGAACATCGACAGCATCTGCCCGGTCTCGGCCACGGCATGTTCAACCTTTTCGATCCGCGCGCCCGCCTCGCAGACCACCCGTCCGGGGGTGATCTCGATGATGCGGTCCAGCTTTACCATCTCCATCACCACACCGCCCTCCATGGGCACGCACTGGCCGTAGTTGCCAGTGCCGCCGCCCCGCAGGGTCAATGGCACCCGCAGCTTGGCGCAGGCTGAGGCCACTGCGATCACCTCGGCCTCGGTCCGGGGCTGGACGACGATCTGGCCGGTCATCGGATCAAGCTGGTCCTTCAGGATCGGCGAGTACCAGTAGTAGTCGCGCGACTTGGCTTGCACGTATTTCGGGTCGTCGTTCGCAGGCACCTCACCGATCATGGCGCGGAAGGCGGTCAGTTTTTCCATCGGAACGGTCATCGGGGCACCTTAGGGTTGGGGGACACCGCCCCGGATCACTGTGCGCGGGCTGCCCGGTCGGGCAAGCGCGGCAAGGACATCGGGGGCGGGGAGAAGGAGGAAATCGGCAGGTTCCCCCACCGCAAGACGCTGGGGCAAAAGCCCAAGCGCACGGGCGGGGGTGTCGGTGATGGCATCCACCCAATCGCCAGGCGCCAGGTGCGCGGCAAGGGCTGCAAGGCGCAGGCTTTCCAGCGGGTCATGCAGGCCCATCGGGTAGAAGGGATCACGCACGTTGTCGCTGCCAAGAAGGACCGGCACCCCCGCCGCCCGCAGTTCCTGCGCCGGGGCTAGGCCGCGCAGGCGGGGGCTGCGGCCGGGGTTCATGTCCTGCAGGTAAAGGTTCGTGGTCGGCATCACCGTCAGCGCGACACCCGAGCGGGCCAAAGCGTCTATGGCGCGGGCGGCGTCTGGGCGGATGGAAAGTGAGCAGGCGTGGCCGCAAAGGACGCGCGCACCCATGCGGCGGCGGGTCGCCTCGGCCACGACAAGGTCAAGGCCGGTGGCCTCGATCTCCAGCCCTTCGTCGACGTGGAAGTCAAGCATCAGGCCATGTTTCTCGGCCAGGTCGAAGACAAAGGGGATGCGGGTTTCAAGGTCAGGGTGGCGGTAGATGAAGGCGCCCAGCACCTGCCCGTCACGCGCCACGCGGGCGGCAATGGTGGGGCCGATGTCAGGGTCACCCAGCAGGTCGATGCCGCTTAGCGAGGACCGGATCAGGGGCATCCGGCTGGTCCAATCCTGTGCCACCTCTGCCGCGATGTCCCAGGCCAGCGGCACGGCTTGATCATTCCAGTCGATATGGCTGCGGATGGCGCGGCAACCTGAAGCCCAGGCTTCCGTCATCCCCTCGGTGATGCGGGTACGCAGGTCGTCGGCTGTCCAGTTGGCCTTGTCCGCCGCCATCGCCTCGATCGCGCCGAACAGGCCGGGCTTGTTGGCGCGGGCGCGGGCGATGGTGAACGCCTTGTCCAGGTGGACGTGGGGTTCGACAGGCAGCGGCAAGACGGTCTGGGTCGCTGGGCCAAAGGCGGGGTCAATCGCAGCAATCCTGCCATCGGCCAGCGTCAGGCGCACGGTTGCGCCGTTCAGATTGACGCGGTCAAGGATCATTTCGCGTCAAGGTCCGGGGTGCGGTCAAGGTAGTCCAGCGGCATCCGGTCCACCTCCTCCAGCAGGGTCACGATCTGGCGGGCGGCGTTGGCGATGGTCTGCTGGCCCTTTTCGACCGTGGCGATTGCGGCATTGCCGCAGGCCCCGGCAGGGTGCATGTCCTGCGCAACCCAGGCGAGTTTGCCTGCGGGCGTCAGGCCCAGATGCTTGTTATCCTTGGCCAATTCAGCCACCAGCGGGCGGAAGTCGCGGGCGTGGGACATTTGCACCAGGTCGGGGTGCAGGGCGCGCATCACAGAGGTTTCCATGTCGCCCGCGTGGATGCCAAAGCGGTTTTCCTCGGGCGTGAACAGCCCTTCGGGCATCCCCATGGCAAACCAGTTGGCCGCGACGACCAACATCTTGTGGCGCAGCCGCAGGTCACGCGCGACGATATCCATCGGCGCGATCTGGCCGCCGTGGGAGTTGAGGATCACCAGTTTGCGCACGCCTGCACGGGCAACGCTGTCGCCAATATCAGACCACATCGCCATCAGGGTCGCGGCGGAAAAGGTCAGCGTGCCGGGATAGGCGCTGTGTTCGTCGGACTTGCCCACAGGCAGGGTTGGCAGAAGCAGCGCGGGCAGATCGGCGGGGATCAGCGGCACCGTTGCAGCAAGGATACCGTCAAGGATCGCCTGATCGACGCGCAAGGGAAGGTGCGGCCCGTGTTGTTCAACCGCGCCCACCGGCAGCACGGCGATCAGCCGGTCATGCGGCAGGGCGGCGAAATCGCGCGCGGTATAGTCGGCCCAAAAGCGGTGCTGCATGTTCTTCCCCGGTTTCAGGGGAAGGTTGGTCCCCGCGTGGGGGAAGTCAAACGGTTTGCGCTGCGGCCCGCACGGTTGCCGGGCGGTTGCCTGCTTTCCGGGCAGCGCCAGTCTTTCCGGGCAACGCCAGTCAAAGCCCGTTGATCGGCACCTTGAGATAGCGCTTGCCGTCCTTGTCAGGGGGGGGCAGCTCTCCACCCCGCATGTTCACCTGCAGGGACGGGATGATCAGCTTGGGCATCGCCAGGGTCGCATCACGGGCGGTGCGCAGGGCGACAAACTCTTCCCGCGTCTTGCCGGTGATGTGGATGTTGTGGGCCTTTTCCTCGGCGACGGTGGTTTCATAGGCGATGTCGCGGCCGCCAGGGCCGTAGTCATGGCACATGAAAAGGCGGGTCTGATGAGGAAGCGCCAGCACGCGCTGGATGCTGTCGTAAAGCTGCCCCGCATCGCCGCCGGGGAAATCGGCGCGGGCCGAGCCTCCGTCGGGCATGAAAAGCGTGTCGCCGACAAAGGCCGCATCGCCGATCAGGTGGGTCATGCAGGCCGGGGTGTGGCCGGGCGTGTGCAAGGCCACACAGGTCATCTGCCCGACAGTGTAGGTGTCGCCATCGTCAAAGAGCCGGTCAAACTGCGACCCGTCGCGCTGAAACTCGGTCCCTTCGTTGAAGACTTTGCCAAAGGTATCCTGCACCACGGTGATGGCGCGGCCGATGCCGATCTGCCCGCCCAAGGCGTTCTGGATATAGGGCGCGGCAGACAGGTGGTCGGCGTGGACATGGGTTTCGATCAGCCATTCCAGCGTAAGCCCGTGATCGCGGACATGGGCAATCATCGCGTCGGCATGGGTGTAGGTGATCCGTCCGGCGGCATAGTCGATGTCCATTACGGAATCGATGATGGCACAGGCGGGGCTGGCGGGGTCCTGCACCACATAGCTGATGGTGTTGGTGGCAGGATCGAAGAACCCGGTCACCAGGGGTTTGACAGTGGGGTTGGGGTTCAGGGTCACACTGGCCTCCTTTTGGGTGCGGGCTCAGATTGCAGGGTTGGGTGCCTGGCTGCGGGCCTGCAAAGCCCGGGCTAGCATAAGGCCGCCGATCAGCGCGGCAACGAAAAGAAACGCCTCGGGCGCGCCTGTGCCAAGGGCAGGCAGTGCGCCGCCGGGGCAAAAGCCCGCGATCCCCCAGCCAATGCCAAAGGTGGCTGACCCAAGGATCAGGCGGCGGTCGATCAACCGGGTGTCAGGCAACTGGAACCGGGGCGCCTGAACCGGCCCCGGGCGGCGAAACACCAGCCAGTAACCGGGGATGGTGACAGACAGCGCCCCCCCCATCACCAAGGCAAGGCTGGGGTCCCAGGTGCCTGCCAAGTCGAAGAAGTTCAGCACCTTGGCCGGGTTCATCATGCCGGAAAGCGCGATACCGATCCCGAAGATCACCCCGATCAGCAGGGCAGAGACAAGCCGCATGGTCAGACCCCCATCACATGGCGGGTGACATAGACGGTGGCAAAGGCCGTTGCCATGAAGGTCACCGTCGCCACCATCGATCGCCGCGAAAAGCGCGCGTTGCCGCAGACGCCGTGCCCCGAGGTGCAGCCGCCACCGTAGCTGACGCCGACACCCACCACGACCCCGCCCAGCACGATGGCCAGGTTCGAGATCGGCACCTGAACCTGCGGCGTCTGTCCGGTCAGCATAACCACGACCAATGGCCCCAGCGCCATGCCAGCCAGCAACGCAGCCTTCAGCCACCAGTCCTGCCAGTCGGCAAAGCGCAACACACCGCCCAGGATGCCTGTCGCCCCCAGGATGCGCCCATGCAGCGCCATCAACAGCACCGCGGCCAGGCCGATCAGTGCACCGCCGCCCAGCGATTGCCAGGGTGTGAAGTCAGTTGCCATATGTTCCTCAGGTTCGTGAAACGGGCCCGTTCGCGGCAGCCTCCGCGCTTCGGGCCCTCAGATATTGCGAACCTTAGATATATAAAGCCTCAGGTCTTGCAAGTCTTGATGCCGACAAGACTGTAGGCCGGGCAGTTGCCCATGGCCGAGGTGGCCAGCATCACCACGCCAACGGCCGCCGCCGCCCAGACCATCCATCCGCCGAACCATCCCAGCACGAAAGCCCCCGCAAGAAGGGCAACCCCCACCAGCGCGCGCAGGCTGCGGTCGACTGTTCCCATGTTTCTGGTCATCGCATTCTCCCATTGAAGCTTCATCACGGTTGCGATCATGCCATGGGGGCGGGGCAAGCGACGGTGACTAGGTCACAGACCGTGCCAGACGCTCCAGCCCGCTGGCATCAAGAATGCGAATCTCGCCCCGGGCCTGTTCCACCCAGGCGCGGCGCTGGAATTCGCCCAGGGTGCGTGAGATCACCTCACGCGCGGTGCCAAGTTCGACGGCCAGCACCTGATGCGTGGCGTGGACGGTACCATTCTGTGCAAGGTCCAGCAGGCGGGCGGCCAGACGCACGTCGACGCGGTGGAACACGATATCGTCGATCAGGCTGAACAGGTCGACGATCCGCCGCGAATAGGCACGGAAGACGAAGGTGCGGAACACTTCGGACCGGGCGGCAAGGTCGTCAAAGACGCGGCGGGGGATCACCACGGCCTCAACCTCGGTTTCTGTCAGACCTTCGGCGGCATAGTCTTCGTCCGCCAGCATGCAGGCGGTGGTCAGCACGCAGCTTTCCCCGGCATGGACGCGGTAGAGAAACACCTCGCGGCCAGAGTCTGACCGTTGGTGAACGCGCACCGTGCCTGAGAGCAGGAGAAGCAGGTTGTCCGCATGCTGACCCGGTTCGAACACCCGCGCCCCAGCGGGCAAGCGCACGACGGTGCTGCCAGACACCAACCGTTGCGCAAGGTCAGCCGGCATGGGCGCAAGCCCTGCAAAGCGGTTTATCCAGGTCATCGGCGGCCTTGTCCTGTGCCGTTGGGTCGGCATGCCGTCAGGATGCCCCTTTGGCGGGCGATGCGCCAGCCCGAAGGCCACGGCCAAAAGGGGGGATAAGGGACGCCCCGATGCGGGGCATCGGGGCGGTTTTTCAGGTTCCAGGCGCGTGCCTGCTCAAAGCGGCGGGCGCCCGCGCACGGCCCGTGCGACCAACGCCACAACGAACAGCACGATGAAGACAAAGAACAGGATCTGCGCGATACCGGCAGAGGTTCCGGCAATGCCACCAAAGCCCAAGGCAGCGGCGACCAGTGCGATCACAAGGAATGTTACAGCCCAGCCCAGCATGGAAATCTCCTTTTCTGCGGAAAGTATCAGGGTCTTACTTTCGATACGAACCAAACGCGGCAGCGGCGGAAAGGTTCCGGTCTGGGGCCCGAAAAAGAAAAAAGGCGCACTTTTTGGTGCGCCTTTTCGATTTCCACGTAAGGCTCGCGCTTCAGGCGGCCGTGTCAAAGCGCACGGTTGCCTTGGCCCCGATGTCAGGCTGATGCCCGGCATCAAGGTTGGCGCGGATCACCTCAAACCCGACCTTGAGGGTCGAGGCCGAGGAGGCCCAGATTTCGGCAACCTCGGGGTCAAAGCGCATCAGTGCCACGCGGGGATCCTCGCGTCCGCCTTCGAACCAGGCGGCGACGAAAGGCCCCCACAGCTCATCAAGCTTGGCGCTGTTGTGCACCTGATGCAGCTTGCCGCGCAGGCTGACATGGGCGTCATGGCCGTCTGCGATCACCACATACTGGGCGTCTTTGCCCGCGCCGAGAGATGTGACCAGATCCGTCTCGGTCGATGAGATGAACCAGATCACGCCAGCCTTGGCATCGGGAAAGTGGGTCATCGGCTGCATGCCGGCTTCCCCCCCCACAAGGCCAAGCATCCCGGCGCGCACATCGCCCAGAACGTCAAAGAGAACGCCCTTCGGGTTGGTGGACAGGTCGTCCTGCATGCTCATGCCTTTGGTCCGGTCACAGCTTTGAAAACCAGTTGTCGACCTCACGCTCGGCGTCGTCTTTTGCCTTGCCGTATTTTTGTTGGACAAGGCCAACCATCTGGTCACGCTTGCCGGCCACGCGGTCAAATTCGTCGTCAGTCAGGTCGCCCCAGGTTTCAAGGGCCTTGCCCTTGTACTGCTTCCAGGTGCCTTCGATACGGTCCCAATTCATGGCTGTCTCCTGTAGTTGGGTTGCGGCATGATCTTGTGCCGAGTGACTGGAAAACGCGGACAGGGCGGTGTGGTTCCGTCGGGTTCGCGATCAAACGAACTCATCGGGCAAAAGCGGCAGGTTCACGCCGAAGGCCTCAGCGGCGGCAAAGTCATGCGGCAAGAGATAGCCCTTGCGCTGGCCGGGGGGCAGGGTGGCGTTGCGGCGCGCGATGCTGCTCCAGACCTGCACGGCCTGCGCATCATCAAACGCCTCGGGTGCGGCGTCCGCGGGCAGCCAATGCGCCATCACGCGGTGACGCAGTTCGGACACGTCATTGCGCGCGGTAAGATACACCCCCGCCTCGGTATCCCAGCGAAAGCTGCGGCTGTTCAGGTTGGCCGAGGACACGATCGCCCCGTCCAGATCGAAGACCGAGACCTTGGCATGCACATAAACCATATGCGCGCCATGCAGGCGGCTGCGGGCAGCCTCGGGTGCGGTTTCGCCATCAGGCAGTGCCTGACGCGGCTGCGCGGGGGACCCTACGAAAAGCCGCGGGCCAAAGGCCTCGCGGATCAGGCGCAGCGCCCGCGATTGCCTCGCCTCGCCAAAGCGGGCGTCAACACTGCGGCGGTGGCCAAACGCCACATCATCGGGGGCTGCAGGCAGGATCAGGATCATCGTCAGCCCCGGCGTGTCCTGCGCGGCCTTGGCCAACATCCTGGCCAGACCAACATCGCGAAAGTACTGGCTTTCCAGATAGATCAGCTGACGCGCCCGCTGCGCCAGAACCCGGTGCGCGGTTGCAAAGTCGCTGATCAGCGGCGTCGGGCCAAAGGACAGCGGCGCTTGCCGCCTGGGCTGTGACAGGGTGCGCAACAGGCGGCGGGTCTTGGGCGCGGGCAGGCGGCCGATGATCACATCCTGAAAGGTTTCCAGATGCGCTTGCGCCTCGGCCACGGCGGGGCCTTCGATCAGCAGTTGCAGATCGTGCCAGGTTTCGGGTCCGATGCGGGTGTGGTTCGGCGTGTCATAGCGCCGTTCGTTCAGGTCAAGCCCGCCGATGTAAAGGACCTCGCGGTCGATCACCGCCAGCTTCTGGTGATGCACCGCCGGGTATAGCCGGGGCAGCGACCAAAGCCGCACCGCGGCCGTGCCATCCGCCCGGATGCGCAGGTTCTGGCGGGCGCCCCCCATGTCGCGCAGCGCCGCCGCGCGGATTTCGGGACTTTGTGCGTTCAGCCACCCGACAAGACCGAAAAGCTTTTTCATGATGTAGGGCCAGATCGCCAGCCGGATCATCCCGCCCGTCTGGGCCGGATGGCGGGCAAGGCGCACCTTCAGCTGAACACCGGGCCTCGCCACAGCCGCCGCGGCGGAGAACATCCGCAGACTGCGGGTGGCTGCGCGGTGCATCTGGGCGCGGGCAATCGGGTCTACGTCGCTTAGGACAAAGTTCACCCGCACGCCCCGGTTCAGCACATGCACCATCATGTCAAACCAGGTCTTGCCGATTGCCAGCCCTTCAGGTGACCGCAGTTTGGTGGACAGATCGAAGACAAGGAAACTTGCCCAGATCTCGGACTTTGCTCCAAGGAACGCGCGTTCCAGGGCAGGGTAGGCTTCATGGGCGGTCAGCAGGATCCGGACTGACCGGACGGAATGGGGCATTGCGGGTTCCTGGAAAGGCTGCGCGTTCAGGGATAACCGCGCCGCCGCAATTGGGTTCCCGACGGTCAGCCTGCCCAGGGCTGCCGCACAGCATCGCGACGGGGAGGCCTGCGGGCGTGGCCTGCGCTAGGCCGGATCGTGCGCAGCACTTTCAACGGCTGCCGGTTCATCCGTCGCCTGCATCTGGCGGTTTTCAGCCAAAGCCAGCGGCGACACCGTAAAGGTCACCCGCAGGAAATAGCTGTCGTCCAGCACGCCAGACTCTTGCCGGCCAGCCAGTTGCTGCACAAAGGCCGTGATCAGTTGTGAGCCGATCCCCGTTTCCGGCGTGCCGGCGATCCTGCCGTCACTATCAGAGGCGCGTCTGCTGTTGATCACCTCAAGCACCGCGTCGCTTCCGCCCGAGCGTTTCAGCCGCACCGTCAGCCGCCCAGGTTCCGCCCGCGTGGCACCAGAATGCTTGATCGCGTTGGTCAGCGCCTCGGCCAGCAAAAGTGACAGCGGCACCGCCTGATCGGGGACCAGCCGCAGGTCATCAATGTCGTTCTGGGTGGCAAAGGGTTTTTCCGGGCCCGATGACATCGACAGGATCTGCCGCACGATGTCGGGGATCAGTTCGCGCGCCCGCACATCCGCCAGCCCGCTGGTCTGGTAAAGTCCGCGGTGAACGGTGGCCAGACTCATGATCCGTTCCTGCAGGTTTTTCAGCAGATCCTTCGCCTCGCCACTTTTGGCGCTGCGGATCTGGATGTTCATGATGGAGGAGATCAGTTGCAGGTTGTTCTTCACCCTGTGGTGGACCTCCCGCAGAAGGACTTCTTTCTGGTGCACGGAGTCCTCAAGCTCAGCCTCGCTGCGGGTGATGCTTTCGGTCATCAACTGGTAGGCGTTGGCCAGTTCGTCCAGTTCCGACGGCGCATTCCGCAGGTCGACCGCCTGCAGTCGCCTGTCACCACGGGCAAAGCTGACGATTGACCGGTTCAGGGTGCGCACATGCCGGGTCACCAGGAATTCTGCGGCAAAGCCCGAAACGGCCAGCCCCACCAGCCACATCAGCAAGGTCGGCAGATAGACCGCCCCCCCCCCAATCGCTCGCGAAAAGCGGGGCTTCGGGGCGAAAGTTGCTCATCAGATACAGCTCATCCTGGATGATGGGCACGACGGCATAGGTCAGCGTATCACCGGCCAGCGAGGTGGCGCGAAACACCGTCCCCTCAGACCCGACGAAATCAGTGATCGGCCGATCCCGCGGCAGTTGCTGCGCCGCCTTGGCAAGGTCCAGGTTTGAGGTCAGAAGCGTGCCCGCCTTGTCAAATGTCCAGAACGCCGAGGACTTCTCAAGCTCGTTCCCGGCGGCTATCGCCGAAAAGCGCAACGCTTCGATCGAGTTGTGGGGGACCGTCATCACCGCATAGCCGATATAGACCCCGGCCTTGTCGTAGACCGGATGCGATATCCCCACGACCGAGGTTTTTGCCACCGGCGCGCGCGGGTTGATCCACAGATAGGGCGCTTGAATGTCGCGCACCTTTTGAAACAGCGGATCCTCCGAAAAGTCGAACTCGCGATCGACCGAAGAACAGGTCATCAGCCCAGAGATCGGCACGAATGCGATGACCGAGGCGAGGGGTTCAACCTCGGCCAATTCGCGCATCATGCTTTCGCAGGCGGCGGGGTCGTCCAGCACATGGGGCATCGCGCTTGCAATGCTGCCGACCATGCCGCGCGCCCGTCCGATCAGGCTGGTCTCTGCGGCTGCCGCCTGCAGGGTTGCGCCCATCAGGGCCACCTCGCTGCGCGACTGCACCTCACGCTCAAGTGCGCTGGTCTGGATGAACGCAAAGAACCCGGCCGGAAGCATGGCCAGCGCCAGAATGATCGCAAAGCGGATCGCAAAGCGCGAGGCGAAGTGGCGCCTTGGGGGTTGCGTCATGCAGCCTGCATCCCTGACCGGCCCATCACGGCCATGCTGGCATGATCCACGCCGGGAAATGCGTCTTCGCCTTCGGCCAGTCCCATCAGGCTGGACAGCCGCTTGCGCGCCCGGCTGGCCCGGCTTTTCACCGTGCCGACCGCCACGCCCATGGTCACCGCCGCCTCTTCGCAGGAAAAGCCCGACGCGCCAACAAGCGTCAGCACTTCGCGGTGTTCGGGGGAAAGCTGATCAAAGGCGCGCTGAAAGTCGCCATAGGCAAGCCGTCCGTCATGGTCAGGCCGCACGAACAGGCCCTGGGCATGGATGCCTTCGGGGTCTGCCACCTCACGCCGGGTGCGGCGGAGCGAGGAATAGTAGGTGTTGCGCAGGATCGTGAACAGCCAGGCCTGCAGGTTGGTGCCCACATTGAACTTGTCGATATTCGACCACGCCTTGACGATGGTGTCTTGCACCAGATCGTCGGCGGTTGACCGGTTCCGCGTCAAGCTCATCGCAAATGCGCGCAATGACGGCAGATATCCGACCAGCTGGTCGCGCGGGTGCGGGGCAGTGTTCTGTGTGGTGTCGGCTGTGTCAAGGTTCTGGGCCATCACGAGGCCCTTCCGCTACCATCCGCAGATTTCTTGCGGAGTTGATCCAACAGCTGCGTCAGCCTGTCCGGAATCTCTTCCTTCAGGGTCTCGTCATAGATACGCTTGAGGTTCTCGTCGATCTGGTCGCGGATCTTCGATTTGGGATTGTTGTCTGACATGCCTGCATACATTTTTTAGGACCCACTTCGCTTATCATGGAACCAAACGCCGGATCAAAGCGTTTGGTTCCCGCCAAAACAGTCGTCGAGGGAGAAAAAACGATGCAAGCCCAAATCCTGCCCGATCAAGCCCTGCCTGATCCGGTCGCGGCCGTCAGTGCCAACCTGCCCTATCTGCGCCGCTATGCCCGGGCGCTGACCGGCAGCCAGACGACGGGTGACAGGTTTGCCGCCGCCACGCTTGAGGCGCTGCTTGAGGACATGGACGCGCTGCCGCAGGACATGGACCCACGGGTTGGTTTGTTTCACGTCTTTCACGTTGTGTGGTCCAGCGCCGGCGCGCCTGTTGGCGAACCCGACAGCCGGTTTTCGGCCATCGCCCAGGCCCACATGGCCAACCTGACCCCCAACACCCGTGAGGCGCTGCTGTTGCAGGGCATCGAAGGGTTCACCCAGTCCGAAGTCGCGCAGATCATGCAAACCGATCTTGCGGATGTGCAGCTTCTGCTCGACACGGCGCTGCGCGAGATGCAGACCTCGGTCACCGGGCGGGTGATGATCATTGAGGATGAGGCGATCATCTCGATGGATATCGCAGCCATCGTGCGCGAGATGGGCCATTCGGTGACCGGGATCGCCGCCACCCGGACCGAGGCGGTGGAACTGGCCAAGCGTCACCAGCCAGACCTGATCCTCGCGGATATTCAGCTGGCTGACCGGTCATCGGGCATCGATGCGGTGAACGACATCCTCAAGCTGGTGCCGAATGTGCCGGTGATTTTCATCACCGCCTTCCCCGAGCGTCTGCTGACCGGTGAACGCCCCGAGCCCGCCTTTCTGATCACCAAGCCTTATGCCGAAGAACAGGTCCGGTCGGCCGTGTCGCAGGCGATGTTCTTTGCCAGCACCGAGACGCTGCACGCCTGACCCCTACCGTGCCGATCTGACCAACCCGGGGATCACCTCCCCGGGTTTTTCTTTTCTTTTTCAATGTTTGCGGGAACCGTATGCGCCGGTGGGCGTTTCCCTTTTGTGGCTGCAGGATCATTCTGCAGCACCCGCAACATTCGGAGACTGCCATGTTTCGTGCATTCGCAATCGGTGGCTTTGCCGCCCTTACCCTGACCACTGCAGCCCTTGCCCAGACCGCCGCGACCCCGACCGTGAAATCCGTTGAAGTCACCGTCGAGCTGGAAGCCATCGGCAACCCGGCGGCTGCCGCATACTGGACCACGGTCGCCGATGATCTGGAAAATTCCATCGTGGCCATGCTGACCGATCAGGTCGCCGATGATGGCGTCAACATCATCATCGACCTTGAGGAAGTGTCGCTGTCCGGCGGTTTGACCGAACAGCTTGGCCTGGCCGATACCCGGCTGGTCGGCAATGTGGTGATGACCCATGACACCGACAACAGCCGCTTTGGCACCTATGAGCTGACCGTCGATGTCAACTCGTCCACGCCGATGTTCCCGCCCGAACTGGACGTGACCACCATTCCGGCCGACAGCCGCGTCTACTATGACGCGATGATTGCGACCTTCGCCAATGGCGTGGTGGAGCGGCTGAAATAAGCCCGGTCCAGGTTTCCAAGGGTCAGGCCCCGGCATCCGTGCCGGGGCCTGACCATATGGGGGGCTATGCTGCGGTGCCTCGCCAGTGGTCCTCTGCGCAGCCGGCCACCAGCAAGGCCGATACATCCTGTTCTGCAAACGGGAACGGCAGTTCTGCCCAGCCTGCGGGCAAGCCTTTCACCGGATCGACCCCGACAAGAACGGTGCGCCCGCCATCCTTGGCGACGCGCCGGCCCAAGTCAGACCTGGCAAAGTCATGCGCGTCGGCCTGCACAAAGGCCGCCTTGATCCGCCCGGGCGGAATGGCTGCCAACGCCTCGTCCAGCGTGCGGGCCAGAATGACGCGCGCTTCGGTTGCTATCCCGCGGATGATCATCTCAATGTCGCGCGCCACCAGCCACTCTCGCAGGACAACCACAAACACCGGCTCAAGGGTGCCATCACAAGTCTTTCGCATCCCGATGCCCCTTTCGATTCCAGATCTGACCTTGGGGCCGTTCCGAAATCGGCGCATTAAACTGTGACATAGGAAACGCAGAAACATGGTGACCACTTGCGATAAATGCCCGTTGCGGCGCTGCCACTACTTTCTGCCGTTCACGGAGGAAGAGCTGGCCTTCATGTTGAAGTTCAAGACTGGCGAGTTGTCGGTCGATGCCGGGTCAACCGTGCTGATGGAGGGGTCAAACAGCCCGCAGGTCTTTACCGTGCTGTCGGGCATGGGCACACGCTACAAGACGCTTGAGGATGGCCGCCGTCAGGTAATCAGCTTCCTCTTTCCCGGCGATTTCATCGGCCTGCAGGCGGGCATCATGGGCGAGATGAAGCATTCGGTCGAAACCTCGACCCCGATGGTGCTATGCGTCTTCAACCGGTCTGACCTGTGGAACATGTTCAAGGCGCACCCCTCACGCGCCTACGATCTGACCTGGATCGCCGCGGTGGAAGAGCATCTCTTGGGCGAAAGCCTGACCGCGCTGGGCCAGCGCAGCGGGGCCAAGCGCATTGCCTGGGCCCTGCTGCGGCTGCACTACCGGCTGCGGGTGGTGGGGCTGGAAAAGGACGGCGTGGTGCCTTTGGCGTTTCGCCAGCAGGACCTCGCCGATGCGCTTGGCCTGTCGCTGGTCCACACCAACAAGACGTTGATGGATCTGCGCAAGGCAGGTCTGGCCCGCTGGGTTGATGGCTTGCTTGAGATCAAGGACCGGACCAAGCTGGCAACCTACGCCGGGTCAGCACCCGAGCCGCTGGACCGTCGCCCGCTATTGTGATGCGTCTGAGATAAAGTTCCGCCGATGTGGCCTGCCCTTGAAATTGCAGGCCACATCGGCGGCAAGTGTTGGCTCAGGACAAAGAAAGCGCCCTGTGCGCCGGACCGCAGGGAGGGACATCCCGCAGACCCGCACTAAAGAAACGCATTGCTTGGAAAGCGGTTCCCCAGTCGGGCTGATTTTGCCGCAGATCACCTTCATCAGGTCAGTTTGGTCAGGCGCGGTCTTTCGGCGCGTCATCCTTGGTGGCGGCGACCCTGCTGGCAAGGGTATTGGCCAGACTGC
>JBBQVR010000086.1:0-14836 GCA_038211355.1 Rhodobacterales bacterium | reverse complement strand
GGCGTCAGCAGGTTCTTCCGGCGCACGTCGAACGGATCCAGCCCCAGCTCGCGGCACATCTTGTCGACCACACGCTCAAGGCTGTAGGTCGCCTCAGGCCGCCCTGCCCCGCGATAGGCATCGACCGGGGCGGTGTTGGTGAAGACGGTCTTCACGTTCACATAGACGTTCGGCACCTTGTAGGGCCCCGACATCAGCGTGCCATGCAGGAAGGTCGGCGTCGCGGTCGAGAAGTTCGACAGATACGCGCCGACGTTTGCGAGGGTCTCGGTCCGGAAGGCGATGAAGTTGCCCTCAAGATCACAGGCAAGCTCGATCTTCGTCACATGATCGCGGCCATGCGCGTCGGTCAGGAAGGACTCGCTGCGCTCTGCCGTCCAGCGCACCGGACGCGCCAGCTTTTTCGCCGCCGCAAGGACCAGCGCCTCTTCGCCATAGTGATAGATCTTCGATCCAAAGCCGCCGCCCACATCCGGGGCCACAACCTGCAGCTTGTTTTCCGGGATGCCCATCACGAAAGCGGCAATCAAAAGCCGGGTCAGGTGCGGGTTCTGGCTGGTCGTCGTCAGCTTGTAGTCACCGGTGCCGGGGAAGAATTCCCCGATGCTGGCGCGGGGTTCCATCGCGTTCGGCACGAGGCGGTTGTTGACCAGTTCCAGCGTGGTGACATGCGGGGCCGCCTTGATCGCGGCATCGACGGCGGCGCGGTTGTCCTCGATCCAGCCCCAGTCAAAGCAGAGGTTGTCCGGGATCTCGTCATGCACGCGGTTTGTCGCGTTGGCCACGGCCTCCACCATGTTGACGATGGCAGGCAGTTCTTCAATCTCGCTGTTGTCGGCGATTACCTGCGCCGCATCGCGGGCCTGCTGGTAGGTTTCGGCCACCACGGCGGCATAGGCGTCGCCCACATGGCGCACCTTGCCATGCGCCAGGACCGGGCGCTTGGGTTCGCGCATTGGCGTGCCATCGCGGCTGTTGATCAGCCAGCCCGCCGGGTTGCCGCCGACCGCAGCAAAATCCTCACCCGTAAACACGGCCATCACGCCCGGCATCGCCTCGGCAGCGGCTGTATCGACCCGGACAATCCGGCCATGCGCCACGTTTGACCGCACCATCACCGCATGGGTCTGCCCCGCGATGTTCATGTCATCGGTATAGGTGCCCTTTCCGGTCAGAAAGCGGATATCCTCACGGCGCTTTGAACTTGCGCCAATTCCATGATCCTTCGGCATCTGATCCCCCCTATTCGGCGGCCAAGGCGCTGACATCCTGCCCAGAGGCAGCCATCACGGCCTTGACGATGTTGTGATACCCGGTGCAGCGGCAGATGTTGCCCTCAAGGTAGTGGCGCACCTCATGTTCGGATGGCTTGGGGTTGTCCTTCAGCAAAGCCGCCGCCGACATCACCATGCCCGGCGTGCAGAACCCGCATTGCAGCCCGTGATGATCCTGAAACGCCTGCTGGATCACGCCAAGCGACCCATCCGCATTCGCCATGCCTTCGATCGTGCGCACATCGGCGCCCGCCACGTCCTGCGCGAACACCGTGCAGCTTTTCACCGGCTGGCCATCAACGTGAACCACGCAGGCCCCGCACTGACTGGTGTCACAGCCGACATGGGTGCCGGTCAGTCGCAATCCATCACGCAAATAGGCGGACAACAGCGTCCGGCCCTCCGTCTCGGCCGAAACGGCGCGGCCGTTCACGGTCATGCTGACTTTTGTCATGCTTTCCCCCTCCCTAGGGTCATCCTTGGTAACGGTGTCGAGGCGCAATAGCCCCAACCTTAGCTGATCAGGCGTTTAAACCAGCCCTTCTTCGGTGTCTCTGCTTCGGCGTTTTCTGCCTCAGATGCGGCCGCCTCGGGTTCTTCGTCCGGGGTCTCGACCGCGTCCTGAAAGCGGGTAAAGAATTCGTCCGCCATCTTCTTGGCAAAGCCGTCAATGATCCGGCTGCCCAGTTGGGCGATCTTGCCGCCGACGCTGGCCTCTACGTCATAGGTCAGACGGGTGCCCTCGGCGATCGGCTCAAGCGTCACGTTGGCACCGCCCTTGGCAAAGCCCGCGACACCGCCCTTCCCCTCGCCCGAGATGCGGACGGCGCGCGGGGCGACGATGTCGGACAGATGCACCAGGCCGGTGAAGGTCGCGCTGACCGGGCCGACCTTTTGCTTGACCACCGCCTCAAACCCTTCGCTGGCCGAGCCGACCATGCTTTGACAGCCGGGGATGCAGGCCTTCAACACCTCCGGATCCAGAATGGCCTGCCAGACAACGGCAGGCTCGGCGCGAATATCACGACTGTCGCTTAACTTCATTGGACGATTCCCTCACTCCCCTGAGGGGCAGAGTAAGCGAAACCCGTCATGGGCTAAGAAGAATCTGACCCCTGCGACACAAAATACTGCGAGGCCGCGCCGGATCTTGCCGGTTCCGGCGGGATCGTCTGTTGCAGGTCTTGTCAGCGGCCGCCCTGCCGCCGTAATAATCCGCGTCCCTGTCGGAGCCTCTGCCATGCCCCTTTCCCGCCGCCACCTGCTGGTGCTGACCGCAGGCAGCCTTCTGGCCGCCTGTTCCCGCCGCGCCACACCCGAGGCCAGCCGAAGCAACCTCTTTCCCGGTGAGACGCCAGACATGCGCGCCCTGATCCGGCGATCTGCGGCGGAACACCAGATCCCAGAAAGCCTGCTTCACCGCGTGATCCAGCGCGAAAGCGGCTATAACGCAGGCGCACGGAACGGGCCTTATTTCGGATTGATGCAGATCTTGCCGCAGACCGCCAAGACCATGGGCTATCAAGGCCCGCCCGAGGGCCTTTTGGACCCAGAAACCAACCTGCGCTACGCGGGCCGCTACCTGCGCGGTGCCTGGCTTGTCGCCCGCGGCGATCAAGATGAGGCCGTAGGCTGGTATGCGCGCGGCTATTATTATGAGGCCAAGCGTATGGGTCTTCTAACGGAAACCGGCCTGCGGGCCTGACCCGCCTGGCCCTTGGGTCAATACTAGCCCTTGGGTCAATACCAGGCGTCGACCGCCTCGGCCTTCTTGCGGGCCACATAGTCCTGCAATCCGTCACGGATGCCTTCGTCCAGCGCGGGGGCCTCAAACTCGGCCAGGCGCTTTTTCCACAAGCGGTTTGCCCGGGTCGCGGCGTCTGACGACCCCGCCGCTTCCCATTTCTCGAACGGTTCATTGTCCGACAGGTCTGAGTCCCAGAACGCCGTCTCATAGTGCCGCATCGTGTGGCTGCAGCCAAAGAAATGATTGCCCGGCCCCACCTCGGCAAAGGCGTCCACGGCCAGTTGATCCTCGTCGATCCTGATCCCGTCCAGATAGGCATGCAGCGCGCCGCAAAGATCGGCGTCCATCATGAACTTTTCATAGCTCATCGACAAAAGCCCATCCAGAAACCCCGCCGAATGCAGGATGAAATTCGCCCCGCAATGGACCGCCGCCAGCATCGACATGGTGCCTTCCATCATCGCCTGACCGTCCGGCAGCTTCGATGTGGTGAAATTGCCGCTGCAACGCAAAGGCAGGTTCAACCGCCGCGCCAGCTGGCCGATGACCTGGCTTCCGATCGCCGGTTCCGGGGTACCAAAAGTCGGACTGCCTGACCGCAGGCTCATCGAGCTGAGGAAATTGCCGAAGATCACCGGCGCGCCCTTCCTCTCCAGCTGTGTCAGGGCGCAGCCGGCCATGGTTTCGGCAAGGGACTGTACGATGCCACCGGCGTTGGTCACCGGCCCCATCGCGCCGCCAAGGATGAACGGCACGATCACCGCGGCCTGATTGGCCCGCGCATAGGCGCGCAAGGATTTGGTCATGGTGCCGTCCCAGACCAAAGGTGAATTGACGTTCACATTCCCCAGAATAACGCAATGATCGTTCACAAACGCATCGCCAAACAGGATACGCGCCATCTCGATGCTGTCCTCAGACCGCTCCTCGGCGGTGACAGACCCCATGAACGGCCGATCCGACAGTTCGATATGCGCCATCACCATATCCAGATGCCGCTTGTTCACCGGCACATCCGTCGGCTCACAGATCGTGCCGCCCGAGTGGTGGAAGTTCGGGCTGGACTGCGCCAGCATGATGAAGTTGCGGAAATCCTCGATGGTGCCAAAGCGCCGGCCCCGGTCAAGGTCCATCACGAAGGGGCTGCCATATGCGGGGGAGAAGACCACGTTCTTCCCGCCGATCTGCACCGAATTGGCCGGGTTGCGGGCGTGCTGGGTAAACTCGGCCGGGGCGGATTTCAGGATCTCGCGCAGCATCCCCGGCGGAAACTTGACCAAAAGGCCTTGCACATCGGCCCCCGCCTGCCGCCAATGGTCCAGCGCTACCGGGTCATCGCGAAACTCGATCCCGGTTTCGGCCAGCACCCGGTCTGCCGCCGCCTCGATCCGCAAGAGGTTTTCTTCCGACAGCACGTCATAGGTCGGGATGTTGCGCACAATATAGCGACGGCCACTGCCGCCGCCTTTCTGCGCACGCTCAGCCTGCCGTGCCTGACGCCCCGACCGCACTCTGACCTCGCCCATCGCTGCCCCTCCCGGCAAACTCGACACCTATGTCAGGTTTGTCGCAAATCGGCGTCAAGTCTGGTCAACGCGCGACATTGCCCGCGCGCAATACGCCCTCAGGTCACCACATCCGGCGCAGTCCGGCGGGTGTGCCCGGCGATCCCGGCCAGCGCATGCGCCGCACGGATCACCGGGGCAAGGGCCTCTTGCGCGTCCAGATCAAGGCCATCTGGCCCGGCCGCATACCGCTCCAGATAGACGCGCAGGGTCGCACCTTCCGTGCCCGTACCCGACAGCCGGTAAACGATGCGGCTGCCATCGGCGAACATCACCCGCACGCCCTGCTTTTGGCTGACCGACCCATCGACCGGGTCGGTATAGGCGAAATCGTCAGCTTCGGTGACGGTCATCCCTTCCACCACGCGCCCCGCCAGCCCGGCAAGGGACCCGCGGAGTGCTGCAAACATCGCATCGGCGCGGGCCACCTCGATCGCTTCAAAGTCATGGCGGCTATAGTAGTTGCGCCCGTACTTCGCCCAATGGTCACCCAGGATGTCGGCCACCGACTGCTTGCGCACCGCGAGGATGTTCAGCCACAACAGGATCGCCCAAAGCCCGTCCTTTTCGCGCACATGGTCTGACCCGGTGCCGAAAGATTCCTCACCGCAGATCGTGGCCTTCCCGGCATCGAGAAGGTTGCCAAAGAACTTCCAGCCCGTCGGCGTTTCATACTTGCCGATCCCAAGCGCATCGGCGACCCGGTCAGCGGCGGCGCTGGTCGGCATGGACCGCGCCACGCCCTTCAGCCCGGCCTTGTAACCCGGTGCCAGATGCGCGTTCGCCGCCAGCACCGCCAGACTGTCGGAAGGTGAGACATAGATGCCCCGCCCCACCACCATGTTCCGGTCGCCGTCGCCATCTGACGCAGCACCAAAATCGGGACCGTTGGCGCTGAACATCTCATCCATCAGGGCCTTGGCCCAGGTCGGATTGGGGTCGGGGTGCATGCCGCCAAAGTCGGGCAAGGGCGTTGCGTTCACACAAGTGCCGGGTGCAGCCCCCAGCCGGTTTTCCAGGATATCAACCGCATAGGGGCCGGTCACGGCGCACATGCTGTCCATCCGCATCCGAAAGCCGCCGGCGAACATCGCGCGCAGGGCGGGAAAGTCGAACAGGCTTTCCATGAGGGCTGCATAATCGGCCACCGGATCAACCACATCGACGATCATCCCCCCAAGGTAATGCCGCCCGATATGGCCAAGGTCCACATCCTGCGCTTCAAGCACCTTGTACTCGGTGATCGTGGTCGTGCGCTGATACATCGCCTCGGTCACGGCTTCGGGCGCGGGGCCACCGTTGGCCGTGTTGAACTTGACGCCGAAATCCTCTTCCGGCCCGCCGGGGTTGTGGGAGGCCGACATGATGATGCCTCCATCGGTTTTCATCAGCCGGATCAGATGGCTGGCTGCCGGGGTCGACAGGATTGCCCCCTGCCCCACGATCACCCGGGCCGCGCCATTGGCCGCCGCCATCCGCAAGATCACCTGCGCCGCGCGGTCGTTGAAATAGCGCCCGTCACCGCCAAGGACAAAGGTCTTGCCCGCACATCCCACGACATCAAACGTCGCCTGAATGAAATTCTCCGGATAATGCCGCCCCATGAAGACCGGAGTTTTCTTGCGCAACCCACTGGTTCCGGGCTTTTGCCCGGCAATCGGCGCGGTGGCGACGGTGGTGATCTGGGTCATGGTTTGCCTCCCTTGGGCGGGCTGGTGCGGGACCGGAAAAGCAGCACGGATTGCGCGGGCACTTCACTGAACCCGGCACCCGGGGCCATGTCGGGGCGCGTGGTGTCCAAAAGCAGCTCCCACCCTTTGGCGGTGTCGGGCAAATGCAGGGCGGTGGCTGGGCCGGTGTTGAAGACGGCAAACACCGCTTGCGGGTTCGGATCGCCGCCTTCGGCTGCCATACGCAGTTCGACACACAGGCAGCGGAACGCCGGGTCATGCCATTCTTCGGACTGCGGCACTGTGCCATCGGGCCGCCGCCAGATCACATCCGGCACCGCGTCCGAGGGGCGGTTGCGCGCATGCAGGAACCGCCGTTGCCGCAGGATCGGCAAAGACCGCCGCAGCGCCGTCAGCCGCGCGACAAAGGCCTGCATCTGCGCATCGACGTGCGACCAGTCAATCCAGCTTGTCTCATTGTCCTGGGCATAGGCGTTGTTGTTGCCGCCCTGGGTGTGACCAATCTCATCGCCCGCAAGCAGCATCGGCACCCCCTGCGACAGCATCAGCGTGGCCAGCAGGTTGCGCTTTCGCAAGGCCCGCGCGGCAAGCACCTTTGCATCCTTGGTCGGCCCCTCAACCCCCAGATTGTCGCTGTGGTTTTCATGGTGCCCATCCCGGTTGTCTTCCCCATTGGCGAAGTTGCGCTTGATGGTGAAGCTGACCAGATCCTCCAGCGTGAACCCGTCATGGCTGGTGACGAAGTTGACCGAGGCCGTGGCTGCCCGCCCCGAATGGTCAAACCGGTCGGCACTGCCCAAGACCCGTGCAGCAAGGTCGCGCGTCATCCCGGCGTCACCCTTCCAGAAGCGGCGCACCCCATCGCGGAACTTGTCGTTCCATTCGTGAAACGGGTGCGGATAGGCCCCCAGCTGATAGCCGCCGGGGCCGATGTCCCAGGGTTCTGCAATCAGCTTGACGGCGCTGAGCGTCGGATCCTGCCGGATCGCATCAAAGAACCCGCCATTGGGGTCAAAGCCATGCGCCTCACGGCCCAAGACCGTGCCGAGATCAAAGCGAAAGCCGTCGACATGGGCAAACTCCACCCAGTAGCGAAGCGAGTCCATGACCATCCGCAACACCATCGGATGCGTCAGGTTCAGCGTATTGCCGGTGCCGGTGTCGTTTACATAAAACCGCCCGCCGCCGCCCAGCCGGTAGTAGCTGGCGTTATCAAGGCCCCGGAAGGCCAGCGTCGGCCCCCATTCATCGCCCTCTGCGGTGTGGTTGTAGACCACGTCCAGAATGACCTCGATCCCGGCGGAATGGAACCGGCGCACCATGGTCTGAAACTCCCACAAGGCGCCTTTCGACATGTAGCGGGGTTCGGGCGCGAAGAAGGCCAGCGTGTTGTAGCCCCAATGGTTGCGCAGACCTTTGGCCACCAGAAACCGGTCGTCGATGAATGCCTGCACCGGCATCAGCTCAATCGCGGTGACGCCCAGCTTTTGCAGATGGTCAAGCACCGGGTCGGAACTCAGGCCCAGATAGGTGCCGCGCAGGCCCTTTTCGACGCCAGAGTGCAGCGCGGTCAGTGACTTTACATGCGCCTCATATATCACCGTATCGACGCGCGGGGTGCGGGGTGCGGTGTCATTGCCCCAGCTAAAGGACGGATCGGTGACCACAGCCTTGGGCACGGCAAAGGCACTGTCACGGGTGTCAAAGCTGAGGTCGCCGCGCGCCGACCCGATCTTGTAGCCCATCAGCGCGTCCGACCATTTCAGCCGCCCTTCCAGCGCACGGGCATAGGGGTCCAGCAGCAGCTTATTGGGATTGAACCGGTGCCCCTGTTCGGGCGCATAAGGCCCATGCGCGCGAAAGCCGTAGACTGTGCCGGGGGTCAGCCCGCCGACATGGATGTGCCAGATATCCCCGTCCCGCTCGATGATCGGAAGACGCGCCATTTCCTTGCGCCCGTCACCGGTGAACAGGCACAGCTCGATCCGTTCGGCATGGGCGGAAAACACGGCGAAGTTTACCCCGTCGCCGGTGAAACTGGCCCCCATCGGCCAGGGACGCCCGTTGCTGACGGCATGGCCCGCCAGACGTGCGGGTACCGAAGGTGTCTGAGGCGTCACCCGATCAGCCTTTCGTAAAGCCCGGCATAGGTGGCGGCGCTGGTCTCCCAGCCGACCGGATGGGCCATCGCATTGGCGCGAATCCTCGCCCACAGCTTTGGCTGGCCATGCAGTGTCAAAAGCTGCGCCAGCGCTTGACCGAAGGCCAGCGCATCGACCGGGTGGAAGGTCACCCCCGTTGCCACCCCGGCGGCCAATGTGGCGGGGCTGGCACCGATCACCGTATCGGCAAGCCCGCCCACCAGCGCCACCACCGGCAGCGTGCCATAGCGCAACCCGTACATCTGCGTCAGCCCGCAAGGCTCAAACCGGCTGGGCACCAGCACGGCATCGGCGCCAGCGAATAGCCGATGGCTCAGCCCCTCATCATAGCCGATCCGCACTGCCACCCGCCCCGGAAACCGCGCGGCAAGGGCGCGGACTGCCCCTTCCATTGCCGGATCGCCTGAGCCAAGCACAATCAACCCGCCACCACCCAGCACAAAGTCGGGGATAACGGCGGGCAGAAGGTCAATGCCCTTCTGGTCGGTCAACCGGCTGACAACAATCGCCAGTGGCCCCGGCACCTCCAGCCCGAATTCTTTGCACAAGCCTGCCCGCGCCGCTGCCTTGCCCGCCAGCGCCTTGGCACTGAACGGCGGATCCTCGGCCCCCGGATCCCAGACCCCGGTATCCACCCCGTTCAGGATGCCCGACACCACCGGCCCCCGCGCCACGATCACGCCTTGCAGACCCATCCCGAACTCGGGCCGCATCAGCTCGGCCGCATAGGTTGGCGAGACGGTAGTGATCCAGTCGGCCGTCACCAACCCGGCCTTCAGGGTTGAGATCCCGCCATAATATTCCAACGCCTCCGGGTGCCAGGCGTGGCCAGGCAGCCGCAACACCCCCAGCATATGCGCCGGGGCCCAGCCCTGAAAGGCGATGTTGTGAATGGTCATGACCGATTTCACCCCGCCCGCGCCATGATAGGCTAGGTAAGCCGGCGCCAGCCCCGCCTGCCAGTCATGGGCGTGCAGAATATCGGGCTTCCAGCCCTCCAACCCCTCACGGGCGATCCGGGCCGCGACCCAGCTCAGGGCCGCAAAGCGCACGGCGTTGTCAGGATGTTCGCCCAAAGGGCCCGAGTATGGCCCGCCGTCCCGGTCATAAAGATGCGGCGCGTCCAGCAGCAGGACAGGCACGCCGCCAACCTCGCCCGAAAGGACACGCCCCGGACCGCCCCAAAGGTCAGCCTCTTCCCAGACCACCGGCCAGCCCGCCGCCCCCGCCCGCAAGGCGCGGTAGCAAGGCAGCAGCACCTTCACATCCCAGCCCACCGTCGCCAGCGCCCCCGGAAGCGCGCCCACAACATCTGCCAGCCCGCCCGTCTTGACCAGCGGCACACATTCTGACGCCACCGAAAGCACCCGCCCGCCCATCTATCCTGGCTCCCGTTTCATTCTGGCTCAAATATCCCTCGGGTAGTCCGGGGGGTGTGACCCCCCGAGGCTTGCCCCCGCGCGCGTCCTCAGGACACCGCCCGCGCCCGCGCGTCAAGCATGTCTTGCGTGATCAACACGATCCCACCCTCACTGCGGCGGAACCACTTGACGTCTTCATCCGGGTCCTCGCCGATCACCAGACCTTCCGGGATCACCACCCCCCGGTCGATCACACAGTTCTTCAACTGCGCCTTGCGATTGACGATCACCTGCGGCAGTGCCACCACATATTCCAGGCTTGAAAACGAATGCGTCCGACAGCCAGTGAACAGCAGGCTGTTCGACACCGCCGAGCCGGACACAATGCAATCCCCCGACACCAGTGAGCTTACCGCAGACCCCCTTCGCCCATCCTCGTCATGGATGAACTTCGCCGGCGGCACGATCTCGGCATAGGTCCAGATCGGCCAGGCGCTGTCGTAAAGGTCCAGTTTCGGCACGAAATCGGTCAGGTCGATGTTGGCCTGCCAAAAGGCATCAATCGTGCCCACATCGCGCCAGTAGGGTTCGGTTTCCAGCCCGCTCATCACGCAGCTGTCGGCAAACTTGTGCGCCACGGCCTTGCCGTTCTTCACGATATGCGGGATCAGATCAAAGCCGAAATCATGCGTGCTGTTGTCGTCTGACATGTCGCGAAGCAACAGGTCCCGCAGGAAGGCCCAGTCAAAGATATAGATCCCCATTGACGCCAGCGCATGGTCCGGATCGCCGGGAATGGACGGCGGGTCCTTTGGCTTTTCCAGGAAATCGGTGATCCGCATGTTCTTGTCGACATGCATCACGCCAAAGGCCGTCGCCTCCATGCGCGGCACCGTCAGGCAGCCGATCGTCACATCGGCCCCGGCCTCGACGTGCTGGCGCAGCATCACCTCATAGTCCATCTTGTAGATATGATCGCCCGCCAGGATGATCGCATACTGAATGCCATAGCTGTCGATGATGTCGATATTCTGCGCCACCGCATCGGCCGTGCCGCGATACCAGTTCAGTTCGTCCATCCGCTGGGATGCGGGCAGGATATCAAGGTATTCGTTCCGTTCCGCCCGAAAGAAGTTCCAGCCGCGCTGGCAATGGCGGATCAGGCTGTGCGCCTTGTACTGCGTCGCAATTGCCATCTTTCGGATGCCGCTGTTCACCGCGTTGGACAGCGCAAAGTCGATGATCCGGGTCTTGCCGCCGAAATAGACCGCCGGTTTCGCCCGCCGATCAGTCAACTCTTTCAACCGGCTGCCGCGCCCCCCTGCAAGCACAAACGCCATGGCCTGAGACGATAGGCGCTGGTTCGGTCTTGGTATCATTCTCATCCCTCCCCGGATGGGCGACAGTGCCGCCAGACTTCAGTCCTGTATCAGGTAGAGTGCCGACAGCGGCGGCAGCGTGACAAGCGCCGATTGCGTCTGTCCGTGCCAGGGGGTCTTTTCCGTGGTCACCCCCCCTAGGTTGCCACGGTTGCCCCCGCCATAAGCCTCGGCGTCGGTGTTCAGCAGTTCGCGCCACTGGCCCGCGACAGGCAGGCCAAGGCGATAGGTCCGCCCAAGCGGGGTCATGTTGATGACGGCCACCACCGGCTTGTCGCCCGCAGCCCCTTTGCGGACAAAGGAAAACACCCCGGCATCAGCATCGTTGCTCTCGATCCAGTCAAAGCCCTCGGGGCGGCAGTCGTTCACATGCAGCGCAGGCACATCGCGGTAGACGCGGTTCAGGTCGCGCACCAGCCGCTGCATGCCCTTATGTTCCGCAATATCAAGCTGATGCCAGTCAAGGCTCTGGTTGTGGTTCCATTCGGCGCCTTGGGCAAACTCTTGCCCCATGAACAAGAGTTTCTTGCCCGGATGCGCCCACATGAACCCGTAATAGGCCCGCAGGTTGGCGAACTTTTCCCACGCGGTGCCCGGCATCTTCGACAGCATGCTGCCTTTGCCATGCACAACCTCATCATGGCTGATCGGCAGCACATAGTTTTCTGACCAGGCGTAAACCATCCCAAAGGTCATCTGGTGATGGTGATACTTGCGGTAAAGCGGGTCGGTCTGCATGTATTTCAGGGTGTCGTTCATCCACCCCATGTTCCACTTGAAGCCGAACCCAAGCCCCCCCCAGTTCGCCGGGCGCGACACACCGGGAAAGGCGGTCGATTCCTCGGCAATCGTCATGATTCCCGGCACTTCGCCGTAAGCGGTGATGTTCGTCGTGCGCAGAACGTCGATCGCCTCATAATTCTCACGCCCGCCGTCGCGGTTCGGGACCCATTCGCCCGATTTGCGGCTGTAGTCGCGGTACAGCATGCTGGCCACGGCATCGACCCGCAGGGCATCAACGTGGTATTCCTCCAGCCAATACAGGGCGTTAGAGACAAGGTAATTCTTAACCTCCACCCGGCCATAGTTGTAGATCAGGGTGTTCCAGTCTTGATGGAACCCCTCACGCGGGTCTTGATGTTCGTAAAGCGAGGTGCCGTCGAACTGGCCCAACCCATGCGCATCGGTCGGGAAATGGCCCGGCACCCAGTCAAGGATGATCCCAACCCCCTTGCGGTGCGCCGCATCGACAAAGGCGCGAAACTCGGTCGGGGTGCCGTGGCGGATGGTGGGGGCGAACATGCCTACCGGCTGATACCCCCATGATCCGTCAAAGGGAAACTCGCTGATCGGCAGCAGCTCGATATGAGTAAAGCCCATGTCGGCGGCGTAATCGACCAGCTGTTCGGCCAGCTCAAGATAGGACAGCATCCGGTTCCCCGGCGCACGACGCCACGACCCCAGATGCACCTCATAGACGCTGATGGCTGCGTCGATGGAATGGGCTGCGGCGCGGGTGCCCATCCAGTCGCCGTCATGCCACTCGCCGCCGATCTTCCTGACCACACTGGCATTTGCGGGCGGATGTTCAGACCCGAAGCCAACCGGATCAGCCTTCAGCGGCAGCACGGCACCATGCGGGCCCTTGATCTCATATTTGTAGGTCGTGCCCTCACCCAGACCCGGCAGGAACACCTCCCACACACCCGTCGCACCCCGGCGGCGCATCGGGTTGCGGCGGCCGTCCCAGACGTTGAAATCGCCGACGACCGACACCCGTTCGGCATTCGGGGCCCAGACGGCAAAATGGACGCCCTCAACCCCCTCATGCGTGAGGGGATGCGCGCCAAGCACCTGCCACAGGCGGCGGTGCGTGCCTTCGCCCAGCAGGTATTCATCCATCTCGCCCAGCACGGGGCCAAAGCGGTAGGGATCATCGAATTCCCAAGCTGTACCAAAGCCTTCCGCGCGGAACTTGTAGCTGGCCTTGCGCGGCATCTGGTGGGTGAAAAGGCCGGGGATACCGGGGTAAGGCACCGCCTCCGTCTCGGTCTTGCCGGTCATCACCCACAGCCGGTCTGCCCCCGGCACAAAGGCCGTGATCTCCCATCCCTTGGCCCGCTTTTGCGGCCCCAGAACGGCAAACGGGTCGCCATGCCAGCCGCCGGCAATTGCCTCGGCGGTCCCTTGGTCCAATGTCGTCTCAGCCATGCTTTCCTCCCCGAAAGCGCGTCAGAGCGCGGATGTTGCTTGCCAGATCTCGTCCATATAGCTGCGGATCGTGCGGTCAGATGAGAAGAACCCACTGCGCGCCGTGTTCAAGGCCGCCATCCGCCACCAGCGGTCCGGGTCGGCGTAGGCGCGGTCCACCTCACCTTGGGCTGCGTGGTAGGCGTCGAAATCGGCCGCCACCAGGAAATAGTCATGATGCCAGACCCGGTGCACCAGCCCGTGGTAACGGTCCGGCTCCTCGGGACTGAAAAGTCCCTCGGCGATCATCTGCAACACGTCTTGCAGGGGCTGGCTGGACTCGATGGCTTTCTTGGAGTGGTCAGGATCTTCACGCCGCTTGGTCACCTCCTCGGCCGTCAGGCCGAAAAGGAAGAAGTTCTCGGCCCCAACCTCTTGCAATATCTCAACATTCGCGCCGTCGAGCGTGCCGATCGTCGGCGCGCCGTTCATCATGAACTTCATGTTGCCGGTGCCGCTGGCCTCTTTCCCGGCGGTCGAGATCTGTTCGGACAGGTCTGAGGCCGGGATCACCCGTTCCGCCATGCTGACGTTGTAATTTGGTGGGTAAATGATCTTCAGCAGGTCACCCGTGACCGGATCGCTGTTAACAACCACCGCCACGTCATTGATAAGCCTGATGATTTCCTTGGCAACCGCATAGCCGGGCGCCGCCTTGCCACCAAACACCCGCACACGCGGCACCCATGGGCCCTTGGGGTTGGCCCGGATCTTGTTCCAATGCGCGATGGTTTCCAGAATGTTCAGCAGCTGGCGCTTGTATTCGTGAATCCGCTTGATCTGCACATCGAAAAGCGCGTCCGGGCTGATCTGCACGCCCAGTTCGGCCCCGGCCCAGTTCGACAACTGCACCTTGTTGACGCGCTTGGCCGCCGCAAACGCCGCGCGAAAGCCTGCATCTTCGACATGCGGTTCAAGCGCGCGCAAGCGGTCAAGGTCCGCCTCCCAGCCTTCGCCGATGGTATCGGTGATCAGGCCCGCCAGCGGCTTGTTCGCCATCTTCAACCAGCGCCGGGGGGTCACGCCGTTGGTCTGGTTGACGATGCGGCCGGGGTGAAGACGGTTCAGTTCGGGGAAAAGGTTCTGCTTGACCAGATCAGTGTGCAGCGCCGAGACGCCGTTGACCTTGTGGCTCATGATGAAGGCAAGTTCGCCCATCCGCACTTCCTGATGCTTCACGATCCCCACATAGTGCGGGCGGTTCGGATAGGCGCGGCGGTGCCAGCTGTCGATCTTTTCGACAATCTGCATGTGGCGCGGCAGCACGTTGCCAAAGGTGAAAGTCGCCCACTTTTCAAGAGCTTCCGGCAACAACGTGTGGTTGGTATACCCCAGACAGGCCCGGGCAATCGTCAGCGCTTCGTCAAACGGAATCCCATGCTCGTCGGTCAAAAGGCGGATAAGCTC